>JAHFRV010000081.1 GCA_023266095.1 Gammaproteobacteria bacterium | reverse complement strand
GCAGCGGCGGGCTTACGGCTACCGCGATGAGGAGTATCTCAAGTTGAAAATCATCGCTGCCTTCTTGCCGCCACTACCGAAATTCACGAAAAATGACCCACACTAATCCGCGTAGACCCATTCTTTTTAACTTTCCTTCCGTACCCTTATAGGGCGCTTTTCTGAAAAATTCACGCTCGTTCTCCCAATCAGAAGGAGTAACGCGAGTACCCAAAAAGTTCAAATAAGCTTCATACGTCAGATAGGCCATAAGCATGGCAGAAAGATCAAAGTACATTCTGCCCTTTATCTCCGCTCGAGCACGCTCAATCTGAATAAGGCAACATCGCCACAAAATGCGATGTGGATGATTTTCGCCTTCTAAAGTTGTAATTGCTATCGCCATACTTTGCAGACAACCATTGGTAACGTAATTAATGTATAGCAAGCATAGAATATAGCGGGAAATTAACCGTACTATTCGTAATTGACAAGGTTAATCTCACAATAAATTCACTCATTCAACACCCGCTCCGCCGCCACATACTCATACCCCAAATCCTCCGCCACGTGGCGGTTGGTCACTTGCCCCGCGCAGACATTCAAGCCCTCGCGCAAACCCGGGTTGTCGCGCAAGGCCTGCCGCCAACCCTTGTTGGCCAGTTGCAACACGTAGGGCAAGGTGGCGTGGCTGAGCGCGCCGGTAGCGGTATGCGCTACCGCGCCGGGCATGTTGGCGACGCAGTAGTGCACCACGCCGTCGACGATGTATATGGGATCGGAATGCGTGGTGGGTCGCGAGGTCTCGGCGCAGCCGCCTTGGTCGATGGCCACATCCACCAGCACCGCGCCGCACTTCATGTGTTTGATCTGTTCGCGGGTGATGAGTTTGGGCGCCTGCTTGCCGGGGATGAGCACCGAACCCACTACCAAATCCGCTTGCGCCGTCAATTCACTTATGGCATCGCCGTCGGAGTAACGGGTCTTGAGCGCCGGGCCGAATAAATCGTCGAGCTGGCGCAGCCGCTCCAGATTCACGTCGAGTATCGTCACATCGGCGCCGAGACCCAGCGCCATCCGCGCGGCCTGGGTGCCGACGATGCCGCCGCCGATGATCACCACCCGGCCCGGCGGCACACCGGGCACGCCGCCCAGCAACACGCCGCAACCGCCGTTGATCATCTGCAAGGCGTGCGCACCGGCCTGTATCGCCAGACGCCCCGCTACTTCGCTCATGGGCACCAGCAGCGGCAGATTATTGTGATGATCCGTCACCGTCTCATAGGCGATGGCCACCACCTTGCGCTCGACCAAAGCCCGGGTTTGTATTGGGTCCGGCGCGAGATGCAGATAGGTGAACAACACCTGGCCTTCCCACAACAGAGGAAACTCGCTGGGCTGCGGCTCTTTCACTTTCACTACCAGCGGACAGGCATAGACTTCGTCACGGCTCACCACCGCGGCGCCCGCCGCGCGGTACAGGGCATCGGAGAATCCGATGGCGGCGCCTGCCGCCTGTTCGACTAAAACTTGGTGGCCCGCCTTTACCAAGGTCTTCACCCCGGAAGGCGTTACCCCAACTCGAAACTCATGGTCCTTAATTTCTTTGGGTATGCCGATTTTCATATTTCCTCCCGACTGCGAATAGGATTGCAGCGCTCATGCGCGATGGAATGCCTGGTCCAGGTTATCGGCCGGCATGGAAATGCGCTTGCCGCGTTTAGGGAACTACCCATTCATTCATCTTGAACCGCCAAGACGCCACAGGTCTTCTTTCATTGAAGGGATTTTTTCTTGACGTCCTTTGCGCTTTGGCGGTTAAGCCATTTTTTTTCAGCACTGCCGTTAAAGCACATCGCTTTCGGCCAAGGCCAGCAACCCCGGCAAGGCCGCATGCAAACTCGCCGCATCCGTCACGCGCAAGGTGGCATGTCCCACTTTGCGGCCGGCACGTGGCTGTTTGGCGTAATCGTGCAAATGCACGGCGGGCAGGCGTAATACCGCCTCGCGCGGCGGTAGACGGCCGATGAAATTCACCATGGCCGAACAGCCCAGCGCGTTGGTGCGGCCCAACGGCAGACCCAACACCGCGCGCACATGATTTTCAAATTGACTGGTCTCGGCGCCCTCGATGGTCCAATGTCCGGAGTTGTGGACGCGCGGCGCGAATTCGTTGGCTAATAATTTTCCGTCGGCTTCAAACAATTCCAGGGCCAGCACGCCGACATAATCCAGCGCGTCGAGCAGTCGGTTCGCGTAATCCTGCGCCGGGGCCTGCATCTCGTCATTGGCGCAACTGAACGAGAGATGCAGAATGCCTTCGCGATGGGTGTTCTCGGTAAGCGGATAAAACGCGCTCTCGCCGTCGCGGCCGCGCACCGCGATCACCGACACCTCGCGCGCGAAGGGCACGAAGGCCTCCAGGATCAACGGCACACCGCCCAGTTTCGCCCACGCCGCCGCCAGGTCCGCCGCGTCGCGCAGCACGGCCTGGCCCTTGCCGTCGTAACCTAAAGTGCGGGTCTTCAATACCGCGGGGAGACCCAAGGCCGCGACCGCCGCGTCCAAGTCCGCGCGGGAATCAACCGCGCGGAATTCCGCGGTGGGAATGCCTAAAGTGCGAAACAGGGTTTTTTCGATTAAACGATCGCGCGCCGTGGCCAGGGCTTTGGGCGAGGGAAACACCGGCGCGTGGTCCACCAGATAATCCAGGCTGGCCACCGGCACGTTTTCGAATTCGAAGCTGACGCAATCGGCGTCATCCGCCAAACGCCGCAAACCGGCGGCGTCATCATACGGCGCACGGATGTGTTCGGCCGCCACCGCGGCGCAGGCATCGGCGGCCGGTTCGAGCACGCGGCAGCGCACGCCGAGGGACGCGGCGGCCAAGGCCAACATGCGGGCCAATTGCCCGCCGCCGACGATACCCAAACGCATCAAGGCTGCTCCCGCGGATCGCGCTTGGCCAGCACCGCGGCGGTCTGGTCCTGCCGGAATTGGCGCAAGGCTTCGCGAAAGGCCGCGTGCTTGGCACCCAAGATACTCGTCGCCAGCAAGGCGGCGTTGATCGCGCCGGCCTTGCCGATGGCCAGGGTGCCCACCGGCACGCCCGCCGGCATCTGCACCATGGATAACAGAGAATCCATGCCGCTGAGGGCCTGCGACTGCACCGGCACGCCCAATACCGGCAACACGGTCTTGGCCGCCACCATGCCCGGCAGATGGGCCGCGCCACCGGCGCCGGCGATGATCAGTTCCAAACCGCGCGCCTCCGCACCGGCGGCGTAGTCGAACAACAGATCGGGTGTGCGGTGCGCCGACACCACCCGCGCCTCGAAGGGCACGCCCAGCTGTTCGAGGGTGGCCGCCGCGTGTTGCAGTGTGTCCCAATCGGACGTTGAACCCATGATGAGACCCACTAATGGCGTCATATCGGCTTCCTTTGAGGCTGTGGTTTATAAAAATCTCGCCCCGGCCGCGCGCAGGGCGACGGCCGGGGCATTCATTTTCTCAGAAAGCACCCCACAATAGCGAGATGCACCCTCGACAGCGGCTGGTGCGCTTGATCTTTCGCGGCGGAATGACGATAACCTCGGCAATGGCGCATGCGAAAAACAACAGTGAAAATGCCGGCCGGCACAGAGCATTTCGAGGCCGCGCGCGTTGGCTATTCGCGCCGTTCCAGGCACACTATAACCTGCGGTGTGAAAGGAGCTCACATGAGTCTCAGCCCCAGCCAGGATAAGACCGCCCTACTCGAGCGCATCGCCGCGCTCATCCAAGAACGGCTCAGCGCACCGGAGGCCGCCCAGGCGGCCGATTTCGCCCGTTCTTATTACGAAGCCGGCAACAGCGCCGACCTGCTGGAACACCCGGTAGAAGATCTCTACGGCGCCGCGCTTTGCCATTGGAAGCTGGCGCGTCAGCGCCGCGCCGATGAAGATTTGGTCCATGTCTACAACCCCCGCTACGAAGAACACGGCTGGCAGTCTACCCATACCGTGGTGGAAGTGGTGTGCGACGACCGACCGTTCCTGGTGGACTCACTCAACATGGAATTACTGCGCGAAGGCTATACCCTGCACTTTTCGCTGCACCCGGTACTGCGCATGCGACGTGACGACGCGGGTCAACTCCGCGCCGTGCTGCCCAACAACGGCGGCGATGAAGACGGCATGCCGGAGGCGATCATGCGTTTCGAGATCACCCGCCAAACCGGGGCCGCCGAACTGCAAACCTTACGTGCTGAATTACTGCGAGTACTGGGCGACGTGCGGGCGGTGGTCGACGACTGGGCGGCCATGCGCGAACGCATCGCCGCCATCATCGCCGCCCTCGAGCCGCGCAGCCTGCCGGTAGAGCCGGAAGATCAGCAGGAAGTGCTGCATTTCTTGCGCTGGGTGAACGACCATCACTTCACCTTCGTCGGCTTCCGGGCTTATGACTTGGTCAACGAACAAGGTCAGGACGTGTTGCGTCAGGTTCCCGGCTCGGGTCTAGGGGTGTTGCGTGACAACAGCGACGACCCGGCGCGTGAATCGCAGAGCTTCGCCCACATCCCGCCGCCGCTGCGGGCCCTGGCCCGCGCGCCGACACTGCTGATCATCACCAAATCCACCAGCGTCTCCACGGTACACCGGCCGGTGCATCTCGATTATCTCGGCATCAAACGTTTCAACGAAGCGGGCGAAGTGATCGGCGAATGGCGTTTCATCGGTCTTTATAGCTCGCTGGCTTACAGCGCGCGGCCCGGGGACATCCCCATCCTGCGCAAAAAAGTCCGCTACGTGGTCGACCGGGCCGGCTACCCGCCCGCCAGCCACGACCGCAAGGCGCTGGTCCACATCCTCGACACCTTTCCGCGCGATGAAATGTTTCAATTCACCGAAGAGGAATTGTACGAAGTAGCCACCGGCGTCTACCAAGTGCAGGAACGCCATCGCCTCGGCTTGTTTCTGCGCAAAGACCTGTTCGGCCGTTTCATCACCGCGCTGGTCTACGTGCCGCGCGACCGTTACCACACCGATCTCCGCCACCGCATCCAAGACATTCTGCTGCGGGCCCTCGACGGGCAAAGTGTGGAGTTCAACATCCAGATCTCCGAATCGCCGCTGGCGCGGGTGCATTTCATCATTCGCACCCGCCCCGAGCATCTGCCCGACTACGACGTCGCCGAGTTGCAGGCGCGCATGGTGGAGGCGATGTTGTCCTGGCAAGACGTCTTATGTAGCGCTCTCCACGAACAATTCGGCGAGGAGGCCGGCAGCCGGCTCCATCAACGTTACCGCGACGCCTTTCCGCCCGCTTATCGCGACGACTTCCCCCCGCGCAGCGCGGTACTCGACATTCAACGACTGGAAGGCATCGACATCAACCAGCCGCTCGCCACCCATCTGTACCGCCCGCTCGAAGAAGGCGGCGAATTGCTGCGCTTCAAGGTCTTCGGCCACGAGCAACCCATGGCGCTCTCCGATGTGCTGCCCATGTTGGAGCGCATGGGCTTGCGGGTATTGAGCGCGCAGCCTTACGAAATCACCCCCCGTTCCGGCGGCCCGTATTGGATACTGGATTTCGACATGACCGTGGGCGCGCAACACAGCGTGGATGTGATGGAAGTAAAAGACCTCTTCCAAGACGCCTTCGCGCAAATCTGCAGCGGCGCCATGGAGAGCGACGGTTTCAATCAACTGGTGCTCGCCGCGCGCCTGCCCTGGCGCGGCGTGGTGGTGTTACGCGCGCTCTGCAAATATCTGCTGCAAACCCGCACACCTTTCAGTCAGGCTTATATGGAACACAGTCTGGCCAACAATCCGCGGGCGGCCGCCTTGCTGGTGGAATTATTCGAAGCGCGCTTTGATCCGGAGGGTCAGGAAAACGCTATCGAGCGCGGCGCCGACATCGGCGCCGCGCTCGAAAAAAATCTGTCCGAGGTCGTCAACCTCGACGAAGACCGCATCCTGCGTCAGTTCCTCACCCTCATCCAGGCCATGTTGCGCACCAATTACTACCAGACCGGCGCCAATGGTCAGCACAAACCGTATGTGTCTTTCAAATTCGATCCGGCGCAGATCCCCAATCTGCCCTTGCCGCGGCCGATGTTCGAGATCTTCGTCTATTCGCCGCGGGTGGAAGGTGTACATCTGCGCGGCGGACCTGTGGCGCGCGGCGGCATCCGTTGGTCGGACCGCCGCGAGGACTTCCGCACCGAGGTGCTCGGCCTGATGAAGGCACAGATGGTGAAAAATACCGTAATCGTCCCGGTCGGCGCCAAAGGCGGCTTCTTTCCCAAACGGCTGCCCGCCGGCGACGACCGCGACGCGATCCAAGACGAAGTGGTCTACTGTTACCGGAGTTTCATTTCCGGTCTGCTGGACCTCACCGATAATTTAGTCAAAGGCGCACTCGTCCCACCGCCGCTGGTGGTACGTTACGATGGCGACGATCCCTACCTGGTGGTTGCCGCCGACAAAGGCACGGCCACTTTCTCCGATATCGCCAACGCCCTCTCCGCCGATTATGGTTTTTGGCTGGGCGACGCCTTCGCCTCCGGCGGCTCCAGCGGTTACGATCACAAGAAAATGGCCATCACCGCCCGCGGCGCCTGGGAGTGCGTGAAGCGCCACTTCCGTGAATTGCGCCGTGACATTCAAACTGAGGATTTCACGGTGGTGGGCATCGGTGACATGGCCGGTGACGTGTTCGGCAATGGCATGCTGCTGTCGCCGCATATCCGTTTGATCGCGGCGTTCAATCACCTCCACATTTTCATCGATCCCGAACCCGACGCCGCGGCCAGCCTGGAAGAGCGGCGGCGCTTGTTCAACCTGCCGCGCTCCAACTGGTCGGATTATAATCCGGCGCTGATCTCGGCCGGCGGCGGCGTCTATTCGCGGCGAGCCAAGCTCATCAACCTGAGCGAAGCCGCGCAGCGCGCACTCGGCATCGAGGCCACGCAACTCGCCCCCAACGAACTCATCCAAGCGCTGCTCCGCGCGCCGGTGGATTTATTGTGGAACGGCGGCATCGGCACCTTCGTCAAGGCCAGCGGCGAGACCCACGCTGATGTCGGCGATCGCGCCAACGACGCCTTGCGCATCGACGCCGCGGAATTGCGCTGCAAAGTGGTGGGCGAAGGCGGCAATCTCGGCTTTACGCAACTGGCGAGGGTCGAATACACCCGGCACAGCGGCTTGATCAACACCGACGCCATCGACAACTCGGGCGGCGTCGATTGCTCCGACCACGAAGTGAATATCAAAATTCTACTCGACCAAGTCGTGGCCAATAGCGATCTGACGCTCAAGCAACGCAACCGCCTACTGGCCGACATGACCGAAGAAGTGGCGGGCCTGGTGCTCAGCGACAACTATCTGCAATCCGAGGCGCTCAGCATCGCCGCGCAACACGCGCCGCTGCTGCTCGGCGACCACGTCCGCTTGATCCGCTTACTGGAAAAAGAAGGCCGGCTGAAACGCAAACTGGAATTCCTTCCCAGCGATGAACAGCTCGCGGAACGCGAAAATGCCCAAGAAGGCCTCACCCGTCCCGAACTCGCCACCTTGCTCGCCTACAGCAAGATCCGCCTATCGGAAATGCTGCTCACCGCCAACATCGCCCAAGATCCTTTTCTCTCTCACGAGCTGGCCAGTTATTTTCCCGCACCGCTTCGCACGTATTACGCGGCGCAAATGGAGTATCACCCGCTCAAGCGTGAAATCATCGCGACTCAGATCACCAACGGCATAATCAATCGCATGGGCAGCACCTTTTGGCTGCGCATGCAGGATGCCAGCGGCCACCATCCGGCGGACATCGCCCGCGCTTATACCGCCGCGCGGGAAATCTTCAGCATCCGGGATTTATGGCAAGCCACCGAGTCCTTGGATAACCAGGTAGACGCCGCCACTCAGATCGAACTATTGAGCGAGAGCCGTCGCCTGCTCGATCGCGCCACGCTCTGGCTGTTGCGTTACCGCCGCACGCCGCTGGATATCGCCGCCACCATCGAACGTTACGCGGCGCAGGTCGCCGCTCTCGCCACGCGGCTCACCCGCCTGGCGAAAGAAGAAGAACGCCATGCCTTGCAAAAACAGGTACGCCAGTGGCAGGCGCTGGGGGTGCCCAAGGAGCTGGCCTTGCGCGTCGCCGGACTCGACGCCTTATACGCCGCGCTGGATTTAAGCGAAGTGGCGCTGGAAACCGGCACCGAGATCACCCGCGCCGCCGAGCTTTACTTCACACTCAACTCCGCCTTGGAATTACATTGGTTGAAAGAAAGCATACATGCCCTGCCCCGCCGCGATCTCTGGCAACGGCGGGTCCGCATTGGTTTGATGGATGAGCTGCATAACGCGCTGCGCGCGCTCACCAAGAACGCCTTGGCCACCACCCGAACCTTCAAAGGCAGCGAACAACGCGTTGCGGCCTGGATGGAACGCAACAAAGTGGGCATCGAACATTGCCGGACTTTATTCGCCGACATCCGCGCCGGCGGAACTAGCGATTTGGCCATGCTCAGTGTCGCCGTGCGCGAACTCCGCGCCTTCGCTCAAAGCGAAGCCGAGCAAGCCAACGAGGCTTCTTAACCCGGCAATCAACCCCTGCCTATCAACGTGACTTTACATTTCCTTGGTCGTCGGAAAGGATGATCTCCACCCGCCTGTTCAGTTGCCGGCCAGCCGCTGTGTCATTACTTGCAACGGGAAAACTCTCACCATAACCGCGGGTGGAAAGCCGTTCAGATCCGATTCCCATATCGACCAGCGCGGTACGCACCGCATTGGCGCGTTGCTCAGACAACTGCTGATTATGATCTTCGCTGCCCGTACTGTCGGTGAAACCCTCGATGAGGGCCTTGCGCTCCGGATATTCCTTGAAGAAGGCCGCTAGTTTTTCCAGGCTGCGGATACCGCCGGCCTTGAGCTGTGATTTATTGGTGTCGAACAATACATCGCCGAGGGTGATCACCATGCCGCGTTCAGTCTTCTTGGCGTTCAACTCATTGAGCTCGGACTCCATCTGTTTGAGCTTGGCATTGACCGCTTCCAGTTCCGCTGCCTTTTGCGTGCTGCTTTGCTGCGCAAGTTCAGCCTGTTGTTTCGCGGCGGTCAGCTGTTCGTTCAACTGTTGACTGGCCGCTTGCGCGGCCGCGGCCTTCTTTTTGGCAGCTTCGGCCTCCGCAGTACGCATTTCGAGACGGACTTTCTCGCGTTCGATATCCGCGTTGGCAACCTCCGCTTCGGTGGTTTTTTGTTTGGCGGTTTCCTGCGCGATCAGCACACGCTGTTTGGCGACCAGCGCCAGGTGATCGACCACTTCTTTGTCTTCACCTTTGTTATGGGCTCGTTCGGCGTCTTGCAAAGCCTTGCCCGCCTCTTGTAATTCAACTGCGGCGAGCTTGGTGACATCGGGGTCGCTTTGTGCCGTGTGGTAACCGCTGCGGGCCTCTTCCAATAGCGGGTGTTTGGCTGGCGTACCACACGCTGTCAAGACGGCAACGGCGCAAACCAGCGCCGACAAGGTATGAGCATTTTTCATGACGTATCCCTTTTAGGGGTCTACGCGGATTAGTGTGGGTGCCAAAATGGGGTTTCATAGAAGTCCAGCCTTATAATCCCAGTGTTTCCACGTTCTGGAGGAAGCAAGAAACGTGTTCTGTCTCAGGTGCAGGAT
>JAHFRV010000024.1:15841-45156 GCA_023266095.1 Gammaproteobacteria bacterium | reverse complement strand
CAGCGGCGGGCTTACGGCTACCGCGATGAGGAGTATCTCAAGTTGAAAATCATCGCTGCCTTCTTGCCGCCACTACCGAAATTCACGAAAAATGACCCACACTAATCCGCGTAGACCCAAAAATGTTAACGTCCTTTATTGGGGGATTCACTTATGAATCTTGTGAAGACATACGAATGGATGCGTGTCGTCCGCTTTCATGCATAGACTACATTGAATTATTCCTTTGGAGTATCCGGGTCCGGTTCCAAACTTGTCGAGCGCTGCGGCTAGTTTCCCACCATTTCGCTTGTTTAGAATGTCAACGTATTTAGTGCCCACTTGGATGTTTTGCGCGGGGTCGGTCATATCGCCGTGATTATAACCAGCTTTGGTTACACGGTTCACCTCAGCAACGGCGCCTTTAGTTAGTTGCATGAGACTAGTGGCTGAGCTCGCTGTGCTTTTTATATCGGGGTCAAAACCGCTTTCCTTCCAAATTAGACAGATAAAAAGTCGATCCATGATTTCGGCGGACTGGTTGTTGTCGGCCACTAGTGTCTTTACTTCGCCATAGGTCAATGAGCTCATTGTACCCTCCATGGCCATTGAAATGAGATAAGTAGGAATGCATGCTCGAACAGAGATTATAAGGCCCGAGTGCGGTCGTCACGCTTTAAAACATGCATTTGAGCACGAAAGGGCCACATCGGCCTCGTGCCCACTAACTCGCCCGGTGCAAACCGCCGGACTAGTGTGCTCGCTTCTCTGCAAATTTCCTTGGATCAGAATGGGCGATCTCATGTGGGAGCGGGTACATGGATGAAGTCTCGTTGAGAGGCTTTGAATGATTCCATTCTGGAATTTTCTGAGCACGGAAGGCGAACCATGTGGTTTTCGCGTGCCTTCATTTCCACTGGCAAACCGCCCATGGAAATGAAGGCGCCTCTGAATAAATTAGAGGTGCTTTAGATTTATGATTTATTTATCCCCTTCTCTCAGCAAAGAAACGGCGGCAGTGTTGAATGGCGATTCACGTGGCGCCGGCGAAGGAGAGTTGCCGCCAGCCCTCGTAAAGAATGATCGCCACCGCATTGGAGAGATTGAGGCTGCGGTTGTTAGGCAGCATGGGGATGCGCAGTCGTTGTGCGGCGGGCACCGTGTCGAGCAATTCATTGGGTAAGCCGCGGGTTTCAGGTCCGAAGATCAAGGCGTCGCCCGCCCGGTATTGGACATCGCTGTAACGGGCGCGGCCGCGGGTGGAACAGGTGAACAGCCGCGGCGGTTGCACGGCGAGGATGAAGTCGTCGAAGTGATCGTGGGTCTGGACGCGGGCGTATTCGTGATAATCCAAACCCGCACGACGCAGACGCGCGTCGTCCAGCTCGAAGCCCAGCGGCCGGATCAAATGCAGCGCGGCGCCGCTGTTGGCGCACAGGCGGATGACGTTGCCGGTGTTGGGCGGAATTTCCGGTTGATAGAGCACGATGTGAAACATGGGCGCATTTTACTACGAGAGATACGAGGCGCGCGGAGAAAATACGTGTGGGTGTGGGCGCGGACAAGCGGGTCGCTCCCCGGCGTTCGTCGGGACGTGAGTTGATTTTTGAAAACAGTCTTGGCGAGCTCAGCTCGATTTTACGCCGGCTCTTCGTCGTCATCATCGTCGCCCGCCCCACCCATGCCCAGCTCCTTGATCTTGCGGGTGAGAGTATTGCGGCCCCAGCCCAATAATTTCGCGGCGTCTTGGCGGCGGCCGCCGGTGTGTTTGAGCGCGGTGTCGATCATGATCCGCTCGAAGGCCGGGGTGGCGGTGTCGAGCAGTTTGCTGTCACCCGCCAGCAGGCGTTGTTCCGCCCATTGTTTCAGGCCTTCCTCCCAACTGGCGCCGCCGGCGCTACTGGGGGTTTGGCTTTTTAATTCGGGCGGCAAATCTTCGAGATGAATCTCGCGGCCGGAGGCCATCACCGTCAGCCAGCGGCAGGTGTTTTCCAATTGGCGGACGTTGCCCGGCCAATCGAGACGGCTTAAATATTCCGCCACGTCGGGACGGAGGGTCTTCGCCTCCATTTCCAATTCCACCGCGGCGCGTTTGAGGAAGTGGCGGATGAGTATCGCGATGTCCTCGCGCCGTTCGCGCAGCGAGGGAATATGGATGCGAATGACGTTGAGACGATGGAACAAGTCTTCGCGGAACAGCCCGGCTTGCACCCGTTCTTCGAGATTTTGATGGGTCGCGGCGATGATGCGCACATCGACTTTAATGGGGGTTTGCCCGCCGACGCGGTAAAACTCACCGTCAGCCAGCACGCGCAGCAAGCGGGTTTGGCACTCGGGCGGCATGTCGCCGATTTCATCGAGAAATAGCGTACCGCCGTCGGCCTGCTCGAAGCGCCCGCGCCGCGCGGCGGTGGCGCCGGTGAAGGCGCCGCGCTCGTGGCCGAACAATTCCGACTCCAATAAGTCGCGGGGAATG
Source organism: Gammaproteobacteria bacterium (assembly GCA_023266095.1). Classification (GTDB taxonomy): domain Bacteria; phylum Pseudomonadota; class Gammaproteobacteria; order DRLM01; family DRLM01; genus CAKKSB01. The sequence goes on along the minus strand of JAHFRV010000024.1, from coordinate 42,701 downwards.
GCCGCGGTATTGAGGGCGATGAACGATTTGTCGGAACGCGGGCTGTGGCGATGCAGGGCGTGCGCCACCAGTTCCTTGCCGGTGCCCGATTCGCCGTTGATGAGCACGGTGATGTTGGAGCGTGATAGGCGGCCGATGGCGCGGAAGACCTCTTGCATGGCCGGGGCCTCACCGATGATTTCGGTGGGCTTGCTGTCGCTGTCGTTGACCGGCGCGGTGCGGCGGCGGTGCTGATTGATGGCGCGCCGCGCCAGATCCACGGCGTCGTCCACGTCGAAGGGTTTGGGCATGTATTCGAAGGCGCCGCCCTGATAGGCGGACACCGCGCTGTCCAAATCGGAATGGGCGGTCATGATGATGACCGGCAAGTCTGGGTGGCGGCCGCGGATGGCGTCGAGCAGCGCCAGGCCGTCCATGCCCGGCATGCGGATGTCGGTGATGATGGCGTCGGGCGGGGTGCGGTCGAGGGCTTCCAGCACGCCGGCGGCACTATCGAACGAGGTGACATCCATGTCCGCTTGGCGCAGGGCCTTTTCCAGGACCCAGCGGATGGAGCGGTCGTCGTCAATGACAAAAATACGATTACTGCTGTTCATGGTGGGTCTCTAGCGGTAGAAAAATGGTGAAGGTGGTTTTGCCCGGTTGGCTGCTGCATTCGATCAGGCCGCGGTGCTGGTTGATCAGGGCCTGGGCGATGGGCAGCCCTAAGCCCGTGCCGTCGGCGCGGGTGGTAACCATCGGGAAAAAGATGTTCTCGATCATGTCCGGCGCGATGCCGGGGCCGTTGTCGATGACGTCGATGCGGATCGCCAGTTTGTGACGCTGATGGCCGAGGGTGACTTGGCGCACGGTGCGGGTGCGCAGGATGATCTCGCCCTGTTGCCCGACCGCTTGCAAGGCATTGCGCACGATGTTGAGCGTCGCTTGGATGAGCTGGTCGGGATCGGCGTTGAAGTCGGGGATGCTGGGGTCGTAATCGCGCACGATACGCACGCCCGCTGGCGCTTCCACTACCGCGAGCGTCCGCACCCGTTCTATCACTTGATGAATATTGATGGCGCGCTGTTGCGGCAAGCCGTTAGGGCCGAGCATGCGGTTGAGCAAATTCTGCAGGCGGTCGGCCTCACCGATGATGATGCCGGTGTATTCCTTGAGGGCTTCGTTGTGCAGTTCGCGTTCGAGGAGTTGCGCCGCGCCGCGCAGTCCGCCCAGCGGATTTTTGATCTCGTGGGCGAGGCCGCGCACCAGGGCGCGGCTGGCGTGATGCTGGGCGAGCAGGCTTTCCTCACGCACGATACGCCGCTGGCGGTCGACCCATTGCAATTCCATCAGCAGTTCGATGGGCAGATGAGGTTCCTGCAACGGGGTGACGGTGCAATCCGCGGTGAGGGAGCGGCCGTTGGACAACAGCAGACTGACCTCCCTTTCGGTGAAGGGATGGCCGGTATCCAGGGTATGTTGGCAGGAAGTTACCAGTTCGTGCTCGCCGATCAGTAGATCTTTTAGGTTCAGCCCATGCACTTGGCGGGAGCTGGCCGCCAACAGCACTTCCGCGGCCGGATTGAGGTAGGTGAGGTTCAACTGGTGGTCGAATAGCAGAACCGCCATATTGAGGTTGTCCAAGATGCGTTGCGGTATATCCATTTCTTGGGCACGTAATTGCGTCATAGCAGACCTTTAGCAAAATCCAAACCAAGCGGCGGAACATGGCGGGGCGCCGGCTCGGCCCATCACAGTTCATATGTGCCGCTCAGCAATAATATCAGTGAGTTACTTGGGTGCGAGATTGCTTTAGTACAGTGCGGGACAGCCGACTGTTCCCTCTCAGGCTCGAGGTTTATTTCAAAGCATAGCGGAAACGAAAAGGCATTGCACCGAAGCGGTGCGCATTATCGAGGGTGCGCGCCGCTGGAGGTCACCCACCGCTTAGTTACGGCTGCTCACGCGTTGCAGATGGAAGGTGATGGTGGGTGAGGTGATCAGAGCCTCCCCTTGCTTCGTGACGCTGGCGTTCAAGGTGTGAGTGCCTCTATCCACATTGTTGAGGGTCACCGTATCCGTCGAACCCTCGGCGATTTGGGTACCGTCGAGGTAGATTGCGATTTGATGGTCGGCCTTCATGAGCAGCGGCGGATCCAGCGCCACTTTGATTGCGACGTTGCCGGCATTGTCGCGCAGCGTACTGTCATGCGCCGGACTGGTGATGGCGATGCTGCGATAGGCCGCCTTGTTCTTGACTTCGGGGGCTTGCGCCGGCTCTGACGGCCGCGGCACAGGCGCGGCGGGTATGAGCTGAATGGCGGGCAGCTTTGCCGGCGCGGCGTTTTCCGCGGGAGGCTGGTCGGAGTAAATGACTCGGCCGTCGGGGAGCACGGATTTATACACCGCCGCGGACACCGGGACGGTGAGGCTCAACGCTAAAATAATAATGAACGGTAATTTCATTGGCGCCCCTACTGCCAGCAGTTGTAGCGTGTCGGCGCGGTGCTTGTCAAAAAAAACGCCCCCGGGCATGAAGCCCGGGGGCGTAAATCACCGCGTAAGGCGGGATTAGAGGCTGTAGTACATGTCGTATTCGACCGGATGAGTGGTCATGCGGAACCGCGTGACTTCTTCCATCTTGAGTTCGATATAGGCATCGATCAGGTCGTTGGTGAAGACGCCACCGCGGGTAAGGAACTCACGGCCTTTGTCGAGATGGTCCAGCGCCATGTCCAAGGAGTGGCAGACTTGCGGAATGGTCTTTTCTTCTTCCGGCGGCAGGTCGTACAGGTTCTTGTCCATCGCCTCGCCCGGATGGATTTTGTTCTGGATACCGTCGAGGCCCGCCATCATCATGGCCGCGAAGGCCAGGTAAGGGTTGCAGGTCGGATCCGGGAAACGCACTTCGATGCGGCGCGCTTTCGGGCTGGGTACGAAAGGAATGCGGATCGACGCGGAACGGTTGCGCGCCGAATAGGCCAGCATCACCGGGGCTTCGAAGCCGGGGACCAAGCGCTTGTAGCTGTTGGTGCCGGGGTTGGTGATGGCGTTGAGGGCCTTGGCGTGTTTGATGATGCCGCCGATGTAGTAGAGCGCCTCGTCGGACAGACCGGCGTATTTGTTGCCCGCGAACAGGTTTTTACCGTCTTTGGCCAGCGATTGATGGACGTGCATGCCGCTGCCGTTGTCGCCGACCAGGGGTTTGGCCATGAAGGTGGCGGTCTTGCCGTAGGAGTGGGCGACGTTGTGCACTACGTATTTCAACATCAACACTTCGTCGGCCTTGCGCACCAGGGTGTTGAAACGGGTGCCGATCTCGCATTGACCGGCGGTGGCGACTTCATGGTGATGCACTTCGACGGGGATGCCCATCTCTTCCAAAGCCAGGCACATGGCGGAACGGATGTCGTGCAAGGCGTCGACCGGCGGTACGGGGAAATAACCGCCTTTCACACCGGGACGGTGGCCGATGTTGCCGTCGCCGAAGGCGGTGCCGGAGTTCCAGGAAGCCTCTTCGGAATCGACTTTATAGAAGGCGCCGGAGATGTCGGCGCCCCAGCGGACGTCGTCGAGAATGAAGAACTCGGGCTCGGGGCCGAAGAAGGCGGTATCGGCGATGCCGGTGGATTTCAAATAGGCCTCGGCACGCTTGGCCAAGGAACGCGGATCGCGCTCGTAACCCTGCATGGTGTGGGGTTCGAGAATGTCGCAACGGAGTATGAGGGTGGGCTCGTCCATGAACGGGTCCATGACCGCGCTGCCCGCGTCGGGCATCAGCACCATGTCGGATTCCTGGATACCTTTCCAGCCAGCGATCGACGAGCCGTCGAACATCTTACCGTCCTTAAACATGTCATCGTCCGCGGTGTGGGCGGGGATGGAGACGTGTTGCTCCTTGCCCCGGGTATCGGTGAAACGCAGATCGACGAACTTAACGTCTTTCTCTTTAATTAAAGTTAAAACATCAGTTCCGGACATGTGAGAGCCCCTCCAACAGGTGCGATATAAATTTTTTTAAAACTAGCCGTCTCGTTCCCGAGGCGGCGCCAAAAAGTTTGAGTGCGCAACAAAGCATTTAGCATGCCATTAAAAGAAGTGGTTGATGAGGAATATATTCTGGTTTACGCAAGAGGAGCGGCGGACGATAGTTCGCTCTTAAGTGGTGCGTTATCGCATAACGTGCACCAAAAAGGCGTGATTTTAGGCCGCGTCTTTCGAGATCCTTATGGTGATGACCAGTTCCCTATCGCCTTTCTGGGTATCTAGCACGTTATGGCCGTTGATTCTGCACCACGCGGGGATGTCACTCAAGGCCCCCGGGTCGGTGCAGATTACCTTGAGGGTGTCCCCGTCCGCAAGGGTCCGGATTTTGTTTTGAGTGCGAATCACCGGCATCGGACACAACAGATTGCGGGCGTCCAGGGTGTGCTCACTCATAGGTACCATTCCTGGGGTATTTCCTCGCTGGAAAACGGCGCGACGTCCAGCTCGTAGGCGCGGCCGTCTTTTTCGGTCACCGCGATGCGCACGCCGGCCTCGTCCCGGCCCTGGCAATAGCGGGCGGTGAGCCTCGCCGCGAGCCGGATGTCGTCGGCGTCGGCGCTGCCGTCGATCAACGCCAGCGAACCGTTGTGATCGGCCGGCCGCAGATGGGTGAATTGGCGGCGGTAGCCTTCAAGGAAATTGTTTTCACCCTCCTCCCGGCCGATGATGAGCTTGAAGTGCGGCCGCGGCCGCAGGTGGCGACCCACTTTGAGCAGCATGATGTCGTCCAGCTCATAGTGTTTGCCGGCCCCGGTCTGCCACAGGTCTTGCAGTTTTCGGGTGTAATTGGGATCGGTAAGGAAGCAACAACCGCCGGCCGGCTGTGCGTATTCGCTGATTTTAAACTGGGCCGCCAGCGCCATTTGCGGTTTGCGCGATCGGCCGCTGAATTTGAGCAGACGTTCGCGGTCCACCCAGCCTTCCCGCTCGGGCAGGGTGGGTGGCAGCAACTGGGCGCACAGCGGCCGCAATAAACGGTCACCGGCGCCGGATTCCCGGGCGATGATGGGAAAGGTGTCGCGCCGCTGCGACATAGGCCGCTGGCCGAGCACCTCGCCGGTGATGATGAAGTCGAAACCGTTCTCCTCCATCCAGCGATGGGCCTGGCGCACCATGAAGCCTTTGCAGTCCAGGCAGGGATTGAGGTGGGCGCCGTAGCCGTGTTTGGGATTGAGCACCACGTCTTTATATTCATCCACCACGTCCACGATGTGCAGCTTGATGCCGAGCTGTTCCGCCACCCACAGCGCGTTATTGCGTTTGGGTTTGGCGCCCTCCCGCTTGCGGATGGCGTGGGTGTGGCCCTCTACGCAAAAACCGGTGAAGAAATTGATGCCTTCGACATGGATACCTTGCTCGAGGATGACTTGCACCGCCAGCATGGAGTCGAGACCGCCGGAGATGAGCGCCACGGCTTTACGAGGTAAGGTCATGAGCGATTCGCGTTAGTCGGGGTGGCGGGTGAGGGGCGGGAGAATAACAAAAAAGCCGGGGCGGGGGAATTTTCCCGCCGCACCGGCGCGCAATCAGTGGTGACGACCGCTGTTTTTGCCGGGGATGACCAAGGGGGTGGTGCGGGTGGCCAGCCGCAGGGTTTTCAGCGCCTGGGTACTGCCGGTGTCGCGCCACAACTCATACGCCTGCAAAGGATCGAGCTGCGGCGGTTGCCCCAGCTCACGCATGGCTTGCAGGATGTCCATCAGGCTGACGAAGGTGGCGGCGAGACGCTGATACAAATCGGCGGCGCTGTTGCCGAGGCGTTCGGCGAGCTGCTGGTAGGCGCCGCGGCCGAGATCGACGAAATAGCTCACTTGCACCCGGCGGCGGGTGGCGCGCTCGGGAAACAGGCCGGAATAAAGTAGGCATTTATCGCCGACGTCGCGTAGTTGATCTTGGGCCAGATGACCGGAAAGTTGCATGCTGCGTAGGTAGTCGAGCGCCAGCACGCTGTCGGCCAGCTCGGGTTTTTCGGTGAACCGGATCAGCAGGAAGACCAGATAACTCTCCATGTCTTCGTCCAAGGACTGCGCGGCCGCGGCCTCCGCTTCGTTGACCAGGGTTACCCATTCCTCGGTGACGTTTGCCCTTACCACAAAATTTTTCATGATGGCCTCCGCTTCACTATAGATATCGGCCGCGCTACCGATGATTAAAGCAGCAACCAACGTGCCGACGCGGCCTTGTGCCGGATCGATATTTAATACGACAATCGGTGGCGCGCGGGAATGGATGAGTTTAAGCGCGGTGTCGCCCACCGGATTTTCTCGAGCGCGGCCGCTTGAAGTCGGTAATATAGTAATAAAAAATGACGCAACTTAAGGAGTGGCCTATGCCGCGACTAGCGAGCAATCAGGGACAAGAGCGTGGCGGTCGCAGCAGCGCCTCACGAAAGGGGCTGCGTGCCTGGCTAGGTTTGGCGCTATTGACCGGCTTGCCCGCAGCGGGTGCGGCGACCGAGGTGGAGGCGGATGCCTCGCTAGGGTTGGGCTACCGTGATGCCGAATTTAGTTGGAATATCGCCGGCACTCTGGCGGGGACGGACCCCAATATCCTCTCCGAGCTGAATTGGAAGGACATGCACATCGCGGAGCTGCACGCCGCGGGCGAAGTAAGCATCGATAACCGGCTATTGCTGCGCGGCCGCGCCAGTTACGGCGAGGTCGTCAAGGGCGAAAATCAGGATTCCGATTATGCCGGCGATAACCGCAGCTTCGAATTCAGCCGTTCCAATAATAAGGGCGGCGGCCAACTGGGCGAGGCCACCCTGGGCGTGGGTTATCAGTTTTTGTGGTATGACAGCACGGTGGGCCGTTACGCCCGCTTCACGCCGATGTTCGGGTATGCCTGGCGCGGCCACTATCTGACCATCAGCGACGGAAAACAAACCATACCGGCAAGCGATGCGGGGCCCATCGCCAATCTCGACACCACTTACGACGTGGAGTGGCAGGGGCCGTGGTTGGGAGCCAGCCTGCTGATGGACGCTACCGAGCGTACCCGCGTAACGTTGGACGTGGAATACCACTATGCCGATTACCACGCCGAGGCTGATTGGAATCTGCGTGACGATCTCGCTCATCCGGTAAGCTTCATCCACGCGACCCGCGCCACCGGCGTGGTGGTGGGTTTGGAAGTGCGTCACGATCTCACCCCCGCTTGGGCGATCACCACCCGCTTCGAATCGCAGAACTTCGAAGGCGATGCAGGACTCGATACCGTCAACCTGATCGATGAAGACACCGGCGCGCTGGATCCGTCGGCGACGCGCTTCAATACCGCGAAATGGCAGTCGTTGACCGCCAACATTATGGCCACTTGGCGTTTTTAGGGCGCCGCGGCGCTACATAAGCGCGGCCGCTCACGTTATAATCCCCCCCTTTTCAGCCATTCCCGATTCGTAACCGAGCCGTCGCCATGCCTCACACCGCCGGCGCGCCCCCAGCGGCGCGCGATGTCGTCACCTTCCAGGGTTTGATCCTGGCCTTGCAGGAATATTGGGCGTCCCAGGGCTGCGTGATCCTGCAACCCTACGACATGGAAGTGGGAGCGGGCACCTTTCATCCCGCCACTTTTCTGCGTGCCATCGGTCCCGAGCCCTGGCGCGCCGCCTATGTGCAGCCCTCGCGGCGGCCCGCCGACGGCCGTTACGGCGACAATCCCAATCGCCTGCAACACTATTATCAATTTCAAGTGGTGCTCAAGCCCTCGCCCTTGGAGATACAAGACTTGTATCTCGGCTCCTTGCGCCGGCTCGGCCTCGACCCGCTCACCCACGACATCCGTTTCGTCGAAGACAACTGGGAATCACCGACGCTGGGCGCCTGGGGCCTCGGCTGGGAGGTGTGGCTCAACGGCATGGAAGTGACGCAGTTCACCTATTTTCAGCAGGTGGGCGGGCTCGATTGTTTCCCGGTCACCGGCGAGATCACCTACGGCCTGGAACGCATCGCCATGTATCTACAAGGCGTGGAGAGCGTGTTCGATCTCACCTGGACCGAAGGCCCCGCCGGCAAAGTGACCTACGGCGACGTCTTCCATCAGAACGAGGTGGAGATGTCCACCTACAACTTCGAATACGCCGATACCGCCGCGTTGTTCGACTGGTTCGATATCTGCGAAAAAGAGAGTAACAAACTCATCGAGGCCGGCCTGCCGCTACCCGCCTATGAAATGGTATTAAAGGCGTCACACACGTTTAATTTACTCGATGCGCGCCGCGCCATTTCCGTCACCGAGCGCCAGCGTTACATTCTGCGGGTACGCGCGCTGGCGCGCGCCGTCGCCGCCGCCTATTACGCGCGACGCGAGGCCTTGGGTTTCCCGATGGCGCAATCGCAGGAGGTGGTCCGTGGCTGAGACGCGCGATTTATTGATTGAAATCGGCGCCGAGGAACTGCCGCCCAAGGCGCTGCGCCGTCTCGCCGAGGCCTTTGCCGACGGCGTGCGTGCTGGCCTCGCCAAACATGACTTGCGCCACGGCCAATTGCGCTATTACGCGACCCCGCGCCGGCTCGCGGTCATGGTGCATGCCCTGCCGGTGACACAAGGCGATCGGGTGGTGGAACGGCGCGGTCCCGCACTCAATGCCGCCTTCGATGAGGAGGGCAATCCCAGCAAAGCCTCGCTCGGTTTCGCGCGTTCCTGCAATGTGACCGTCGACGCCTTGGCGCGTTTAGAGACCGAGCAGGGTGCCTGGCTGGTTTATCGCAGCGTGCAGCAAGGCGCGGCGACACGCGAACTCATTCCGACCATCGTCGAGCAGGCGCTCGCGGCCCTGCCGGTGCCCAAACGTATGCGCTGGGGAAGTCTCCGCGCCGAATTCGTGCGGCCGGTGCACTGGCTGGTGTTGTTGTTCGGTGATGAGGTGATCGACGCCGAGCTCTACGGCGTGCGCGCCGGGCGCGAGACCCGCGGCCATCGTTATCACCACCCCGCACCGATCTATCTCGCCGAGCCCAATGTTTACGCGCCGCTGCTGGAAACCGAGGGTCATGTGCTGGCGGATCTCGATGAACGCAAAGAAGCGATCCGCGGTCAGGTGGTGGAAGCCGCGCGGGCGGCGGGCGGCACGGCGGTGATCGACGAAGCCTTGCTCGACGAAGTGACCGCGCTGGTGGAATGGCCGGTGGCCTTGCTCGGCAACTTCGAGGCGCGTTTTCTCGAGTTGCCGCCCGAGCCGCTGATCTCCACCATGAAGGGCAATCAGAAATATTTTCACGTGGTCGATGCCGCGGGTAAATTGCTGCCGCACTTCATCACGGTCTGCAACATCGACAGCCGCGATCCGGCCCAGGTGCGCGCCGGCAATGAACGGGTGATCCGCCCGCGCTTCAGCGACGCGGCGTTTTTCTGGGAACAGGACCGCCGCCTCTCGTTGGAGGCGCGTGTCGAAACGCTAAAGACCGTGTTGTTCCAGGCCAAGCTCGGCAGCGTCTATGACAAGTCGCAACGCACGGCCGCGCTGGCCGGTAAGATCGCCGCGCAACTCGGCGCCGATAGCGCGCTCGCGGCGCAGGCGGCGCGCCTCGCCAAATGCGATTTGCTGACCCATATGGTGAGCGAGTTTCCCGAGTTGCAGGGTTTGATGGGCCGTTACTACGCTTTGGCGGAAGGGCTGCCGGCGGAACTGGCCGAGGCGCTCGATGAACAATACCTGCCGCGCCAGGCCGGTGACCGCTTGCCCGCCACCGCGACCGGCCGCGCGCTCGCCATTGCCGACAAACTCGACACCTTGGTCGGCATCTTCGCCATCGGCCAGGTGCCGAGCGGCGACAAAGACCCCTACGCGCTGCGCCGCGCCGCGCTGGGAGCCTTGCGCATCATGATCGAATGCACGCTGCCGCTGGATTTGGAAGACTTGCTCAAACGCGCCGCGCACAGTCATGCCGGTGTGGCCGCTGCCGGGGTAGTGAGTGCGGTGTTCGATTTCATGATGGAGCGCCTGCGTGCCTATTACCTCGACGCCGGTATCCGCCCCGATGTCTTCGAGGCGGTGCTCGCCGGCCGGCCGACCCGTCCCCATGATTTCGACCTGCGCATCCGCGCCGTCGCAGCGTTTCGCGAGTTGCCGGAGGCGGCGAGTCTGGCGGCGGCCAACAAACGGATCCGCAATATCCTCAAGCAAGCGGAGGGCGAACCCAGCGCCGCGGTGCAAACCGATCATATGCGGGAACCCGCCGAGCGGGCGCTGCATCAGCAACTGAGCATCCTGAGCGACGAGGTGTCGGCTTTATTCGACGCCGGCGACTACACCGCCGCGCTGCGTCGCTTGGCGGGTCTCCGCGTGGCGGTCGATGCCTTCTTCGACACGGTGATGGTGATGACCGACGACGCGGCACTGCGCCGCAACCGCATCGCTTTGTTGGCGACGCTGCACGACTTATTCTCGCGCGCGGCGGATCTGTCGCGTTTGCAGTGAAGCAAAAAATAAGTGGGCCACGGAGAGCACGGAGTAGCTGTCTATTGAAGCATCGGGTGGTAATGAATCGTACGAGCACGAGAGTGCTGTATCACACTTCGCCAAGCCACGCGCGAAAAATGCCCGCGCTCCTTATGTCCTCTGTGGCAAAAGTGGGTGTTTAGCATGAAGCTGATCATCCTCGACCGCGACGGCGTGATCAACCAAGACTCCGACGACTACATCAAGTCGCCGGACGAGTGGTTGCCGATCCCCGGCAGCCTCGAGGCCATCGCCCGCTTGACTCGCGCCGGTTACCGGGTGGTGGTAGCGAGCAATCAGTCGGGGCTGGCGCGGGGTTTCTTCGACATGGACACCTTGACGCGGATTCACGACAAATTACATGGTGCTCTGGCGGTGACGGGCGGTGCGGTGGATGCGATTTTTTTCTGTCCCCACGCTCCCACCGACAACTGCGCCTGCCGCAAACCCAAACCAGGTCTGCTACTGGATATCGCCGCGCGCTTGCAGATCTCGCTTAGCGGCGTGCCGGTGGTGGGCGATGCCTTGCGCGATGTGCAGGCGGCGCGTGCGGTGGGCGCGCGGGCCATCCTGGTACGCACCGGCAAGGGCGCGCTGACCGAGGCGCGAGGCGAGGGCCTGCAGGGCGTGCCGGTATATGACGATCTCGCCGCGGCTGTGGATGCCTTGCTCGCCGAACAGGCCGGCGCGGACGCCGCGAGGCGCTGATGGACGCACCGTTGGATTCCCAGCCTGCACCACTCCCGGCGCCCGGTTGTTGGTGGCGTTCCGTTTTGTTCAATGCCGGCATGGCGATTTCCACCTTGATCTTCGCCCCGCTCAGTGTGCTGACTTTTCCCCTGCCTTATCGCTGGCGTTACACCTTTATCACCCAGTGGTCGCGTTTCAATCTGTGGTGGCTGGGCATCACCTGCCGTTTGCACTATGTAGTGGAAGGGCGCGAACACGTGCCCGCCGGTCCGGTCATCGTGTTGGCCAAACATCAATCGGCCTTCGAGACCCTGGCCTTTCAACGCATTTTTCCGCCGCAAGTGTGGCTGCTCAAGCGCGAACTGTTGTGGGTGCCGTTTTTCGGTTGGGGTCTCGCGATGCTGGAACCCATCGCCATCGACCGCAAGGCGGGGCGCAAGGCCTTGCAGCAATTATTGATCGACGGCACCCAACGGCTGGAGCACGGCCGTTGGGTGGTGATCTTTCCCGAGGGCACGCGGATGGCGCCCGGCACGCGCGGTCGTTACGCCCCCGGCGGCGCGATACTCGCGGCGCGCAGCGGTTATCCCGTGGTGCCGGTGGCGCACAACGCCGGCGAGTTTTGGCCGAAGCGCGGTTTCATCAAACGGCCCGGCACGGTGCGCATCGTTATCGGCCCCCTCATCGACAGCCGGGGCCGCGATGCGCAGGAGATCAATACCCTGGTCGAGCAGTGGATAGAAGAGACAATGAAAAAAATCAGCGGGGCGCCGCACGGCGCCCCGCACCGGGAATAGGATTTAAAGGTCCGCCCAGTTGCCTGTGACCGTGCTCTCCACGCTGCCATCGTCGCCGAGGTCGACGTCCACCCGGTAGACGGTGTTCGACAAGGCAGTGAGAGTGGCTTTGCCGTTGGCCCCGGTGACGGTGAGGCTGCCGGAGGACGGCCAGTCATCGACGTGCATGATCTGCAAGGGCGAGGGTGTGGCGAGGATCACATAGCCTTCGTCCGGATTGTAGTAGCGGCCGTGGGCGCTAATCAGTTCCGAATCGATGCCGGCGGTCACGGTGAGGGTGAAGTTGTTCAGCCACACGGTTTTCCCGCTGATATTGTCCTGGATCAGGAGATCCATGTTGACGGTTTGCGAGCTGGCGCCGGGGTCGACGCTCACCTCGCCATTGATGGTGTAGTTGTCGCTGCCGGAGATGACGGTGAGGTTGTGGGTGCTGATGGTCATGCTGATGAAATCCGAGGTGGCGACATTGATGCGCCCGCTGAGCGTGGCGCTGCCGGAGAGTGATTCTCCCTCCGCGCAGTAAGCATTGAAAACCGCACTGCCGTCGAAATCACCCGTCACATCGTCGTAACTGAAGCTGATCTGCGCATTGCCGGTCGGGGTGAGGTTGCCACCGCAGCCCTCCTCGCTGGGTAAGGTTTCGCTGCGGGATTGGACCGCCCGTGCCGTGCTGCTGGCGGAGACAGCGGCCGGCGATAGCCGCGCCATCAGTGCGTTTAAACTTTGATAAAGCGCGAATGGGCGCGCCGGCGCGGTGCCGCCGCTCTCAGGCGCGTCGAGTGTGCCGGCGACGCTGCCGATCGAGCTGCCGTTGGCGCCGGCGGTGTAGGCCCCGGTGATCAAGTCCGCGCCATTCGCCGTGGTGAGAATGGCGGGATTGGCGTTACCGGTGTAGGTGATGCCACCGCTCAAATTACTGTCGCCGTCACCGCCGCCGCAGGCACCGAGCGCAATCAGTGCCGCCGTGCCCAATAAAATTCGGGCGTATTGGCGCAATATCCTAGTATTCATCTCAGTCTCCTTACACGTGGGTTTGCTCCGGGTTGTTAGTCGTCAGCTAACTTGCTGTGCGGCGCCCCGCCATTATTTTATAAGCTTGGCGTGAAATGCCGTCGCCTGTTAGCCGCACGGAAGATAGCATGAGCCCCTGCAGCTGTGTTTGGCAAACCCCGCCTTGTTCAAACAGGGACCGCGCCGTTGATCACGCTCTTGGTGAGTGCGGCCCCGCTCGTCACGCCGCCGCGCTGAAAATACATCATGCCGGCGAGTTGGATTTCACCGGTCGGCAATTTGGGGATTGGTGTATGCCACCCCCGCCGCTGTCAATGCGGCCAAAGACTTGGTTTTTGAGCTGATCGGTACAAACACTTCATGTTTACTCCTATCGGGGATATTCTTTGGATAGTCCTATGCCCTCAATGCTTCGGCCCATAAGCAGCCTTAACCGGATTGAGCATGAAAAAACCAGATATTCCCGCCGATGAGCCGGCGCGCATCGCCGCACTGTGCGAACTTGCTATCCTCGACACGCCCGCCGAAGCCCGGTTCGACCGCATCACGCGCATTGCCCAACGGCACTTTTCGACGCCTATCGCACTGGTCAGCCTGGTCGATAGCGGGCGCCAGTGGTTCAAGTCGCGACAAGGCCTAGATGCCACTGAAACCCCCCGCGATATCTCGTTTTGCGGCCATGCGATTTTAGGCGATGATATTTTTTATGTCCCCGATGCGCTGGCTGATTCCCGGTTCGTCGATAATCCGCTGGTAACAGGTGCACCCTATGTCCGCTTCTATGCTGGCGCGCCATTGCATTCGCCCGACGGTGAACGCATCGGTACCTTGTGCATCATTGACCACCAACCGCGGAAATTCTCGACCGCCGAACTTTCGGTATTGCGCGATCTTGGCGATTGTATTGAAGAGGAACTCAATCGATCCCGGTTACAGCAGGCTGCCCAGACATTAGACGATCAGGAGCAACGTTTCCGTGCACTGGTCAATACCATCGTTGACGGCATCATCGTCATTGATGCCAAGGGTCATATCCAAACCTTGAACCCGGCGGCGGAAACGCTATTCGGCTACTCGCCGGAAGAAGTGCGGGGGCAAAACATCAAGATGCTGATGCCGGAACCCTATGCGCATGAGCACGATGCTTATCTGCACAACTACCTCACCACGGGAACCAAGAAAGTGATCGGTATCGGCCGTGAAGTCACCGGCAAGCGCAAGGACGGCTCGACCTTTCCCATGGAGCTGGCGGTGAGTGAAATGCAAGTCGGCGGCGAACGTATGTTCACCGGAATTGTGCGTGATATCACGGAGCGCAAGCGGGCCGAAGAAACGTTACAGGCGGTTACTGCAATGCGCCAGGCGATTCTGGACAGCGCCAACTTCTCCATCATCTCGACGGATACTGATGGCATCATCCAGAGTTTCAACCGTGGCGCCGAGCGTATGTTGGGTTATGCGGCAGAGGACGTGGTGGGTCGATGTACACCGGCTATTATTCATGACATCGACGAAATTGTTAAACGTGCCAAAGCGCTTTCTGCCGAGCTAGGCGAAACTATCGAACCGGGGTTCGAGGCCTTCGTTGCCAAGGCGCGACACGACATGCCCGACGAGCGAGAATGGACCTATGTCCGCAAGGATGGGACGCGTATTCCTATCCTACTGTCGATCACCGCGGTCCGGGATCACGATGGCAAGATCAGTGGTTTTCTCGGTATCGCTAGTGACATCACCGAACGCAAGAAAATGGAGCGTATGAAGAGTGAGTTCATCTCCACCGTCAGTCACGAACTGCGCACGCCACTTACATCGATCAGGGGCGCCCTCGGTGTGGTGTTGGGAAAAGCCGCTGGGCAGTTTCCGGAAAAAGCGCGGCGCATGCTGGAGATGGCCGAGCGCAATAGTGAACGCCTGACTATGCTGATTAACGACATCCTTGATCTTGAAAAGATCGAAGCTGGCCGTCTCGAGTTCGATTTCAAAATAGTGGATCTGGTCGCGTTAGCCGAACGTGCGTTGGAAGACAATGACGGCTATGCGCGCAAACATCAGGTGCGGCTGGTGCTCGATAAACAAGTCGAACAGGCGCTGGTGAGGGCCGATGAGCACCGCCTGTTACAAGTGTTTGCCAACCTGATTTCCAATGCGGTGAAGTACTCACCCGAAAACGGCGAGGTCATGGTTTCCGTGGCCGCACAGGATGGCAATTTCCGGGTGGCGGTGCGCGATCATGGCGCGGGGGTTCCGGAGGCCTTTCGCAGCCGTATCTTCCAGCGTTTCGCTCAGGCAGACAGTTCCGATACCCGCGAAAAGGGTGGCACCGGCCTTGGCTTGAGCATCACCAAGGTCATCGTCGAGCTCCACGAAGGCAGGGTCAGTTACGACTCGGCAGCGGGCGTGGGTACGGTTTTCTATGTCGACCTGCCGGCCTGGCAGGCGATGACAGAAGCTTCCGAAGTAACTGGCCGAACGGCCAACGGCATGCGCGTGCTGATCTGCGAAGACAACCCGGACGTGGCACGAATCCTGGCTGACATGATCGAACCGGAAGGCGTGACCTGCGATATCGCGGGCACTGCCGCTGGAGCTCGCACCTTGCTGGCTCGACATACCTATCGGTTGATGCTGCTGGACCTGACTTTGCCGGATACCGACGGCTTGACGTTCCTGCAGGAGCTGCGTGGACACGCGACGACTGAACAACTGCCCATCATTGTCGTATCCGGGCGCGCCCAGGAGGGGCGTGCGATTTTCAGCGGCGATGCCGTTACCGTAGTGGACTGGATACAGAAGCCGGTGGAGCGGGACCGCCTAAAGCGGGCGCTGCAGGAGGCCCTGCGTCGTGCCCAACGGCCGCGCATATTGCACGTGGAAGATGACCCGGACATTGTGCAGGTTACCCAGGTGCTGTTCGACGGTATGGCGGATCTCACCAATGTCGATAGCCTGCTGAATGCGCGCCAACAGTTGCGGGAACGGGTATTTGATCTGGTCATACTTGATCTTGGGCTGGCGGACGGTTCCGGCATGGAACTGCTGGATGAGTTGAAGGGGCGTTGCCCGGTGGTAATCTTCTCGGCGCAAACCCCGGGCCGGGAGATCACGGCGCGGGTGGCCGCCGCCTTGACCAAATCCATGACCAGCAACGAGCAGTTATTGGACACCATTAAACGAGCGCTGCGCAGGGAGGACGAAATACGATGAGCGAGCTGCTGCAAGTGCTTTATGTCGAGGATGAACCGGACATTCGTGGCGTGGTGGAATTCGCCCTTGAAGACGAGGGCTTTGAATTGATGACTTGCACCTCCGGGCGCGAGGCATTGGAGCGAGCGCCCAATCTGAGGCCGGGATTGATCCTGCTCGACGTGATGATGCCCGAAATGGATGGCCCTACCACCCTGCGCCAGTTGCGTGAACTGCCGCATCTGGCTGCTACGCCAGTGATATTCATGACGGCCAAAGTGCAGGCTCATGAAGTAGCACAATACAAGGCTATGGGTGCGCTGGGGGTGATCAACAAACCGTTCAACCCCATGGCATTGGCCGCTGAGATACGCGGTATTCTGGAGCGTGGCTGTGCCTGATCAGCCCACGACTAAGCTGGCCAGGCTACGCGTCTTGCAGGATGCCTTCACTGCTCAACTGCCGGACCGGCTGATGGCGATCCGCCGCATCTGGCTAGCGGCGCAGGCCTGTCCCGAAGACGACGCACCGCGCAAGGAGTTGTATCGACTCATTCACAGCTTGGCCGGCGCGGCGGGAACTTTCGGTTACCAGCGGCTAGGTGAACGGGCGCGTCAACTCGAAGATTCCTTGCTGCAACGAGCACCAGCGTCATACAGCGATACCGATAACGTGGAAACCCTCAACAGTACATGGGCCCAATTGGAGACGCTTGCTGCCCAAGGACCTGACAATACAAACGATGAAGCACCCGCCGCTCGTCAGCCGTCGGCAAGCCCAACCCATGACAAAACGCTGGTATATTTGTTGGAAGATGATTCCCTGCAAGCGCAGGAAATCGTCGCCCAGTTGGAACATTTTGGTTACGCGGTAGAGTCATTCCCCGCTGCCGACACGATAATTCAGGCACAGGAAAGGCGCCCGGCGGACGCGCTGCTCATGGATGTCGAGTTGCCGGAGGCGTCCTTGGAAGGACCGCGGATTGCGCCAATACTCCAGGCGCTGGGCGCGCATACTGTTCCCTTAATTTTTATCTCGGCGCGTAACGATTGGCAGGCGCGTCTGGCCGCCGTGCGTGCCGGCGGGCGCGCCTATTTTACCAAACCCCTGGATTTCGCTGCATTGGTGGAGCAGCTGGATCATTTGGTGGGGCGTAAAATACAGGAACCCTTTCGGGTATTAATCGTGGATGATACCGTTTTACTGGCCGAGCATTATGCTGCGGTACTGCAGGGCGCGGGCATGGAAACGGAGATGGTGATCAACCCTCAGCGGCTGCTCGATGTGATATCCGATTTCGGACCGGATATCATCCTCATGGATTTGCACATGCCCCAATGTTCCGGCGTCGAGGCGGCACAAGTCATCCGTCAGCATCCGGCCTATCGTAGCCTGCCCATAGTCTATCTCTCCACCGAGAGCGCACTACATCATCAGTTAAACGCCCTCAGCATGGGTGGAGACGACTTTCTTCAGAAGCCGATCAGCGACACCCATCTGGTGTCGGCGGTCAGTATCCGCGCCGAACGGTTCCGTGGCTTGAACACCTTGCTGACCTGCGACAGTCTGACCGGACTGTTGAATCATATCAATCTGAAGCTAACCTTAGAGCGGGAAATGGTCATGGCACAGCGTCGCGGGGAACTGCTGACCTTCTGCATGCTGGATATCGATCACTTCAAATCCATAAATGATCGCTATGGACATCCGATGGGCGATCGGGTGATAAAAAGCCTGGCACGCTTGCTCAAACAAAGGTTGCGCAAATCGGACATCGCGGGTCGCTATGGAGGTGAGGAGTTCGCGCTGATCCTGCCGGACACTCCGCCCGAGGCAGCACTCGTTGTGCTTGATGGTCTCCGCGAGAGCTTCGCGCAAATCCCTTATTCGTATCATACCGCGGAATTCGGCGCCACGTTCAGCGCCGGCATCGCCAGCATACCGCCCCATACCGATATGGAAAGTTTAATCAACGCCGCGGATGGCGCCTTGTATACGGCCAAACACAGCGGGCGCAATCGGGTGGTAGTGAAAAACACCGGCGCAGAGACGACTGTAGAAACAAAGCCCCTTCTGCCTTGAGAAACTACGCCTGATTTCGCTTTGCGTATTCAGTGCAAGGTAAATCGATCGAAACAGCGCAGCCTACTAAATACTAAAGAGCAGTCTCGATCATTTGCTAACTAGCTGCGTGGTGCCCGCGGTTTTTATAACTTGGCGTGGAATGCTGTCGCGCGTTAAACTTGTCGCCCGCACGGAAGATCAGGATGAGTCCATGCAAGAGTGGTTGGCAAATCCCGCGGTTCAAGCAGGCATCGCGCCGTTCATCACGGCCTTGATCAGCGCGGCCCTGCTGCGCAAGCTGGGTTGGTATTGGGCGGGCGGCGCGCTGGTGGCGGGCTTCGCAGTGGCGGTGTATCTCAGCACCGGTTTTCAATTTGAGCCGTGGACCAGCACGCGCAAGATCGTCGCGCTGACTTTGGGCGCCGCGGCCTTGGGCTTGCTCTACGATCTCTATCCCTTTCAGCGCCGCTGGTTGATGCCGGTCACCTTCACGGCGGCAATGGCTGCGGTGGTGTGGGTGGTGTGGCCGGTGTTGTCGCGCAGCGCAGGTATGAAGTTCTGGCTGCTCGCGGCGGGCGTCAGCACGTATGCGGCGTGGTGTGCGGTCATGATGGAAACTTTACGCGCCAAGCCGGCCGCGATGATAAGCGCGGCGATGGCCTTGGGTTTTAGCGCCGGCATCACTGCCTTGTTGGGCGCCTCGGCCCTGCTGGGACAGTGGGGCATCGCCTTGGGTGTGTCGGCCGGGGCCTTGTGGTTGTTCGTCACCTTCACCCGCAACACCGCGGTGGGTTCGCTGGTCGCACTGCCCTTGGGCATGGGCGCGGCGTTGATCGGCTGCGGCGCCTTTGTGTATGCCAAACTGCCGTGGTGGAGTCTGGCGATCCTGGCGACCATACCCTTGCTCGCGCATTTGGTTTGGTTTCCGCGCTTGCCGCGCATCGCGCAAGCCACGTTGTCGATGGTCGTGACGGCGGCACCGGCCGCCGCCGCCGTGTGGTTCACCTTGCAGCAGACGGGCGCGCCGCCTTTGTAATCCGTTTTCCCCCGTAACAACCTCAGGAGATTTGCAATGAAAAAGAGTTTGGTCGTCCTCATGTTCGCCGCGTTGCCCTTGAGCGGTTTCGCCGCACCGGCGTCGTTCACCATCGATCCCAACCACACCTTTCCCAACTTCACCATCAATCACCTGGGCTTTTCCACCATGCACGGCCGCTTCGGCAAGACCTCGGGCAAACTCACCGTCGACAATGAAAAGAAGACCGGTACGGTGGAGGTAGTGATCGACGCCGCATCGGTCGATACCGGTTTCGTCAAACGCGACGACCATCTGCGTTCGCCGGATTTTCTTAACGTGGTGGAATTCCCGCAGATCACCTACAAGTCCACCAAGGTGGTGATCAATGCCGACAAGACCGCAGTGGTGGACGGCAATCTCACCATCGCCGGCGTGACCAAGCCGGTGCGGCTGGATGTGAAGAGCATGAACTGCGGCCTCAATCCCATGGACCCGAAAAAACAGACCTACGTCTGCGGTTTTGATGCAACGACCAAGATCAAACGTTCCGATTTCGGTGTGAAATTCGCCTTGCCGGCGGTGGGTGATGAGATGAATATCGCACTCGAAGTCGAGGCGATCCGCAACTAAGCCGTCACGCTCAAGCCGGCGCTTTCGCCACGCGGGCGCCGATGAATAACGATGCCGGGACTCTTGCAGTCCCGGCGTTTTATTTTGGGTGAGCGGCGTTGGCGAGCAGGGCGAATTGCGCCAAGCTCAGCACCTCCGGCCGCAGGCCGGGATCAATGCCGAGTGCGCGGATCTCCTGCTCGCTCAGAAAATCCTTGAGTGTGTTGCGCAAGGTTTTGCGGCGTTGGCTGAAGGCGCGGTTTACCAGCTCGGTGAAACGCCGTTCATCGTTCACCTGCACCGGCGCGGCGCGGTGAGGCCGCAGCCGCACGAAGGCCGAATCGACTTTGGGGGCGGGACGGAAGGCGCCCGGTCCCACCGAGAATAATAAATCCACCGCACAGCGCCATTGCAGCATCACGCTCAAACGGCCGTAGTCGTCGGCGCCGGGGGCGGCGGCCATGCGCAGGGCCACCTCTTTTTGCACCATGAAGTGCATGTCGATGATCAGCGGCGCATAAGCGAGCAGATGAAACATCAACGGCGTGGAGATGTTGTAAGGAAGATTGCCCACCACCCGCAGTGTGCGCCCACCGCCGGCCAATTCGGCGAAATCGAATTTGAGCGCGTCGATTTGGTGGATGTGCAGTTCACCCCGGCCTGCGCAGTGAGCCTGCAAATGCGGAATCACATCGCGGTCCAGCTCGATCACGTGCAGTTTATGCGCTGCTTCCAGCAAGGGCGCGGTGATGGCGCCGAGACCGGGGCCGATCTCCACCAGGGTTTGTTCGGGTTGGGGGGCGATGGCGCGCACGATGCGCTCGATGACATGGGCGTCGTGCAGAAAGTTTTGGCCGAAACGCTTGCGGGCCTGGTGCGGTGTGCCGGAATTGTTCATGCGGTCGCGCGCGCCGCGATTTCACAAGCGAGTTGCAGCGCCGCTTCCAGACTGCCCAGGTCGGCGCCGCCTTTGCCCGCCAACTCCAGGGCCGTGCCATGATCGACCGAGGTGCGGATGATGGGCAGGCCGAGGGTGATGTTCACCGCCTTGCCGAAGCCTTTGAACTTCAGCACCGGTAGACCTTGATCGTGATACATGGCCAGCACCGCGTCGGCGGTGTCGAGGTATTTCGGAATGAACACGGTGTCGGCGGGCAGCGGGCCGATCAGGTCCATGCCCTCGCCGCGCAGCGCGTTCAATACCGGTTCCACCACGTCGCGGTCCTCCGTGCCGAGATGGCCACCTTCGCCGGCATGGGGATTGAGTCCGCACACCACGATGCGCGGCGCGGCGACGCCGAAGCGGGTGCGCAAATCGTGATGCAGTATCCGTATCACTATTTCGAGATGCGGCGCGGTGATCGCGTCGGCGATTTCGCGCAGCGGCAGATGAGTGGTGGCGAGCGCCACCCGCAGCCCTTCGGTGAGCAGCATCATCACTACCTGCGGAGTGTGCGTGACGTCCGCGAGGAATTCGGTGTGACCGGAAAACGTGAAGCCCGCGTCGTTGATCACGCCTTTATGTACCGGACCGGTGACCAGTGCGGCGAATTCGCCGCCCAGGCAGCCCTCGGCCGCGCGACGCAAAGTGTCGAGCACATAGGCGGCGTTGGTCGGATTGAGTGTGCCGGCGCGCACCGGCGCGCGCAGCGGCACCGGCGCCACCTGTAACGCGCCTGCTGCTTGAGGGCGGGTAGCTTGGCCTGGAGTAAATTCGTTGAGGGTGAGCGGCAGACCCAGTTGCGCGGCGCGTTCTCTCAGCAGGGCGGGATCGGCGACCGCCACCAGCTCGGCCGGATGGGCACGTTGCGCCAGCATCACGCAGAGGTCGGGACCGATGCCGGCGGGCTCGCCGGGCGTGATGGCGATGCGTGGAACGGGGATATTTAGCGGCGGCGGGTTCATGGGTAGGGCTTTTTATCACTTCCGCCGCTGCGGGTCCACCGCCGGTAGTGGTGAGGCCGGCCGTGACATGGCGGATGGACGTGTCCCCTCTTCCAGCGAAGGAGGGGGGATTCTTTTTTGCGTGCGGCGCTTCGGCGGAAAAGACTATCAATAAGTCCCCTGCAAGCGCAGGAACCAACCGTGCACCGAATAATCGTTATCGGAGAATTCACTGTCGGAGAAGTCGGTGAAATTGTAACCGCCGCCGACCCGCGCGTGTTCCAGCACATGCCAGGAGAGTTCCGCCGCCCAGCCTTGGCGTTGGTCCTGGGTTTCCTGCTGGCTCAGCAGGCGGTATTCCGCGCCCAGGTCGATGCGCGAGCGGATGCGGTAGTTGAGCCGGCTGATGGAGAGGAAGGTGGTGGTGGCGACGGCCGGCCGATCACCCGCCTGCTCTTCTTTCATGCGCAGCGCCAGCTTGTCCACCCACTCCAATTGGGGTGTGAGTTGCCATGACCATTCGATGGAGGCGATGTCGCGGCTGGTATTTTCGATAGCCACGGCGCCGAGGGTGAGCGGACGTTGATCCGCTTGCCGGGTGTAGCGGGCCAGGGCGTTGAAACGGTCATGCGCCACCGGGCGGTAAGCCATACCCAGGCTGCTCTCTTCGAACTCCGCCTCCACACTGTCGCTCATGAGGTCGCGGGTGGTGCTGTAACGGTATTTACCCAACAGGGTGTAATCGGGGTTGAGCTTCAGTTCCGCGTGGTTGGTGGTAAGGAATTGTTCCCGCTCACGCGCGCCGCTCTCACGGCGCAGCTCGTTACGAGTGCTGGCGCTCACGCCGCGCGGATGACTGTAGGAAAGCCCACCGGCGACGGCGTAGCGATCGGAATCGCCGGCGGCGGCCTGGACCCGGCCCAGCTCGCCCGCCAACAGCAATTGCAGACCGCGCCTCACTTGCCAATTGCGTTCCGCGCCCAGCAAAGACACATTGCGTTCGCCGTTGGGGTTCTGTTCCCATTGGTATTCCGAATAGACCTTGCCGTTGCGGCCTAAGGGGGATTGGGCGCCGACGACGGTGGTGGCGAGTTCATGGTTATTGGCGTCGTTAGTCAGGCGTTGGGTGAGGTAGAGACGCTTGCCGCCGAGATTGAATTCCGCACCCAGTTCGGCGGCTTGGCCGAGGCTGCCCTGAATACCTTTGGCGCGCAGTGACAGTCGCGAGTTGACGCGGTAATCGACCCCGATGCCGGTCTGATCGTTGTCCGGTCCGCTGAGAGTGAATTGCTGTTCCAGGGTCGCCGTGATTTGCTCGGTGACCCGCAGCCGCAGTTCGGCCGCCATCATGCTGCTGTCGTTGATGCCGCTGGCGGCGTTCGAGCTTGCCGTCTGTTGATATTCGCCGGTGACGCTCCAGCGCTCGGCTTGGTGTTGCAACTGTGCCGTGGTGCGGTTGTTCTCGCTGGCGCCGGCGGCGGACAGACTCGTTTCCTGATCCTGGCGCAGCAGCACTTTGTCGCGCTCGCTGACTTGCAGGCTGAGATTGAGGCCGCTCTTTTCGGAGGAGACCTCGCTGGTGTTGCCGTTGGAGATAAAACCCGGCTCCAGCCGTTTCATATAAGCGCCCATCCGATAACGGTTGGCCCGGCCGAACCATTCGCCGATGTCCACTTCCGCGGCGAGTTTCCAGGCCTGGCCGCTGACGCTGTCGAGCGGCGTGGTATCGCGGAAAGTGAGACCGCCGTCGTCGCTGAAGTAGGTTTGCCCGTCGCTGCCTTCGCTCTGTGCCAGTTCAGCTTGCAGGCGTGTGCCTTGGCCCAGGCGGATTTCGGTATCGAGACCTTGCAGTTGATAGCGGCCGGCGGCGAGTTCGTCTTGCACATAGGTACCGCCGACGGCGACGTGCTGGCCGAGTTGCTTGCGCAGGCGGCCGCCGCTGGCGCGTTTCTCGAACAGGGCGGCATCGGTTTCGTAAGCCACCTCGATGGAGATCGGGTGGCCGCTCAGCAAGGCGCGGTCGATCAGGCGGCCATCGGCCTGGGTGCTGGCCAGCGGCCGGTTGAAGAGCAGGCGACCCTCGCTGTACTTGATGGTGTAGTCGGTGTTTTGCTGTTGCGGTTGGCGCGACAAGACCAGGCCGGTGTCCTTGTCGCGCACCACCAGGGTGACCTGCTCGCTGCCTTCGATGATATCGCCGTGACTCAAATAATAGAGCGAGCCGCCGGTGGTGCGCAGTTCGTCGCGCACCTGTACTTGCCGCACCGAAGCGGTGAAGAGCACTGCCTCGGTGTCGCGGTCGCCGTACTGGCTGCGCGCCAGGCTTTGGTAGGCGAGGCGGCCGCCGAACAGGGTGCGCTGATAACTGGCCAGTTCGCTGCCGGTGAGACTGACCGGGTAATTACCGATCACCGCGTCGAGTTCGTCGCTGTCCACCGCCAGATAGAATTTGCCGCGGCTCTGGCTGTCGTAGACCACGGTGCTGTTGTCGCCGTAGACCGGATAGAGTTTGTCGGGGTCGAGGTTGGTGAGCAGCCGGTCGTTCTCGGCGCGGTCGAGATCCTTGAACAGTTCGCCCAGTTCATGGGTGCCGCTGTCGAAAGCGGAAGTGATGAGGTATTTGCCGGCTACCACGCCTTTCAAGTAATAGGCGATACGCCCTTCGCTGTAGAACTGTGACGCGGAGTCCAAGCCCGCGCCTTGCACATAACCCTTGCCCTGCAGTTGACCGATCTTGCCGTCGGCGAAGGCCAGCAGGAATAATTTGGAGTCGCGCACCTCGATATCGCGGCTGATGCCGCCTTCATTGCCGGCAGGGTCGGCGACCTTCACCTCGATGCTGCTGTGACCCGTCGGGAGGGTCAGCGTGGTGGTGAAGCGACCGTCGTCTTGCACCGGCACCGCCACGCCGTTCACGGTCAGCCGATTGGCGCTGTCGGTGTTGCCGCTCACCACCAACAGCGGGCTGGTCAGCGGCGTGTCCTTGGGCGGGAACTTTACGGTGAGACGTGGAATGGCCTGCACCAGCAGCAACAGCGCGCCGTTGTCGTCGTGGCTGCCGACTTTCACTTGCACATCCACCACGCGGGTGAAATTGGCGGCGTTACGTACCATCAGGCTGAAGTAGTTGACACCCTGTTTGAGTTTGAGATCGGCGGCGAAGCGGCCGTCCGCCGCTACCGGCACAGCGCTGTCGTCAATCTGCACGATGTTGCCCGCGTCGGTGCGGCCGTCGAGGCGGAGGCCCATGATGATGTCATCGGGCTGGGCGTGTTCCACCACCTCACGGACCTCGGCGTAGTAACCCTGTTGGTCATCGTGCGCGCCATAAGGTATACGCATCTCGCCGGCGGGCAAGCTCAAACTGGGCACACTGATCAACGCCCGCGACGATCCACCTTGCGCGCCGGTCAACTGGATGTCGACGCCGGGGGTGGTCGCCGGATCAATCTGGGTTTGGAACAGGCCGCCCGCTTGCAGCGGCACGCTGGCGCCATTGATGACGGCGGCGGGCTCGCCGCGGAATTGGTCGGTGAGGTCGGTGTTCTCCACTTTGCCGACCAGCCCTTTGAGTTCGACGCGGCGATTCATCTCGCGTCCTTCGGGCAAGGCATTGCTCGCCATCGGTCGTTCGGAGCCGAACCAATGCACCACCAACCGTTCGGATGGGATGCCTTCTTCGTTGATGAGATAATTCGCCGCGGCTTCGGCGCGTTCCTGTGACAAGCGCAGATTGGTTTCCGGTTTGCCGAGGGAATCGGTGTGGCCTTCGATCACGATCTTCTCTTCGGGGAAGCGACGCAGCAGCACCGCGGATTCGCTCAAGGTCTGCTGCGCGGCGGGGCTGAGCCGGGCCGAGCCCAATTCAAAGGCGCTGCCGGTGAGATTCACCGAGATGGCCGAGCTGCGGTTGACGCCCACCATACGGCGCGGGCTGCGCGCGAGGCCGCCGTCGGCGTAGCGGATCTCCAGTTGATATTGGTAAATCTCGCCGCCTGCCAGCAACTCGCCGCGCTCGTCGCGCGCGTCCCACTCGATGAGCGCTGGCGGCGCGCCCGCGCCGTGCAGGCGGCGCACTACCCGCTGCTGGTTGTCGCTGACAGTGAAGGACCACTCCGCGGCGCTGTCGTGGCTGGCCTTCACCGTGAGCCGCAGCGGTTGCGCCAAACTGCCGTTGTTGATGTGGATGTGGTCCTCGATGGCGGCGAGGCCGAGCTTGACGTCACCGCTGGGCAAGGCCACCGGGTAGCCGTTGATGAGGGCGCTGAGCATCTCCACGCTGCCGTGGACAGTGGCGGGTTTTTCGCTGATGCCGGTTTCGGCGCGCAGGCCATGGTTTTCCGCGCGACCGATGGTCTCGCTGTCGTAGCGGTAAATCACCCCGAAATTGGCCTTGGCCAGCAGGCCCGGGGTGATGTTCACAACGCTGATTTGCCCGGTGGTGGACTCGGCGCCCGCCGCGAGGGCTTGCAAATTGATCTTCAGCGCGCGGGGTCCCGGCGTGACGGCGGGGAAATGGTATCGGCCATACTCGTCGGTGAGAGCATAGCTACCGTCGTCCAGTACCACCATCGCGCCGCTCACCCCTGCTTCGCCCTTATCTTGTTTGCCGTTGCGGTTGGGGTCTTGATAAACCTTGCCGATGAGGGTGCCGAGATCGAAGACCGGGTCGAGAGTAACGCTCACGGTGACCTCGGCGTTGTTGGAGATGACACACAGCTCGCACACGTCGACTGCATACACCGTGTTGACGTAGTCGCGCGGCGTGGCGCCGGCCCCCACGATCAATTGATAACTGACGACGGTGTAACCCGCTTCCGTGGGATCGGTGACGCCGTTGCCATTGCTGTCCACCCGCGCGGCCAGGGTGCCGAGATCGAAGAGCAAGGGCCGGTGTCCGGCGGGGTCGGGCGCCGGCGCGCCGTTGACGCGGGTGCTGCCGGGCAGGTATTTGAAATCGGGCGGCAGGGCGTCGCGCAGTTTGACCTGCAACACGTCCTTGTCGGTGAGATTCTTGACGATGAGCGTGTAAGTCACCACGTCGCCGATCACCACTTCGTCTTTATTGGCGAGCTTAGTCATGTCGAGCACTCGGCCTTGGGTGAAGTACACCGTGGGTCGCTGCAGCAGCGCGAG
>JAHFRV010000024.1:0-15831 GCA_023266095.1 Gammaproteobacteria bacterium | reverse complement strand
AGGTTGTCCGGACTGACGGTAGCGCGCAGAGTGGCGGCGCCGATCTGGGTTGAGCGAAGCAGTGCGCGGGCCACACCATCGGCGCCGGTGGGTGAGGCCGCTTGGACGAAACTGTCGAATGCGCCGCGATCGGAATCGAACACTACGTCCTTGCCCGCCGCCGGTGCGCCACCGGTGTCGAACAGCGTGGCGGTGAGGGTGCTGGCAGCAAGGCCGTCCGCGACGACGATGAGGGGTTGCGCGGTGACGGTGGAGGTCACGGGATCGACGCCCAAGACCACCCTGACTTGGGCGCCGCCGCTGCCGAAGCCGACGCTCTGCGCGGGGGTGGCGGTCTGGGTGTCATCGACGGTGATGACAAAGTTACCGCTGCCGATGGCGGCGGGTGTGTCGGCGCTGAAGCGCACGATGATCGGCGTCGCGTCGGTGGTCACGTGTCCGCCCAATATCACGGTGAGGGTCTGGCCCGAGACGCTCGCGCAGAATTGCCCGGCGGCTGGCGCGGGGCAGACCGGGCTGAGGCTGACACCGCCCACCACCACCGCGGTGGGAGTGAGGTTGCTGTAAGCGCCGGGCAGGGTGATGCTCACCAGATCGATGCCGCTGTCGCCGGGGTTGATGGTGGGCGTCACCGTGACGGTGAAGGGCACGCCTGGCGTGTTGACCGGCACTGCGGTGGGGCTGATATCCGCCACCGCGCCGCTGACCGCATTGCTGGCATCGTCGTCCACAATGATCAAACTGTGTTGGGCCGCCGCGCCCAGTACCGCGTTGAGCGGATTGCTCAAATTAATCACCACGCTTTCGTTCCCCTCGATCAGGTTGTCGTTGCTCAAGCTGAGCGTGATGTCCTTGCTGGTCTCCCCCGCGTTGAAACCGAGGGTGCCGTTGAGCAGGGTGTAATCCACGCCGCCGCCGGTGGCGGTGCTGGCGGGGTCCACGCTGTAGTCTATCGCCACGTTTCGTCCCGAGGCGGCGGAGAGCGTCACGGTCAGGCTCGCGCTGGCGCTGGCTTCACCGGTGTTAGAGCTGGCGTTGGCGAAGGCGACGCTGGGCATGGGGTCGTCATCGACGAGGGTATAGCTGTGCTGGGCAATCCCGCCCAGCGCGGCGTTCACCGCGTTGCTCAGATTGATGACCACGGTTTCGTTTGCTTCGTTGAGCGCGTCGTCATTCACTGCGAGCGTGATGTCCTTGCTGGTTTCACCCGCGTTG
The DNA here is from genome assembly GCA_023266095.1 of Gammaproteobacteria bacterium. GTDB lineage: Bacteria > Pseudomonadota > Gammaproteobacteria > DRLM01 > DRLM01 > CAKKSB01. The sequence continues at coordinate 14,616 of JAHFRV010000024.1, read as the reverse complement.
AAGGTCAGCGTGCCGTTGGCCAGTGTGTAATCCACGCCGCCGGTGGCGGTGCTGGCGACGTCGACGCTGTAATCCACCGTGATGACCTGTGTGCTGGGGATGGACAGCGTGATGTTGATGGGCACGGTGGTCGCTGATTCCGCGCCGCTGACACTGGCGGCGGCGAAGGCCACTTGCGCCGTGTCGTTGTCGGCAATGTTAACCACCAGGTTGGCGATGGCGATGCCGTTGTAGCTCGCATCGCCGCTCGCCGCGCTCTGAGTGAGGGTCGAGGTATGGGCACCTTCGGCGATCAAATCATCCACCGCGCTCACCGTGATGGTTTGCGCTACATTCCAATCACCCGGCGTGAAGGTGAGGTTGATCGCCGTGGCGGCGCCCGCGCCGAGATCGCTTTGCGCATCGGGCGTCACTGTGATGACGACGTTCGCGGCGGGCGCGGTGTTGAGCACCACGCTATAGCTGTCGCTGACGCCGCCCTCGCTGACATCGGTGCTGCCGCTGGACTGGGTGACGGTGATGCCGGTGAGGTCGTTGTCGGTGATGGCGGCCGTGACATTAGCGATGGCGATGGCCTGGTAATTGGCGTCGCCGCTGGCGGCGCCATGAGTGAGGGTGGATGTGTGCGCGCCTTCCGCCAGCGCGTCGTCCACCGCCGTGACGGTCACGGTTTGTGGCGTATTCCAATTGGCGCTGGTGAAGGTCAGGTTGATGGCCGTCGCCGCGCCGGCGCCGAGATCGCTTTGCGCGTCGGGCGTGACGGTGATCACCACATTGGCGGTAGGTTCGGAGCCGAGCACCACGCTGTAACTGTCGTTGGCGCCGCCCTCGGTGACAGCCGTGTTGCCGCCGGATTGCGTGACGGTGACGCCCGCGCTGTCGTTGTCGGTGATCGTCGCGGTGTGCACGGTGGTGCCGCCCGCCAACGCGTTGGTGGGCGTGCCGAGGGTCACGATCACGGTTTCGCCGCTTTCGACGAGGGCGTCATCGGCGACGCTGAGGGTGATGGCCGCACTCAAACTGCCGGCGGCGATCACGACGGGGCTGGCGATGATGCTGTAATCCGCCGGATCGTTGGCCGTGCCGCTCAGAGTGAAAGGCACGGTGACATTTTGTGCCGAGACCATCGACAGTTGCGCGGTGATGGTCAGCGTTCCAGCATTCTCCGCGCCGCTTTGACTGACGGCAGTGAGACTCACCTGCGGTAACACAGTCACGGTCTGGCTGTTGGCATCCGCCGCGTCGCCGTCGGCATTGCCCGCGCCGGTGGTTTGCGCCGCCACCGTGGCGGTGCCGCTGTCATCGACAGTGGACGTGAAGTTACCGCTGCCAAGGCCGCCGGGCGCATCCGCGTTGAAGCGGATCTTGATGTTGGTACCCGTCACGGTGACCTTGCTACCCAGCCTGATGGTCATCACTGGCCCTGCGATTGTGGCGCAATATTCTCCCGCGGCGGGGACGGGACAACTGCCCGACGCTGTTTGCGCGCTGCCGCCCACTGCAACGCCGGCGTCGATCAAAGCGCCATGACCCGCCGGGGCGGTGATGACGATTTGATCGACACCGGTGTTACCGGGATTGATGGTGGGCAGTACATCGTAGGTATAGGTGATGCCGATGCTGGAGGCCGGTACCGTGGTGGGGTCGATTTCAGCGACGGCGCTGGTAACGGCGGTGTTCTCAGCGGTGACGCTGATCTGCCCCGAGGAGAGGAGAGTAACGCTGCCACCACCGGGATCGATGGCTTCGTTGGTAGCGGTGCCGCCGGCATGGGCAAAGAGAGACCACAGCAGCCCCGCGATACACAAAAGGCCGGCGCGCATGCCTCTCGGCACGCGTTGACCGCCACTAAAGGCGTTACGATTTAGCACTATGGCTAACCGACGTCACTGATATTCCGAACTAAGACGAGTTCACGCGGGCAGGCAAACGCGTACGCGCGCGGTGGCGCGCCGTGCCCTAGCGTGAAATCACCCGAGCCGCTCCGGCCTAAGCCGGAACCGGCCCGGTCTTAGTTTTTGGTCGCCCGGAACAACAGCGCGAAGGCCTTGTTGGCACCTAGACTGACGCTGCTATTGGCCTGACCGGTGACCGCACCGACTGTGATGGTACCGCCCACCTTGGAGGCGAAGTCATCCGGGGCACCGAGAGCGTCGGTCTGCGCCGTGCCGCCGTTAGCCGCGGTGTAGAGCGCTGCAATGGCGGCGTTGTCGGCTTGCGCCGAGTCGTATTTCAGCGAACCGGCCGCATAGGTAAAGCCGCTGGCGGTTTCATCCAAGGCGTCCTGGAAGCGCACGTCGGTCAAGGCAATCGCCGTGGAATTGCGCACGAAGATCATGAACTTGAGCTGGGTACCGACCGGCACCGTCACCGTCGTGGCGCCGCCGTTACAGCCGGCATCCGTCGGGCTACTCGCCAAGCAGTTGCCGCTATTGTCGTAGACTTGCTTGACCAGGGCGAGCTGAGTGGAGTTGACGGTCACGTTGCCGGACCCCGTCAGGCTCACGCCGCCGCCGCCCGGGTCGGTGACCGCGTTGGTGGCCGCATTCGCGGACACGGTAAAGAAGCTGGACAGTAAGGCCCAGCCCAACAGCAAGGGTAAACGTTGAATCAAGGTTTTCATGGAACGCTCCTCATGAGTGAAACAGACCAAATCGGACACGCCGCCGCCGGTCTGCGTGGGCGATGGTGTGGTGCTTGTGGCGGTCCCTTGCCTGATTTTTCCTGGGTTTGAGCAAGCCCTGCGCCGGGCGGCGAGGAGAGGCTGGCTCGTTGGAGTTGAGCGCACGCGAACGCGTGATGACGGGGATGGGCGGGAGGCGGAAAAGTGCCCGGGTGGGATTATGTGCGGCTATGTACAGCGTAGATTTCACAAATCGCTCGACTCATCGTTCCCCCTACCCCTGTTATTCCTGTTGAATCGGCCCACTAAAAACCAATCGAATCGATTTTTTATATTTAATTGACGAGGCACGCGCACCGATCACCCCTGCTTCCAAGCGTGGTCCGGCGTAACCGCAACCCTGTCGACAGGGTTGCGGTTACGTCAGTGGCTAAAACGTGACTTCCGTCATGGAAAAATATCGGCTAGGGGCGGGAATTCATGAGAGAGATTTGCCTTGTGATGACCGCGCCGGTGACGGTCATCATTGCGAAATCTTTAAGGAACCTCTGATTTATTCAGAGGTTCCTGCGGCACAGGGAGGTGCCGCCATTTTCAATGGCGGCAGGCCATTGAAAATGAAGGAAAGCGAAAATCACATTTTTCGCTTTCCGTGCTCTGAGAATTCCAGGATGGAATTATTCAGAGCTTCCTTAATTCTTAATTGCCCCGAAGCGCACGCCGAAGGACTTATGGGCCGGGATGGACAGGGTGTCATTCTGCCCGGCGCCGCCGCTGCCGCCGATCAGCAGATTATCGGGTGAGACCGCGGTGTTGACGCCGGCGAATTCGTCCGTGCCGGTGGGGCCGTCGAAGGCGTCGCTCTGCGCCGTGCCGGCGGCGGCGAAGATCACGCTGGCGGCGGCGCTGTCACTCGGCGCGCTGGCGTCGGCCGGCGTGCGTTTGAGTGTGCCGGCCTGGTAGGTGAAGGCGGTATCGTCGAGCAGATCCTGGAAGCGCGCGTCGCCGGCCGCCACCGCCATCACGTTGCGCACGAAGATCAAGAATTGCACCGCGCTACCGGCCGGCACGGTGGTCAGCGTCGCGCCGCCGTTGCACGTGCCATCGGCCGGGATGCTGGCCAGACAGACCGTACCCGCCGCGTCCCACGCCTGTTTGACCAGTTGCAATTGCTGGCCGAACACCCAGTTGGTATTGGTGCCGCCGGGCGCGGCGTCGGTGGAGTAATAGGCATAAATAGTTTGGCCGCCGCCGGCGTCGGAATCGCGCACATCGACGTAGTTGGCGATCGGCGCTACCCCGGCGTTGACGGTGAGGAACCACGCCGTGCCCGGCGTGCTGGAACGCAGTTGCAATAAATTGCCCGGGGTACCGGTGAAGGTCAGCGTGCCGCCGGCGGCGACCGTCTGCGTCGAACCGGCGGCAAAAGTCAGCGTGTCGGCGCCGGTCACCGATTTGGTGAGATTATAAAACGTGGTGGCGCCGTTGACCGTCTGCGCCGTACCGTCGAGTGTCACCGTCGCGCTGCCGTGCGTGAAGCTGCCGCTGTTGCTCCAGTTGCCGGCGACGGTGATGTTGTTGCCGCCCGTGGCCAGCGTGCCGGAAGTGATGGTGAGGTTGCCATTCGCATCCAACGCGCCGGTGTGGGTCCAGTTGCCGGCGCCGTTGAACATCAGATGATGGTAGTTGTTGCCCATGACCAGTGAACCATAACTGCCGCCGCCGTTGTAGATCACCGTGCTGCCGGCGCTCAGTGTCTTGGTCGACGCGGTGACGGTCTCGCCGCCTTGCAATTGCAGGGTCGCACCGTTGGCGACGCTGAGCACATCGCCGGCGGCGGTGAGCATCAGGTTATAACCGGCGAGATCCAGCGTGCCGGCCGTCACGGTGAGATCCTGCCCCGCGCTGTTGAGTGTCAGGTTGGAGGCCAGCGTTGCGGTACTGCTGGCTTTGTTGATGGTGAGCGTGCCGTCGGGCAGGTCGGCGCCGGTCGCGGTGATGAGCTGCGCGCCGCTGCCGTCGAGGGTGATGGCGGTGGTGCCGCCGACGGTGGCGTCGGTAGAGGTCAGATTGCCGGCTAGGCTGATACTGCCGTTGTTGAGGCTGTTCAGCTGAGTGAGGGTGAGATTGCCGTTGACGTCCATGTTGCCGGTGACCGTCAATACCGAGGCGACGCCCATGCTGACCACCACGTGATTGAAACTCATCCCGGCGGCGTTGACGGTGGCGCTGTTCTTGAACTCCACGGTGCTGGCGCCGGCGTCGACCGTGCCGGAGGTCCAGGTCCAGCCGACGCTGTCCCCCACCAGGATGGTGTCCTGGATCGTCAGCGTGCCGCCGCCCTTGGCGATGTCCACCCCGGGCACGCCGCCGCTGGCACCGCTGGCGCTTAAGGTCTGCGCGCCCGCGCCGTCGAAGCGGATTACCGCGTCGCCAAATACGCCGGTATCGGTGCTGGTGACATTGCCCGCCACGGTGATCACACCCGTGAGCACGTTGTTCACCGACGTGATCGTCAGGTTGCCGTTGACGTCCATGCTGCCGGTAACTGTCAAGTTGGACGCGCCCATATTGATTACCACATGATTGAGCGCGGCGGCGCCGATATTGACGGTCTTGTTGCCGCCATCAAAGGTGACGGTGCCGCTGTTGTGGACGAAACTCCCCGTCGAGACCGTGAAATTCCCACCGATGTAAGTAGTGCCGCTGGTGGCCGTGTAACTACCGTCCGCGACGGTCAGCTCCCCATTGATGTCGATCGTCCCCGCGCCGCCGTTGAAGGTACCCAGGTTTTTCATCGCCGGTGTCGTGACGTTGCCTCCCGGCGCGTAGGTGTAGCCGGAGGCGACGTAAAGCCGGGTCGTGCTGCCGCTCACGGTGAGATTGCCGCCGGCCACGGAATAGAGGATATCGGCCGCATCGGCCCCCGCGTAGCTGCCCTTGGCCGTGGCCATGAGGGCATTCGTCAAGGTACCCGCATTGTCGTGACGGGTGATGAGGTAGTTATTGGTGACTGAATTATCTCCGGTGTAGATGTCGAGATTCGCCAGGTTAGCGCCGCTGGAGACGGTGACGGTGCTGCCTTTGTTGGTGGCCGCGCCACTCACAAAGGCCACCAGCGCATCGCCCGCGTTCAGGCCGGCGGTGATGGAATAGACTCCGCCCGCCAACGTGCTTGCCGTGCCGGCGTCCATGCCGTTGATGAGCAGCCGCACGGTGATGCCCGCGCCGGCATTGGTCGCGCCTTCATCGCTGAATACGGTGCCTGAGACGGTGCGCAGGATTTTGTTGAGCGCAAACTCGGAAGTATTGTTGCTGGCGTCGGTGGCGGTGGCGGTGATGGCGTCTCCGGCCACCAAGGCTATGTTCACCGTCGCGCGCACCGTCCCCGAGGTGGCGCTCTCGTCGCTGGCGGAGACCATGTAAGGTCCGCTGCAAGCGCCGTTGTCGGTGCAGCGGCCGAGGTAGAGATAGCCTTCGCCATAGCCTGTGGGGTCGCTGTTCACCGCCGGCGCGGCGGTGTTGTTGGCGCGGAAAAACTCGACGATGTTGCCTATACCCGCCGTGGCGGTGATGACGAAATTGGGTGCGCTGGAGGTAACCGCGGTCAGCGTGGGCGGCGCCTTGTTGCCGTTGGCGCCCGCGCTGGTCCCCACCCCATTGGGGTCGAGATCGATGCCCAGGCCACCGTTCTCATACATGCTGTTTCCCGAGATCAGATTGAAGCTGCCCAGCCCAAAGGGAAACAAAAGGCCTACGCCATCACCGCCGTTATAGGCGATGCGATTGCCTTCGCCGCTGGCGGAGCCGCCGATGATGTTGGAGGCCGGGCCGGCGCTGAGATAGATGCCGTCGCTGGTGTTGCCGAGATTGAGGGTGCCCGTGACATCGGTACCGATGAAGTTGCCCTTGATGATATTGCTGTCCGAGCCGCTGCTGCTGATCCACACACCGAAGCTGCCGTTCTTGGCGATCACATTGCCCTCGTTGGCGGCGCCGCCGCCGATGATGTTCGATTTGGCGGCGCTGTTGATACCGACGCCGCTACTGCCATTGGCGAGGGCCGCATTGCCGTCCTTGGTCACCCCGATGTAATTGCCCTTGACGACGTTGCTGTCAGTGCCGCTGCTGCTGATGGTGACGCCGTTTTGTGTATTGCCGGAGATGACGTTGCGCTGCCCCGCCGCGCCGCCGCCGATCACATTGTTTTTTGCCCCAGCTGAAATGTACACGCCCGTGCCATTGGCCACGGCGCCGATGCCCGCGGGGTTGGTGCCGATATAGTTGCCGTAGACGAAGTTGCCATCCGTGCCCGCGCCGGAGATTTGAACACCGAACGAATTGCCGGAAAGCAGATTGCGTTCGGCTGCCGAGGTGCCACCAACAGTGTTGGCGGTGGCGGCGTTTTCGATCAATACGCCGGTGTCGTTGCCCGGGACGCCCGCCGCCGCGGTACCGGAATAATTGGTGCCGATGTAATTGCCGGCGATGGTGTTGCCAGTGGCGGCGGCGCCATTGAGGCGCACCGCCGCGTAGGAGTTGCTGTTGTAGTTGGTGATGAGCAGGTTTTTGATGTTGTTGCTGCCGCTGGTAATGTACAGGCCATTGATGCTGGCGGCGGCGCGCAGCTCGATCTCGGGGCCCAAGCTGTTGCTGTTGCCGCCGTTGGTGGTTTGAGTGGCACCGTCGAGGGTGGTGCCGCTGTCGGTGAGGTTTAACGCGCTCAAAGATGAGATGCGCCACCAGCTATCCGCGCCGCTGCTCTGGTTGGCCGCCACCTGCATGCGGAACTGCGAAGAATTGGCGGTGGTGCCATTGGCCGCGCCGATGGCATTGGCATTGTCGATGAACTGGCGCAGCGAACCTTGCCCGCTGTCCGCCACATTCACGACCAAGTTATAGGCGAAACCGGCGTTGACGTTGCTGACATTGGCGCCGCTGATCGTCACCGACACATAGGTATCGCCCGGCCCGGCGTTGTCGGCGGTGGCGGTGTCACTGGCGGTGGCGGAAAGTCCGCCATAGCGGGCTGCGCCGTTGCCCCAGGTCATCTCCGGCACCACGCAGCCCGGGCCAGACGCAGGGTCGGTCAAGCCACAGGCACCATTGAAGCCGCCGTGGGGCGGGGTGTTGCTGTCGCCGATGGTGCCGCTGCGCACGCGAACTTTATAGGTGCCATTGACGAGCCCCGTAAAACTGAAATTGCCGCTCCCGTCCGTGGTGGCCGAGGACAGATAGACATTGCTATTGTCGTACAACTCCACATCCACATTGGCCAGCGCCTTGTCATTGACGCCGCTGTCCCAATCGGCAGCCGTGCCATTAAAGTTGGCGTCTTCGAACACCTTGCCGGAAAGCGTATAAACTGAGGGGAACCACGAAATCGTATTACCACTGTCGGCGGAATTGGTGGGACTGACCGGTTTTTGCGCCGCCGCCGAGCCCGAGGCATCGGAATCCTGCACGTCCACATAGGAGATGGCCTTGGTGGCGCCGGCACCGAGGTTGAAATTCCAGCGCGTGCTGGGCGTGCCGGAGCGCAGACTGAGCAGTTGGCCCGCTGCGCCATTGATCGTTGCCGTGCCGTTGATCGTCGTCGTGCTGCCCGCCGCGAAGGTCAGGGTCTCGGCGCTCGCCACACTCTTGGTGAAATTGTTGAAGGTGGTGTTGCCGGTAATGCTCTGGCCAGTCCCGTTGAAGGTGACGGTGTTGGCACCGCTGGTGTAGGTGCCGCTGTTACTCCAATTCCCGGAGACGTTCACATTCTGCCCGCCGCTGATGAGTGTGCCCGCGGTCAGCGTCAGATTGTTCACCGTCAGCGTGCCGGTGTGCGTCCACGATCCTGTCGCGTTGTTGAAGATCACATTCGAATAAGTATTGCCCGCCGCCAGTGAGGCATACGTGCCGCCCCCGTTATAGATCACCGTGCTGCCGGCATTGAAGGTCTTGGTCGTCGCCGTCACCGTTTCACCGCCTTGCAATTGCAGCGTACCGCTTGCGTTCGCCGTCAACGTGGCGGGCACGGTGAGGTTATATCCCGCCAAATCCAACGTGCCCTGCGCGACGGTGACATTGGTGCCCGCGCCATTGAGAATCAGATTGGCGGCGAGTGACGCTGTCCCTGAGGCCTTGTTGACTGTGACCGTACCGTTGGGCAGATCACCATTGGCCACGGACGCGGTGATGGTCTGCGCACCCGTGCCATTGAGCGTGATGTTGCCGGTGCCCCCCACGGTCGTATCGGCCGTGCTCACATTACCGGCCACAGCAATCGTGCCGGTGTTGATACTGCCGATGGCCGTGATCGTAGCGTTCCCGTTAACGGTCATGGTGCCGGTCACGGTGAGCGTGGTCGAACCGCCGCTGTTGATATTGACGTTGTTAAAGGCCATGGAGCCTGAATTCACCGTCATACTGTTGCGGATCAACTCTACAGTGCTAGTGCCCGCAGCGACCGAACCCGCAGTCCAGGTCCAGTCCGAGGTGATTTGGAGGGTGTCCTGGAGGGTTAGGGTACCGGACGGTTTGTTGATAACAACAATGGCCTCCAGAGGGCCGGTGCCGCCGCCCGCGCTGAGTATCTGCGCGCCAGTCCCGTTGAACAGGATCGTACCCGTAGGACTGCTGGCGTTTGATGTCGCCGTGGTGGTGACGTTGCCCGCGACGGCGATCGTCCCCGTACTCACATTGCCGAGGGCGGTGATGGTCAAGTCGCCGTTGACCGTCATGGTGCCGGTGACAGTCAGGATGGCGCCCCCGCTGATACTGAGCGTGGCGTTATTGAAGGCCGTCGAGCCGGCGCTCACCGTCACCCCCTTGATGAATTCCACCGTGCTGGTGCCGGCAGCGACCGTGCCCGCGGTCCAGGTCCAATCACCGGCGACCTTGATGGTGTCCTGGAGGGTCAGCGTGCCGGCGGGCTTGTTGATCGTGATGGCAGCTTCAATGGCGCCCGTGCCACCGGCGCCGTTGACACTGAGCAGCTGTGCGCCGCTGCCGTTGAGCAGAATCGTGCCCGTGGGGCTCGTGGCATTGGATGCGGCCGTGGTGGTGACATTACCCGCCACGGCAATGGTGCCGGTGGTGACATTCCCAAGTGCGGTGATTGTTAAATTTCCATTGACGGTCATCGTCCCGGTGACGGTGAGGATATTGCCGCCGGTGATATTGATGGTGACATTGTTGAGGACGGCACCGCCGATGCTCACCGCCTGGGCGATGGCGCTGGCAATGGAAACGGTGCCCGAGTTGTGCGTGAAGGTACCCGCGGAGAGGGTAAAGTCGCCGCCGATGGAGGTTGTCCCGCTGGTGGCGGTGTAGGCGCCGCCGCTGATGAGCAGCGCGCCATTCACTGTAATGCTGCCCGCGCCACCGGTGAAGGTGCCCACGCTTTCCATCATTGGCGTGGTGACATTGCCGCCGGGCGCGTGACTATGGCCGGTGGGCACATAAAGCTCCGTGGTCGCGCCGCTCACGGTGAGATTCGCGCCGGAGACAGAGTAGAGGATCTCGGTGTCGCTATAGGCCCCCTTGGCCGTACTCATCAGCGTATTGGTGAGTGCGCCCGCGTTGTCATGCCGGGTAATGAGATGGTCCACGTAGAGCGGCACACCGCTCAGATTGGCCGCAGGGGTGACCGTGACAGTGGTGGCATCGGTGGTCGTGCCGTCGTTGCCGTCGATGTAGAGCAACACCGCGGTACCGGCACCGTAGGTCGTCAAGAGGCTGAAGTCACCCGCGCCGCCGGTTACCGCCGTCCCGCGATTAAATCCGTCGACCAGCACCCGCACCGTCTTGCCCGCGCCGATGTTGGTCACGCCCTCATCCGTATAGACCACGCCGCTGAGCGTGTAGGCGCACGCACTCGCCTCGTAGGCGCCGATATCCGGTGCATAGCCATTGTAGTTGCCCGCGCCGGCGCCGTTCATGTCAGGCTGATCGGCAACTAGATCCACGCCGGAGTTGATGGCTGGGCTGCCACACTCGGTGAGAATGAAGTTGCCCGTGGCCGCGTTGACATAGACCGGGTTGATGTTGATATCAGTCGCCGCCAGCGCGATATTCGACTGTCCCGCAAAGTTGGCAGGCGTCGTGCTGGCGTCGGTGATGAGGTTGTAGGCCTCGGCGGCAAGGGTGCCGGTGACATTCAGCCCATACTGCGCGGCCGCACTGCCGTTGCCGGTGACGGCGTTGTTCTTGACGGTGGCATTCGTACCAGCAATCAGGATGCCGTTCTTGCCGTTGCCGTGGACGGTGTTGTGGTAGAGCTTGGTGGCGTCGGCGCTGGCGGAGACGCTGATGCCATCGTATTTGGTGCCGCCGGTGCCGTTGCTATAGACCACATTCCTGGCGACGAAGATATTATCTCCCGCCACCAGCACACCTGGCCCCACATTGTGGTGCGCGATATTGCCCAGCACCTGCACCGCCCCGACGGTGTTGCTGCCGATCTGAATCCCCGCGCGTCCCGCGAAGCCCGCGCCGTTGTAAGTCACTAGGTTGCTTTGACCGGTCTGGTACCCGCCGATGACCACGTTCGGTGTTGCACTCGTCATATCGACATAAATACCCGACCAGCTATTACCCAGGGTGGTCTCAGTACCCGTGATGCCGGCGCCGATGGTATTGCCCTGGATGGTGACATTCGTCAATCCAGCGCCAAAGCCGATGTTGATGCCGTTGGTGGTGTTGCCGGAAATGATATTGGCCTCACCGGCGGCGCTGCCGCCTAGCGTGACGTTGTTCGCGCTATTGGCAACATCTACGCCGTGCATACCGTTTGCTATCTTGCTGGTGGCGGTGCGGTCGAGCCCGATGATATTACCGCGCAGCCGCAGTGTGCTGCCGTTATTGAACAGCACACCCGTATTGGTATTGCCGGAGATCAGGTTACCCTCGCCGGCGTTGGGCCCGCCAACCTCGACATTGCTTACATTAGTATTGGAGATGTAGACGCCAAAATTGTTTGCCAAAGCCGCCGATCCCACGCCATTGGTTCCGACATAGTTGCCGTAGACCGTCACCCCGTTGGCGCTGGCCCCCGTGGCATAAATACCATACTGGGTGAACGAGTTGATCGTGAACTCCTTGATCGCAGTCGTGGCGACGTTGTTGATATAGAAACCGGAGGCACCCGCGATGGCATTGCCATACAACTCAATCTCCGGGCCGCGGGTGTTGCTATTGCTGCCCGAATTCACCCGCTGCGTAGAGGCATCTAGCGTGGTGCCGGCGTCGCTGATATAGGGCATGGCCGCTGCAATACTGATGCGCCACCACGCATCCGCGCCGCTGCTCTGGTTCGTCGCCACCTGCATGCGGAACTGCGAAGAGTTGGCGGTAGTGCTGCCCGCCGCGCCGATGGCATTGGCATTCTTGATGAACTGACGCAGCGAGCCCTGCTTGCTGCGCGCTGTATCGGCGTTGCTATCGTCATCGACGTTGACGATGAGGTTGTAGGCAAAGCCGAAGTTTGCGTTACTGACGTTGGCGCCGCTCACCGTAAGGCTGACGTAGTCATCGCCGATACCGGCATTGTCGCCGGTGGCGGTGTCGTCCACGGTGGCAGACTGGCCGCCGTAGACGGCAGCGCCGTTGCCCCAACTCATCTCCGGCAAGGGATAGGGCCAAGTGGCGGGGACGGTGGCGTTCAGGCCGCCGAGCGGCGTCGTGTCCGCATCGCCAATGGTCGCGGCGCGCACCCGCACCTTATAGGTGCCGTTGGCGACACTGGCGAAAGTGTAATTGCCGCTCGCGTCGGTGGTGGTGGAGCCGATGTAGACATTGCTGTTGTCATATAACTCTACATCCACATTGGCGAGTGCTTTGTCGCTCACACCGCTATCCCAGTCGGCAGCCGTGCCGGCGAAGTTGGCGTCTTCGAACACCTTGCCGGTGATGTTGTAACCGGAGAACCACGAAACATTATTCCCGCTGTTGGTGGAGTTGGTGGGGGAGATGGGTTTCTTGGAGGCATCTGAGCCCGAGGCATCCGAGTCCTGCACATCCACATATGAGATCGCTTTGGTGGCGCCGGCACCGAGGTTGAAGTTCCAACGCGTGGCCGGTGTGCCGGAGCGCAGGCTCAACAATTGGCCCGCCGCGCCACTGAGCGTTGCCGTGGCATTGATCGTGGTCGTAGAGCTGGCGGCAAAGGTGAGCGTAGCCGCGCTCGCCACCGACTTGGTGAAGTTGTTGAAGGTCGTACTACCGGAGATGCTCTGATTGGTGCCGTTGAGCGTGACAGTGTTCGCGCCCGGAGTGTAGGTGCCCGTATTGGCCCAATTGCCCGTCACGGTCACATTTTGTCCGCCACTGTTTACGATGCCCGCCGTGATAGTGAAGTTGCCATTGACCACCAGCGGCGCGGCATGGGCCCAGGAACCGGCACCGTTGAAGGTCAGGTGGTAATAGCTGTTGCCTACGATAAGGCTGCCATAGGCACCGCCACCGTTGTATTCCACCGTGCCCGAGTTGGTGTCGTTGGTGAGATTGGCAAGGGTCTCGCCGCCTTGCAGACGCAGCGTGCCGTCGTTGGAAAAGGTGGAGGCGGCACCGATGTCGAGATTGCGCCCCGCCAGATCGAAGATACCGCTGGTAATCGTCAGCGCCTTGCTGCCCGCCATGACAAGATTATTGGTGGCCAGGCTCACAGCGGCGGTTTGGGTGGACTTGTTCACCGTCACGCTGCCGTGGGAGCCGGCGCCCGGCGTGAATACCGAATTGCCGCTGCCGGTGAAGGCGATATTGGTGGCACCGCTGAAATAGCCTCCGCCGGACTTGCTCCAATTTCCCGAGACGCTGACCACGCCCGTCCCGGCCACGACATAACCGCTTTGCCAGTAGTAATTAGTGGCGGTGATGTTGAAGTTACTCATGGTCAGCGTGCCGAAGCCCGCGCCTGTGGTCTTCACGGTGACATCACCCGTGGCGGTGAAGCTTGCCCCCAGATAGAGAAAGAATTCGTGCGAGTCTAAAATGACGTTGTAATAGGTGGACGCGCCTGGATAGAAGTAAAAATTACTTGTCCTAGAAAACATGGAAATGGTTGATGTCCCGGCGGTATACGTGCCGGCAGTGGCATTCCAGGTGCCCGTGATCGTGTGGGTATTGGCGCCGCCATTAAATGTGCCGAGAACCTTGACGCCGTCCAGAGAGGTATTGGCACCGGGGGCGAAGATGTGCGTGACGGGCACATAAATGGTGGTGCCAGCGATGGCGGTGAGTACGCCTGCCGGAACAGTGAATTCAATGTCGGCATCGGAGTAGGCACCCAGCGCCGTGTTTATGTTAGCGCTGGTGAGGCTGCCGCCGTTGTCGTGGCGGGTGATGATGTCGTGATTGCCGTAGATGTTCAGGCCGGCGAGGCTGGCGCCGCCGACGATGGTGACAGCCGTGCCTTTATAGGTGGCGTCGTTATCGATGTAAGCCAGGATCGCATCGCCCGCCACCATGGTTGCGGGGATGGCATAGCGTCCGACCGCATCCGTGGTATCGGTGGCGATGCTGACGCCATTCTTGACCAAGCGCACCGTCTTGCCCGCGCCGATGTTGGTCGTACCTTCGTCCGTATAGACTGTGCCCGACACGGCCGCCACGGTGAGGGTGTTGTCGGTGGTGTCGTTGTTGGTGAGCGCGTTGGTCGTCGTCGCGGCGGAAACGCGCCCGAGCAGCGTGGCGCCGAGCGTCGCAGTGGCGGAGATGTCGTAGGTGATCAGGTATTGAGTGGAAGTGGTGGTGATGGATTCGGTCAGACCGCTGAAGGTGGCGGTGGTGCCACTCATGGACACGCCGCTGCCGATCTGCGTATCCCCGGCATCCCACTCGTTGGCCACCGTGCCGTTGTCTTTCCATATCTTGACGCCGCTCGCCGCGATATCCGCCGCCGCACCGCTGCCGCTGAGGGTGACAGTGAGCGCGGTCAGGGTATCGGTGCCGCTGCTGGTGGACAGCGTGAAGGCATCCACCGCCCGGTGGGTGGTGCTGCGGCCGAC
>JAHFRV010000080.1 GCA_023266095.1 Gammaproteobacteria bacterium | reverse complement strand
TCGTCACTGAGCAATAATCGGGGCATCTAGCAAACTCTTTTTTTGTTTTTTGGCGAATCCAAGAATACGAGTTTGCTTTTTTATTTCAATACCTTAAAACGAAACGTCAACAGGCCCTAATCATATTTCCACCCAGATACAGCTCGACAACCGCCGTAGCCGCAGTGGGGGACGATATCACCACCCTTTGGCCGCGTGTACGTGTCGTTTCCAGGATGTTTGAGAAAGAGCTAGTGGAGTTATTGATGGGTGCAGCGCTGATCGCAACTACGTCACAAATGGGTGTGGGGCCTAAGGTGCATGGGGGCGGAGAGCCCTCGCCGCACGCTGGGGTGCCAGCAGGGGCGCAAGTATCAGAACACGGCGTAGGGAAACCCGGACAGTAAAGATCAGTGGCTCGACCGCCACTACTGAAAGCCATTAATATCAGCGAAAATATCAGCGTGCGCATTAATACGAATACCTACGCCTTTCTTCACTCATGACGTTTCTCCTTTCTGAACCATGCTCTAACGTACATACGAGAATAGGCGTTTCAATGCCAACCACACGTTGTATTCCGCAAGGTTTTGTCTCAAACAAATCCTCAAAGCCGAGAAGAGTCGGCTCGTAATTTAACTGTCAATCGGCCAGGTCACGTAAGTTGGGCTGAATGAAATGAAGCCCAACATCACATGCCTATTCAATTGATGCATTCTGAAAAACGGGCGCAAGGGGTGGAATGGATTTGTCCATAGCACGTTGGTCCGGCGGTTATCACAAATAACTCCATGCTGGGCTTCACTACGTTCAACCCAACCTACATAGCTGAAGACCATTCACGACCAAGCTATCGTGCCGCTTATGCAGATACCTCGCGCCGGCCATGATGCGCGGTAACCACGCGTACCATGGCCGGTCACGATTCGGTTACCAACCTCCGCCGCCGCTTCCATGTCCGCCATCCGGCAGATCGACAGTGGAATCGTACAAGGGACCGCCATCAACGACGCTTTGATTATTGGATAAGGGAACATTGACTTTCACCGTTCCGCTGCATAGACCGCCCTGCCCGTCATTCGCGGTGAAGCTGACGTGGTAGACCCGTCCATTGACCATGCCGGACCGTTCGGCGCGCAACAGCACGCTGGCGCCTTGAATGATCGCATCCGGATCGGTATCGCCGTCACCGAGTCCATCGACCGGCTCATCCTGCATCACGCCGGTGATGGTCAGGGTGACGCCGTCGTTGTTCGGATCGCTGACACCGGTGACGGTGACCAACTTCAGATTGTGATTAGGCGGCCACAGACTCGCGGGCGAGGCTTGCGCCATGGTGCAGACCGGCGGGTCGTTCACGTCCAGCACCGTGATGTCGATCGTGCTCGGCGCACTGCTCAACGAGCCGTCATTGACGATCAGTTGAAAACGCAGCACCGCTCCGCCCGGACTGACGTTGGGGGCGGTGAACACCGGCTGCAGCGGGTTGCCGAGATTCAAGCTCACCGTCGGTCCCGCCAACTGTGTCCACGCGTAGGTGAGCGCGTCGCCGTCGGGATCGCCGCTGAGCGAGCCGTCGAGCGTCACCACGCTGCCTTCGTTGACGGTTTGCGGAGCGCCCGCGTTGGCGGCTGGCGGGTGATTGACATGCTCCACCGTCACATTGACGGAGGCAACCGCGCTAAGCGCGCCGTCGCTGACCGTGAGTTGGAAGGTGAACACGACACTGCCGCTGGCCACCGCCGGCGCGGTGAAGGTTGGATTGGCCGTCGCGGAACCGGCGAGCGTGACGCCGGGACCGGTGGTTTGCGTCCACGCGTAGTTGAGAGTATCGCCGTCCACATCATAGCTGTCGGTGCCGTCGAGCGTGACTGGCGCACCTTCCGCCACGATCTGAGCGGCGCCCGCGTCCGCCACCGGCGCGTGATTAATGTTCTTCACCGTGATATCGACCGTATCCGGCGCGCTGTCGGCGAGGCCGTTATTCACGATCAACTGGAACGACAAGGTCTCGCCGCCCGGCGCGACATTGGGCGCGACGAACAGGGGATGGACGGGTTCGGATAAATTCAACGCCACCGGCGTGCCCGCCAACTGCGTCCAGTGATAGGTGAGCGGCGGGTTCCCCGCGTCATCGCTGGCCGACCCGTCTAAGATCACCGTATCGCCTTCGTCGACGGTCTGGTCGGGACCGGCGCTGGCGACCGGCGGATCGGGGGCATCGAGATAACGCGCGAGCGCCAAATCTCGATCGGAACCGCTGCCGAATTTGGTGAGGGAGCCGGCCAGCACCAGCTTTCCGTCGGGCTGCAAAAGTAGCGCGTTGGCGAAGTCGTCGCTCCCCAGCGCGGGCGTGCCGAAGGGCGTGGTCACCAATCCGTCCGTGCCGAAATTGCTGTCCAGACTGCCATTGCCGCGGTAACGCGCCAAGGCAAAATCGTAACCCGACGCGGGTCCGGGGTTGCCGGCCGTAAAACCGCCGGCAACGATTTTTCCGTTCGGCAACACCACCACGCCATTGGCCACGCTTTGGCCGTAAGGAAATAGGGTGACGACGCGGCCCGTCCCATCGAACGCGCTATCCAGACTGCCGGCGGCGGTATAACGCACCAGCGCGAAATCCGGCGCGCTGGTCGCGCTGTTGTGGGACGACCCCGCCAATAAGATCTTGCCATCGCCTTGAATGGTTACGGCGCGCGCCGAGTCGAGTAGGGTACCGAGCGCGGTGGTGGTCTTACCGTCGCCGTCAAAGCTGGTATCCAAGCTGCCGTCGGCATTGTATCGAACCGCGGCAAAGCGCGAGGCGGTGGATAGCGATGGATTAACACCCTCGCCCACCACGACGATCTTGCCGTCGGCTTGCAACGCAACATCGTTGGCGCCATCGCCACTCCCGGCGATATCGGTCGACACGATGCCGTCACCGTCGAAGCTGGGGTCCAGACTGCCGTCGCTGTTATAACGCACGACGGCGAAGTTGAGTCCTGAAAACGCGAGACCATGGGAACCGACGACAATGATTTTTCCGTCGGCCTGAATCGCCAGTCCGATGCCATTGCTCCCGTTCGCCCCGGCGGCGGTGGTCGTGCTGCCGCCTGTGCCGAAGCTGGTGTCCAGGCTACCATCGCTGTTATACCGCGCAATAAAAAACCGAGATCCCGTCGTCAACGGAGTCACTCCAATTGACCCCACCGCCACGATCTTGCCGTCAACCTGGATTTTCACGCCGGCAAAACCCCCGGGATTACCAAAATCGGTTTGCACCAGACCGCCGGCTCCGAAGCCGGTATCCAGACTGCCGTCGGAGTGGTAACGCGCCAGCATGAAGTGTTGCGGCGGGCTCGCCCCGGAGTCGAAGGTATGTCCCGCGACCACCAGTTTCCCGTCGCTTTGAATAGCGACGTCATTCACCCAATCGATGTCGTTTACCGCGGGTGAAAAGTCGGTCGTTACCTTGCCTCCGCTGCCGAAACCCCCATCGAGGTCACCGGCCGCGGCGGCGGCGAACTGAATGAAATTAAAGTTTGAAACGACCAACAAGAGACCCAACAGCATACTGCGAGGATGTACACACATAAGGTGCCTCCTTCACAATTCGTTAGTAGTTGGTCTCCTGCGCTAAGCCTTAGGAACACCATGCCGGCCTGTGCGGGGAAACCCTCCCTTTGCTGCTTCGATGTCAAGAACAGATTTTGTTTTTTGGTGGAGAAGGAAGCGTAGTAGATGCGGCATGCTTGTCAATGCTTTCTGTAAGGTCCGGGCGGTTAGTTAGCAGCGCGTCGGGGGGTTGACTTTTTTACAGCCGCCTCCCACTTCCGATCGTTGGCGTTACAACAATCCCGCAGAGTGAGCAGCTTCAAATGAAGCTCAACATCAAAAGATTCCACTGCGTTTTATTACCGGCCCCGAGACTTTCCCCCTCGCAACACGCTAAAATGCCATTCTCATAAACGGCAAGGAGCCGTGGCATGCCTCACGTCAAACGATCCCGTTATGTTGCCTTTGCTCTCACCACGGCCGCATTGGCGCAAGTTGCGCTCTGGTGCACGCCGGCCGCCGCCGCGCAGCAGGTCAGTTTCAGCCTCGACGTATTGCCCATCATCGAGAGTCACTGCGTGAAATGCCATCATCCCGGCGGGCCGGGCCATGAGGCCAGCGGTCTCGATCTGCGCAGCTACGAAGGGCTGATGAAGGGCACCCAGCACGGCAAGATCATCACGCCGGGCGAGCCCCTGACCAGCAACTTGCTGGTCCTCATCGAGGGCCGCGCCGACCCCAGCATCCGCATGCCCCATCACGAACGGCCGCTGCTCAAACAGCAGGTCGAGATTCTGCGCGAGTGGGTGAAGCAGGGCGCGCAGAACAACTGAGCACCCGGCGCACGCCTCCATTGCCCGCGATATAATCGCGGGCTCCAATACTGTTAAGCTGTCGCGATGTTCAACTTCACCGCGTTGCCCCCTTTGTCACTGTACGTGCACCTGCCGTGGTGCGTGCGCAAGTGTCCGTATTGCGACTTCAACTCCCACGAGGCGAAGGACGCGGTGCCCGAGCGGGCTTATATCGACGCGCTGATCGCCGATCTCGAACAAGACCTGCCGTTGATCTGGGGCCGCTCCATCGAGACGGTGTTTCTCGGCGGCGGCACGCCGAGTCTGTTTTCGCCAGAGAGCATCGACCGTTTGTTTTCGCAGTTGCGGGCCTTATTGGTCTTGCCCGCCACCGCCGAGATCACCATGGAGGCCAATCCCGGCACGCTGGAGGCGGGCAAGTTCGCGGAATTCCGTGCCGCGGGTATCAACCGTCTTTCCATCGGCGTGCAGAGTTTCGACGATGAGATGCTGAAAAAACTCGGGCGCATCCACGGCGCGCGCGAGGCGATCATCGCCGCCGAGCGCGCCCATGCCGCCGGCTTCGATGAACTGAATTTGGATTTGATGTTCGGCCTGCCCGGCCAAAGCGTGGCGCAAGCCTTGGCCGATCTCGAACAGGCCATCGCGCTGCAACCCACGCACCTATCGCATTATCAACTCACGCTGGAACCCAACACCCGCTACGCCCACACGCCACCGGCGAACTTGCCGGACCACGATGCCTTGTGGGAGATCCAGCAACACTGCCAGACGCGCATCGCCGCGGCGGGTTACGGGCAATACGAGGTGTCGGCCTATGCGCAAGCGGGCCACCGCTGCCGGCATAATCTCAACTACTGGCTGTTCGGCGACTACCTCGGCATCGGCGCCGGCGCCCACGCCAAGATCAGCAGCGCGCAGCATCAGCGCATTGTCCGCACCGCCAAGCTGCGCCATCCGCGCGAGTATCTGGCCAAGGCGGCGAGCGCCGCGCGCATCGCCAGCGAACATACCTTGTCGCGGCGCGAGGCGGGTTTCGATTTCATGCTCAATGCGCTGCGTTTAAATGACGGTTTCCCCGTGGCACTGTTCGGCGAACACACCGGTCTGGCGCTGAACGTCGTTGAACAACCACTGCAACAGGCGGAGGCCAAGGGCCTGATCGAGCGCGACTTGCATCACATCCGACCCACCGAACTGGGCCAGCGTTTTCTCAACGACCTCACGGCGCTGTTTTTACCGGAGGACTGAAGCGCGGCGGCGAGTCTGGTAAACTCCTTGCATTCAATTTGGCAGGCTCTGGCAAATCGTGTTTCACCAGCCAAGTCGCGCCGGATGCCAATAATACTTTGCTTGAATAAAAATCAACTTTCTTGGTGTGCACGGCGTCTCGATGGTTCATACGGTTAGTCAGAATAGCCTTCATCACCCTCACAGGAGCACGCGTTATGCGACAACTCTGGTTTGTTTCACTCATTTTGACCGCCGCACTGGGCGCGGCCAACGGCGCCCGCGCCGAAGACCTGCATTACGATCAAGTGGAGTTCACCGTGGAGGCGGAAAGTGAGCTGCAAAACGATCTTGCCGAAGTGACGTTGGCGGCGGAGGCCGAACACACCGATCCGGCGCAGCTCGCCGTTGAAATTAATCGCGCCATGAGCTGGGCGCTGGGCGAAGTGCGCAAACGCCTCGCCGTCAAATCGCGCAGCGGCGATTATCAAACCTTTCCGGTCTACGATGAAACCCGCTTGCACCACTGGCGCGGCACCCAGAACCTGATATTGCGCAGCGAGAAGATCCAAGACCTCAATGTGCTGGCCGGCATCCTGCAACAACGCCTGCAGATAAAAAGCATGCAGTTCATCGCCACCCCCGCCCACCAGCGTGCCGGCGAGGCGCAGCTCTTGGATCAAGCCATGGAGAATTTCAAGGAACGCGCCGACCGCATTCAACAGGGTCTGGGCGCCAAAAGTTACCGTATCGTGCGCCTGAGCGTGCAAGGCGCGGGCGCGCAGCCGCCCACACCCATGATGGTCCGCACGGTCAAGGCCGAAATGGCGATGGACAGCGGCGAACCGGTGGCCAGCGAGGCGGGCATTAGCCGCCAGCAAATCGTGCTGCAGACCGTCATCCAATTGCAATTCTGACCCGGCCACACGCTGCACAAGCCGGCGCGGGGCTGCTAACATCCGCTACTGATTTTTAACGAACGGCGCGCCATGACTACCATCATTTTACAAGGCCCGCGGCTCACAGCCGACCTCGCCGAACAAGCCGCTCGACGCCTGAGCGGCACACTGGAACAATGCGCCGATCATTGGCGCGTCCATACCCCGCGCGCACCGCAACCCGAGCAGCTGCAGACGCTGCGGACAACTTCGCCCTGCGACATCAATCCGCTGCCGCAAGACTTCGATCCCGCGCGGCTGCGCTTGCTGATCACCGACATGGATTCCACGCTCATCAACATAGAGTGTATCGACGAAATCGCCGACTTCGCCGGGCTGAAACCGCAAGTGGCCGCCATCACCGAGGCGGCGATGCGCGGCGAACTCAATTTTGAACAATCGCTGACCCGCCGCGTCGGCCTGCTCGCCGGGCTCGACGCTGCCGCCCTGGAACATGTGTACCAGGAACGCCTGCGTCCCAACCCCGGCGCCGACGCCATGCTCGCCAGCCTGCGAGCGCGCGGCATCAAAGTGGCGCTGGTCTCCGGTGGCTTCACCTACTTCACTGAACGGCTGAAGGCGCGGCTGGGTCTCGACTATGCGCGCGCCAATACGTTGGAGATCAGCGACGGCAAACTCACCGGCCGGGTACTGGGCAAGATCGTCGGCGCCGAAGGCAAACGTGAGTTTCTGTTTGAGCTATGCAGAGAATTGAACATCACACCGGCGCAGACCATCGCCATGGGCGACGGCGCCAACGATTTGCTGATGATGAAAGAAGCCGGTTTGAGCATCGCCTATCACGCCAAACCCAAGGTGCAGACAGAGGCGCATACCGCGTTGAATCATGGTGATTTGGCGGGTGTCATAGCGTTTTTGGGGTGATGAGATAGATTACGAAACATAAATGCTGCGTTTCACTCAACCCGGTCTAGCCGTCGGCAGTTACCCTCGCCACGCCAATAAGTGCTGCTGCGTATCGACCCGATGGCGAAACCTTGCCACTTTACCCTGCGCGTCGAAATGCCAGATATTCACTTCATCCTCCTCGACGACGCGCCTGCCAGTCGCCGTGACAACAAACTCGATGTCGATTAGCACCACAACAACGCCGGGGCCTTCCAGGAACAGCTTCGTGACGAATTTTTCAATTTGAATCGCGCCTAAGCTTTTAAAAAAGGCAGCGGCGGCGGCGCGGCCACGCCTCGGCTTCAACCAAGGCACGTCGCTCGCAGCGATTCCATACTCCCATTCGACGGCAGCGGAAAGTTGCTGCAAAATCGCTGGCACATCGCCACGACCGAATGCCGCATACATCTCTTGTACTGTTTGCAGATTACTCATAATGCCCTCCCTGCCCTGTTGAGTGAAGTAGGAAACGCATGCACCTTGCACAATTCATTACCGGTATATCAAGCCGACGTGTGCCACAATGGAGCCGAGTAGGTGCCTGTTTAACCGGCTCACAAATCGAGCGTTTCGCCGGTGTCATCGATAGAGTGCGGTTGCACCAGCACTTTGTCGACGCGGCGGCCGTCCATATCCACCACTTCAAAACGGCTGCCGTCATGCACGAAATGTTCGCCGGTGACGGGAAAACGGCCCAGCACATGTAAGATGAAACCACCCACGGTTTCATATTTTCCCGGCGCGCGCAGGCCGTGCAGGCCGACGCGGTCCTCGAACGCATCCATCGGCATCATGCCGTCCACCAGCCACGAACCGTCCTCGCGTTGCACGGCCTCCGGCAAGGCGGTTTCACCTTGCTCGGGCAACACGCCCACTATCGCCTCCATGATATCGGTCAGCGTGGCGATGCCTTCCACCGTGCCGAACTCATCGACGATTACCGCGATATGCACACCGGTTTTTTTGAACTGCTCCAGCAGACGCAGCGCGGACGTTCCTTCCGGCACCACCATGGGTTCGACGGCGTGTTTGGCCAGCGAGAGCGTTTCGCCGCGCAACGCGGCATCGAGCAGATTCTTGGTATGGACGATGCCGATGAGCTCGTCCAGCGCCCCACGGCAAACCGGAAAGTGCGAGAAACCCGCCTGGCTGATCTTGCGCCGCACCTGAGCCGGCGTATCGTCGATATCCAGCCACAGCACGTCATTGCGCGACGTCATGATCACCCGCACCGCGCGATCGGCGAGTCGCAACACGCCTTCGATCATCTCCCGTTCCGCAGGGACGAAAATGCCGGCCAGGGTTCCTTCACTGATGAGCGACTTGACCTCGTCCTCGGTCACCGCCGTTTCGCGCGCGGTGTCGCGCTTGAGGACGCGCAACACCATATCAATGGATAATTTAAGCAGCCACACCAGAGGAGCCGCCACTCTGGAGATCAACATCATCGGCGCCGCGGTCAATATCGCGATGCGTTCGGGACTGTGCAAAGCGACCCGTTTGGGTACCAGCTCACCGAAGATCAGCGAGAAATAGGTAATCGCCATGATCACGACACCGAACCCCAGCGCCTCGCCGTAAGGCGCGAACACCGCGAAGCTATTGAGCCACGCGCCGAGCTCCTCGCCGAGGGTGGCGCCGCCATAAGCGCCCGCCACGATACCGATCAAGGTGATGCCTATCTGCACCGTAGAAAGAAATCGGCTCGGATCGTCGATCAAACGCAAAGCCATCGCCGCGCCATGCGAACCGCGGCTGACCATCATTTTCAAGCGCGCCCGCCGCGACGAAACGACCGCCATCTCAGACATGGCGAAAGCACCGTTCAGCAGAATCAGCAAAAAGATGACGACCAATTCCCAAACGAACATTGCAAAACTCCTCTCAACCGGCCCGGCATCCGCCGGACGGCTTATAATCAATAAATGCGAGGCGCTATTGTACACGCCACGCCAAAACCGCGCCGCGCCGACTGGATTGACGTCATGTCCGGCGGCCGGCCCGGCCTAGCCAAAGCCTGGCATCATTTCGACGTAATGCCCAATATCGACTAACAATCTGGCCATTAGCAACAATCCCTCCGCTCGTTTTGCATCCTGCATTGAATTAACCTCCCACCTCCGCCGACCTGCATTATTTCCCACTCGCGCCGCCTTTCCTGTTGCTCATAGCGCTGGCGGTCATCGTCTGGCCGTAGTAGCGCCGCCAGTTGTAGTACAAGCCTATTTCCTAGTCGTAGCATTGGCCGGGCAAACACCGGTTGTGAGTGGCCGTGAGGGCGGGGTTTACGGGATCGCGCCAAAAGCGTCATGGCCGTCGACCGTACGATAGCGCCGTCAACAGCGCCAGTTTGAGCGGCTTACCCAGATGATCGTTTTGCTAGCAGTACTACCCGCCGGGACTTTTGATTTCCAGGGGTTCCGAATACCGCTAGACTCGTTCCATTAGTCATGCGGCACGATGAGGACTGTGTTTGAATCCTTACATCATTATTTTGGCACTCTTCACGCTTTCCGGCTTGGCCGTCGCCGTCTGGGGCTGGCTGCTGATCGTCAAA
>JAHFRV010000023.1 GCA_023266095.1 Gammaproteobacteria bacterium | reverse complement strand
TTCTTGCCGCCACTACCGAAATTCACGAAAAATGACCCACACTAATCCGCGTAGACCCATTTAAATATCGACGGTAATAACGATAGGAATTGAACCAGAAATACCAATATTCGTAAGGTGCCGGCCCCGGATTGTGGCTCGGCCAGACAATCTTCCTGCCCGCCAGCATCTCACCAAGCCGCGGCCTGTAGTCCTGTCCACCTTCGATTATCTTTGGATCGAGATGCGCGTATAGCTCGAACCACATCTCTTTTAAGTAATAAGGGCTCAGGAATGGGCAACCAAGATAATTTGAATAAGTTTGTTGAATATTACCTTGCCAACCGGGAAAGATATTAAGGTGTTCATTAAAAAATTGATCGCTATTGAGGAACGTACCTGGCTTGCGGTAGCTTGTATCATAGAGACTCGCCCTGCGTGGCATGGACCCTAACCAGAAGATGCATTCATTATCGAATTCACGCACTATCTTCTCGAGCGTGGGCAGATAACGCACATGTATCGGGTTGGTATAAAGATCGCTGCAAATGATCTTTCTTTTGAAATCCGCCATAGTCTCTTCATTGCGGCCGTCATGCGAAAATATCTTCGTCGCGTACAGCTTGTTTTGATGAACCCAATCCTTGATCAAAGGATAATTGGGTTCAGCGCTGAAGATATACCAGTTTTCCTCGTTCAACTTGGGAATCAGACTCAGCAACTGACTGTCTTTGCCGCCCATGAGGATAATATGGCTTTTGCGGGGAAAGGCTGCTTCGATATCATTTACTGTCTTACGTAACAGCTGGGCGGATCGTTCGAGATAATCGTTCAAGCTGTTGATCGAATAATCGAGATTGAGCAGCATGGCACTCTCGCCGGGTCTCACCGATTCGAAAGGTTTAATCTTTTTAATCCTGGCATCGATGCTGTCGCAGGAGATATGCGCTGAGTAATGCGGGTTCCAGAGAAAGGTTTTCATCTCTGCCGGCGCCATCGACTTTATTTTTTTGACCGCCTGGTTTTGCAGGAGTGCGGAGCCGCGCAATTTCTTCTCGATATTATTTATAGTCTTGCGGATGAACTCCACGCTATTGCGTTGCCAGGGATGCATGAAAAAAGTGGGCGGATTGAATCCCGTGTCGACTTCAAATTTTCCCGATGCGATGATCAACGCAGCTACGGAACTTGAGACTTTCAATCGGTCACCGGCCCGCATGTAATAACAAGGATTCATGCCGCTACAAACATCATCCAGCGCATGGGTTTCTATCACTTGCCCCAGCGGATAGCGGGTATAAAGCTCAAAGCTGGTTAATTTATCAACAAAAATCATACCGTCTCCAAACGTGGGTAGGTTTCGCGCTCAGCCATTACCGACAGCCTCGATCATTTCTGCACGATACGAGCCGTCAACGCCTCGGGCACACTCTGGCAGGCCAGCACATTGTATTGATCGGGAAGGCCGGAGACAGTCAGAATCAAAGGTAACAGTCCTTCCTCCTCGATGCGGTACAGCTGGTAGCCACGTGCCTGCAACCATTCCGCCATCTGGCTGACTGTGTGGCCGAAGCTTTTGAGATAGGCATCGGTAAACTCGATAATGAAGTAAGGCCGATCTCTGGCGACCAGTTTCTCCATACCCAGCAGCGCAAGCATCTCCGCACCCTCAACGTCGATCTTGATGCAAGCCACCTTGCTAAAATCCGCGGCGATATCATCCAGGGCAATGGCTTCGATTGTCAGCTTATTACTGGACGATTCCAGCGGACGCAGCGATGAGATGCCCTTGTGCCCGTCGGGGCCTTCATAGATGGTGAGCGTGGCCGCCCTATCCGAGACGGCCTTAGGGATCACCCACACGTGGCGAAAGTCATTGAGCGCGATGTTCGTCATGAGGTTGGCCCGTACCGACGGAATGGGTTCGAAGGCGATCACCCGCCCGTCGCTGCCGGTCAAGCGTGCGCAGAGCAGGCTGAAAAAGCCGACATTCGCCCCGACATCCAATACACAGTCGCCGGGTTTGATCAGCGCAGCGAACACAGCAGCGGTCGGCGGTTCATAGACACCGTTGAGGTAGACATACTGCCCCAGCCAATCGGCAAGATCGGCATGAAAGCGGAAACGATAACGTGTCCGTATCATCCGCTTGCCCATACTCGGCCCAAGACG
This sequence comes from Gammaproteobacteria bacterium, assembly GCA_023266095.1. Taxonomy (GTDB): domain Bacteria; phylum Pseudomonadota; class Gammaproteobacteria; order DRLM01; family DRLM01; genus CAKKSB01. The sequence goes on along the minus strand of JAHFRV010000023.1, from coordinate 43,900 downwards.
ACGCAACCAGGGCAAGAGGATCGCGCTGATCCGGTAGCGTCCTCGCAGCCAAGGACTATAGCGCAGATACAGGGCCCCGACGCTGATGGCCTGCCGTTTGAGAAAGTCAGACATAACCGCCCCATGAAAATTGTGATTACGAGCAATTAATGGTTGGCCCTAATCATTATTTACCGTGCTTGACTTGGTTAGCTTGGAAAATCACCACGTCGCCATTGTTAAATCGCTTATTATCGGCTTAAAAACGGGCGAAAATGAAAATACCAGTCCTCTCAGCTTCGCCTGCCGTCGCCGGGAGAAAGGGGGCGTTCCCTTAGGGTTAATAAAGCGTCTAGATGCCCGCGAGCAAGCGACAACCGCATCGGGTTCTAACAGGGCCAATTCCAGGACACCATCCTTATTTCACGGACAGAATCGGCAATATGGATTGCCCGGAACCCCGATGGCCGGCCGATTGGCTTCCGCATCAACCGGCGGATTTTCCGTTTCGCTGGTCGTCTTGGCCGGCGCGGCGGGCGCGCTGGCCTCGGACCCCTCTACCTGCGCCGGCGACGCCTCGCCCTGTACCGCGCTGACCGGCGCAACCTGAGTAGACTCACCGACCGGAAACGGTTCCTTACCGCCGAGCTCCAGATACTTTCGCTGCAAAGCCTTATTGCCCGGCACACGTTGAAGAGCGAGGCTCACCAGTTCTAAGGCCTGGGCTTTCTTGCCCGTGCGCGCGTGGAACTCGCTTAGGTAAACGTAGGCGCGCACCTGGTTCGGATCATGCTCGATAGCCTTAGCGAAATCACGGGCGGCGGCGGCATCGTTGCGCATAAGCCGATAGGCGATGCCGCGATTGAGATAAATCTCTCCCGCCAACAGAAAACCCGCGGGCATAGCCTGGGCTACATAGTCGATCTCAGGAACGGCCCGGCTTAAGTAATAGGCTCTTTTCTCATCGTTGACCAACCGCTGATAACGATTTATGTAGTTTAAGCCAGCGCAGTAGTGATGAATACTTAAAAATTTAGGGCCCACACGTTCCGCCCACGCCTGATATTCGGGGCTATGCTGTTCGGTAAATCTGGCTTTACAATAATCCGGCAAAAGGGCCAGTTCCGAGGGACTAGGCATGAAAGGCAATAACTCGCCCTGCGCGTGCATCGAAAACAGTAGCAATAAAATACTTAACCAATGTCGAGACATTTCATGGTTCCTCTGCAACAGTGAGCCGTGGCAGACTGCGTGTCTTGGCCGCCACCTGATCCCACGTAAACAATTCTTGCGCTCGGCGATAACCCCTGTGCCCCATAACAAACCCGGCTTCGCCAAGCAAACACACTAGCGCCGAAAAAATTTCTCCCGCTTGCTCGCCATCTACCCGCATCCCCGTCACCCCTTCCAGCACGGCGGCGGCGGTACCCCCCGCATTACCGGCCAAGACCGGCTTGCCGCAGGCGGCGGCCTCCAGAAAAACCATACCAAAACCCTCGGTATCGCCATTAATAGCACGATTCGGCATGGCGAATACGTCGCAGGCATTGTACCAGCGGGGCAGATCATCCAGGTTCACATGGCCGAGTAGATGGACGCGATCGGCGACGCCCAGTTGCCGAGACAAATCGCTTAAATAATTTTGATCCTCACCGAGACCAATCAGCACATAGCGTACCGCGATACCTTGGTTGATGAAATCCGGCAGGCTGCGGATCACCATATCGAAACCCTTGCGGCGGGAAAGACGGCCCACCGAGAGAATGAGCTTTTCGGCGGGGTCCAGACCGATGTGCCGTTTGAGATCGTCGCAAGGCAGGCCGGGCCGGAAGCGCGTCACATCCACCCCCGGATTGATCAGCAGGATTCGTTCATCCTGCACGCCCATGTTCAGTAATTCCTGGCGGGTGAAGTCACTGTTGGCAATCACGTTGTCGGCATGGCGCAGGGCAAACCGCATGGCCTGGTATTTCCCACCCTTGCCCCAGGTGGTGAGTTCCTCGCCGTGGGCGTAAATCACCACGGGGCGGAACATGAGCCGCGCCACCAACCAGGCCACCAGCCCCTCGGGCAAGGCGCGGAAAGCGTGGATGGCGTCGAAACGGTGCGTCAGCGCCAACCCCAACGACTTGGAAAACAAACGCACGTACATCGCCAGCGATTCCGGCCTGAGCCACGGCACGCGGCGTAAACCGACCCGATGCACAGTGTTGGGATGCACCGCATCGACGGCGGCGGCGCCCGGCACATCGGCGGTGACGATGTGAATTTCCTTACCGCCCAGACGCCGGTAGACCTCGGCGGCCCATACTGCGGTGCCGCCCATAGTGGGAAGAAAAAGTTCAGTGATAACCAGCAACTTCATTTTGTAGTAATGCCTATACCAACATCGACAACATATCGCGCCAACCCTTGAATCCGGGGCTTTCAACCAGAGTGGGCGCCACCGCGCGCAACGCCGCCGCGCGCCGGCCCTTACGTACCAACGCATAGCCCAGATTCTGCCGCGCCGTGCGCAGACGCCGACGTACGCCACGTCTGACCGGAGACGAAAAATGTGATGACGCCGTGTTGAGCGCCACCAGGGTACGGACGTTCTCGACCTGCGCCGCCAAGGGATCTTTGCGGGTGGCGCTGCCTTCATGAATGACATAGGCCGCCAGCGGCAGACACACCACACCAATGCGGCGGCTGGCCGCGCACAACTTAGTCAGCAAGAACACATCTTCACATACTTTGTAGCCGGCGGGATAACCGCCCAGCTCCAGAAATGTCCGCCGCGGCACGCTCAACGTGTGGGTGTCGCCAAAATGGTCGGCCACGAATGGCTCAAGATCATCCGCCGTCATTACCGTTCTGACGGCACCGCCAGCCAACAAACGCCGGCCGGATTCATGGGCCTCCATCGAACCGGAAATGCGGCCGCCGGCGGGGGTCACATAGTCATAATCGCCGGTCAAAAAATCGAATTCGCCGTCTTCCTGCAACCATTCCGCATGGCAACGCAGACGCTCCGGATAATACCAATCGTCCGCGTCGAGAAACGCCAGCCAATCTCCGCTGGCCGCTTGCGCGCCGGCATTACGCGCCGCGGCCACTCCGGCGTTGGCTTGATGTATATAACGCACAGGTGCTCCATAAGCACGCACCACCTGAGCTGTGCCGTCGCTCGAACCGTCATCCACCACGATCAATTCATGCGGCGGATAAGTTTGATTCAACACCGAATCGATGGCGCGCGCCAACGTCGCCGCGCCGTTGTACACGGCGATGATGACTGAAAAACGCGGCGCCGCTCGACTCATGACTTCCCCCCCGCTCCGTCCTGACCACGCGCGCAAAATATCCACAACACCCACACCGCCAAACCCAAACCGGTCAAACGCGACCAGCGCCACAACCCATGATGGGCACGCACGCGCGCTGCCCACATACCCAGCCGGCGGTGGTGGTCCTGTTCCACCCACAATGGATCGCGCTTCTCCAAACACCGGCCCAATGCTTCACTGCTGAGAAAAGCCACGGCGGGATACGCGGCCAGCGCAGCGTCGAGCAAGGCCCGTATCTCGTCACTGGCATGCTCGGCGACGGCCGGCTCGTCGATGAAGTTAAAGCGGTGCATTTCCAATAAAGCCGGTCGACCGAGGCGGGTCTTCATTTGCAAGGCCTGTAAACCGCGCGCGGCGGTATGGCCGCGCGCGGGCTCAAAGTAATCATCACGCACCAGATACATCATGCCTGCCTCGCCGTGGCCACCGTTGACAAGGGCACCCTCCGCCACCGGCCGTCCGTGCCCATCGCGCGCACCGTAACGCCGTCCCGGCGTCACCAGATAACGGATTCCATGCCGCGCCCACGCGCGTTCCACTGCCGGCGTCCAGACAAAGGTGGGGGGCACCACCACCGTCGGTGTGACGTGGAAAATCGCGCGGAACGCGGCCACTTCCTCGCTTACCGCCGCCTCGATTTCATCATCGGATAATGGCCGCGAAGGCAAGCTCACCGCGTCTATCCATCGGCTTTGCAACGCCGGCGGCAGCATTTCGGTACGCGGCAAACCCGGTGTAGTGAGCCAATCTTTAAGTTGCGAATCGCATTTTGCCAAGGCTAACAAAGACGGCGCCCAATAATGTTCGAGCCCATGTAACTGCAGCGCGAACACGCCGCGCTCGACGCCTGTTAGCATGGCCGCCAACACCGACGTATACTCGGCCAGACTCCTGCGGAAATAGGCGTTAATCTCGGTTTCGCGGATGCGTGCGGTGTCGGCCAGCGCCAACACGATTCCCAAGGTCGCAACCGGATGCCGGCCGTCGCTATCGCGATAGGCGGCCAATACATCGGCCAAATTGTGCAAGGCCCGCGCGTGAACATCATCGCCGGGACCCCAATCGTCGCTCTCGAATATCAACACCGGTCGCCGCAATACCGGCTCGTGCCACCAGGCCAGCAATAGCCGCCGATGATAGGCCGCGAGCAGCGTACCGCTCGCCAGCAACCACATCAACAGGAGTGCAAACCCAGTCATGAGCGTGGCAGCACTCATCACGTCCCGCTGGACGAATAACCCATGGCGCGCACCACATCCGCCACCGACGGCAGCACCCGCTCGATGCGTTCGCGATTGCGGCCGTCACGCCATTTGTCGAGACGTATTTCCGAAAAGGCGTTGTAGGGTTTGGCGAGCACCTCGGCGCAATGACGTTGGAGCGGCGCGGAAAAAGCCACGCCCGCTTCAGTGAAGGCGCGCCGGAACCCGGCCACCGGATCGCGCAGCAGGTCCTCGTAGAAAATCTCGGTCCATTGTTGCGGCGGTATCAACGTGCGGCAAGCCACTAAAGCCTCGTTCATGCTGCGATACTGCAGCGCGCCGACTTCCTCTAGCGAGGCATTGAGATAATCGCGCCAGCCCGGCGGCAGAAAAAAACACCAGCGGTCGGCCGCACCGCCTTCCACCGCCACGCTGGCCGGCAAGGTGTCCGACCAGGTGGCGAATTCATCGGGTCTGCGCCAACCCTCGATCAAGGAATTGATGTTGTCACCCGGCGCACGCTTGACGTAAACGAAATGGGCGTCGGGAAACAAGGCATACAAATAGGGAACGCACAAACCATTCTGATTGTTCTTATCGACGAAACGACGCCGGCCGGTGTGCAGATAAAAATAACGCGCCACTGTATCGCGGTCATGCTGGCTCGCCTGCTGCGCGGTCAGTTCATGGCTACGCCACTGCTGTTCCGCCAGCGGGTGCAGCTCACTCCAGAAATCGTGGGTCTCTTTCTGTAATGAACCGAGATCTTCCGCCTCCGAGAAAGTTTTATAGACCAGCGTGGTTCCGGCCCGGCTGCATCCCACTATGAACACTGGCCGCGATATCGGCACCGGAGTGATGCTCCAACGCAATCCGCGCAACGCCTGCCGCAACTCGCCACTATAGTGGCGCAAAGTCTTCGCCGCCTTCTCGCCCAACTCACTCACAACTTAATCTCATCATGTTATAACCAGCTCATTATAGGGCATTTATTAAGGCTCCGCCCTGCTTAATCCGTTATACTAGCCATCCCTGTCCGAGCCAGCCGGCACACAGGTGTGCAATCTTACGCAACAGGTAAATGATTATGAGCGGCATATGCGGCTGGTTCGCCAGTCCCACGGCATCTCCGGCCGAGCGGATCGCGGCCATGGCCCGAACACTTCATACGTCGTTAACCGGGGAGAGTATCTGTCGGACCGCCGCGGACTGTGCCTTGGCGATAGCCGCTCCCCGCGGCGAGGGCGGTACACTTTATCAAAACGAAACCCTATGGATAGCGTGCCAGGGGGCGGCCTACTTTAATACGGCCGCATTACAGGACATCGCCGGCCGACAGGGCACGGCGGCGGCCCTGGCGGAAAGTTATCGTCGGTTAGGTCCCGCTTGCCTCACTGAGCTGCGCGGTGCGTTCAGCGTGGCGATTTTCGATCTCGCCGCCCAGCGGGCGCTGCTGGCCGTCGACCGGCTGGGTATCCGCCCGCTGTGTTTCGCACCCAGCGACAGCGGCGTCGTGTTTGGCGCCACCACCGACAGCGTCACTGCCCACCCGGCGGTCGCCCGCCAGATTGATCCCCAATCGGTCTACGACTATTTGTATTTTCATATGATCCCCAGTCCGCGCACCATTTACCAAAACGTGGAAAAACTTTTGCCCGGCCAATACCTGCTGTTCGCCAACGGCTGCTGGTCAAAACATTTTTATTGGCGGATGCGTTATCAAGACGACAGCGGCGAGTCGCAACGTGAACTCGCCGAGGAATTTCGCGGCCTGCTACGGCAAACCGCACGGCGGGCCTTGGCCCAGCCCCACGCCAAACTGGGCAATTTTTTAAGCGGCGGCACCGACAGCTCCACGTTGGCGGGCATCGTCACCGAAGTGACCGGCACGCACGCCGACACCTATTCGATTGGCTTCGCGGCCGAAGGTTATGACGAATCGCATTACGCCGACATCGCCGTCAAACATTTCGGCACCCGTCATCACACTTATTATGTGACGCCGCAGGACGTGGTGGACGCCATTCCGCTCATCGCCCGTGCCTATGATGAGCCGTTCGGCAATGCCTCGGCGGTGCCCAGCTATTACTGCGCGAAAATGGCCAAGGCAGACGGCGTCGATCTGATGATCGCCGGCGACGGCGGCGACGAGCTATTCGGCGGCAACGTCCGCTACGTGAAACAAAAGACCTTTGATCTCTATCACACTTTGCCGGCGGCGCTGCGCCAAGCCGTGATCGAACCGCTGGCGTTTGGTTTTCCCGGCGCGCAACATCTGCCGCCGCTGCGCAAGCTGCAAAGTTATATCAGCCAGGCCAAGGTGCCGTTGCCCGATCGCTTGGAAAGCTACAACTTTCTGCATCGCACTCCCTTGCAGGAAATCTTGCAGGAGGCATTTTTAAAGCAGCTCGATCTCGCCGAACCCATGGAAAACCTGCGCGAGGTCTATCAGCGGACCCAAGGTAATGCCGCATTGCATCGCATGCTGCACCTCGACCTGAAAACCACGCTGGCCGACAATGACCTGCGCAAAGTGAACCGCGCCTGCGAGATGGCCGGCGTGGCTGTGGCTTACCCGTTGCTCGACGACGCGATGGTGGAATTTTCCGGCAGGATACCCGACGACCTGATGATAAAAGGTTATCACCTGCGTTATTTTTTCAAGGACAGCCTCAAAGATTTTCTGCCGCCAGAGATCATCAAAAAATCCAAACATGGTTTTGGCCTGCCTTTCGGTCTGTGGCTGAACCAGCATGCACCACTGCGCGAGTTGGTCGGCGACAGCCTACAAAGCCTGCGCAAGCGGCACTATATCAATCCCCGTTATCTAGACATTCTGCTCGACCAAGGGCGCCGCGACCACGCCAATTATTACGGCGTGATGATTTGGGTGATGGTCATGCTGGAGCAATGGCTGCAACACCATGTAGACGGCATTCCGTCACGCCTGGACTGATGCGCGGCATCGCAAGAATGGATTTATTTTCCGGCGGGGCGGCCGACGGCGGCCGGCTGACGCCGCTCTCGACCGTTGGATTTTGCCGGCAGCGCCTCCGATACCCGGGCCTGCTCGGTCAACCTTAGACCCTGGATTTTCACCAATACCACCAACGCGATCAAGTGATAATAAAAATCAAAATAGGCCAATCCCAAAAAGGCGCCGCAGGCCGCATAACCCGCCAAACTCACCTGTAACATCGCGGCGAGATCGGCTATCCATTGCCCCTCGGCATAAGGCCTCGCTTGTTTGGTCACCACGGAACAAGCACGCCACGCGAACCAACCCAAAAGTAAGAACAAGGCCAGTCCGACGAAGCCGTGCTCTCCCAATATTTCAAAATAGATACTATGGGCATCATGCACATCTTCGGGATTAGGCGCGTATCGAGCGAATAGATCGGGTGTAAAGGCGTGGTAACCGGCGCCGGTTAACGGCCTATCCTTGGCGAGATTGAAGGCAAAGTGCCAAGAATTGATACGTCCTATGGCCGACTGATCCTGTTCATAAGTCTGTATCGTATTCATACGGGCATGCCACGATTCAGGCATGAACTGAACAGCGGTGAACAGAACTGGAACCATCAAAAAGAGGAAAAGAAAACGCTTGCGCGTCTTCCATATCAGCATGGTACCCATGACTGCGAGCCCTACCAAGGCCCCGCGCGACTGCGTCCCCAGTATCGCCACAACGGTAAAGATCATCGCTGCCGCCAAGCCCCACTTTACCCAATTCTTTTTAGCTTGTAGATAAAGGTAACGCATAAGGGGGACGGTCATGATCAAGGCCAGTCCTATTTCATTGTTACCGCCGATGAAGGTACCGTTCGGTCCCCGTACGTGATAGCCGCCGCCGGTCGTGATAGTAAAAATCCCGCCTTTGACGCCATAAAATCCCAGCGACAAAGCGATGATCCACACCAGCATCTCGATACGGAATTTGTCCTTTATCAACATCAGGGTGATGAAGGTCATGAGCTGGATCTTAAGTACTTTACTTAGCTGTTCGGTCGCCGCGGCATGATGCAAGGCAAATATCGTCGTGATGCACATCCAGAGAATGAACAACGCCAACAGCACGGATTCCCGAGTCCACGGAATCCGCTTTTCCTCCCGCATGAACAACACACCGGTCAAGGTGGCCAAGGCAATGAGCATGGCGAACGGAAAATCTGTAGCGAATCCCCAACTAAGGCGGTGAGGATTCATATAGCCGATCCACGACCACATGATGACCCCGATGTAGGGGCGATAGAGGATCAGGGGCAGACTACCCAACACCACCATGGTTACGAAGAGATCACGCATTAGGCCATCACTCTCAAGAATTCCCCGCCGTTACCCGGCTCACGACATAGCGGTATTTACCGGAAGACTCCCGTGGTATCTGGGGTACCCGCTCAACCCGTACCCTGACCTCTGGCCCTAAACGCTGCTGCAGACCGTGCTCGATTTTGCCGATGTTTTCATCGGCAAAATCCCGATTCGTCACCAACTGGACCGAGGTTTCTTGCAGCGATTCCTGCACAATCCGGAAATTCTCCACCCCGGCGAGGTCGCGGATCACATAGATCAATGACAGGCCGTGCATGAGCGTGCCGTCCGCCGCCACCACGAAATCGGTGGTCCTGCCTTGTATCTCCTTTAATAGCGGCAGCCCACGCCCACAGGGACAGCTCCGGTCATCCAGCATCGCCACGTCGCCGGTCCGATACCGTATAAAGGGAAAATCACGGGTCGCGAGATGGGTGACCACCACCTCGCCCGCTTGACCGGCCGGCAGCACCCGGCCCTCTTCATCGACGATCTCGACGATGATGTCCTCGGCGGTGATGTGCATGCCACCCGCCGGACATTGATGGGCGATGAAGCCAGCATCGCGGCCACCATAACCGTTGGCGACCGGACAAGCGAAGGCCTGTTCGATAGCGGCACGCTGATGATCATAAAGCCGTTCAGAAGTCACGAACACTACTTTGCAACCGAGATCATCCAGGCGTTGGCCGCGCGCGGCGGCATGGTGGGCGATCACGCTGATCGACGAGGGATAACCGAACACCATGCGCGGTCGCATGCGGCGCAGAGTAGCGATGAATTCATCGAGTTTGGCCTCGGACATCTCGAAGGCCGGCAATAACCGAGTGCGCATCAATTTATCGCGCAGCACGCGCAACTGGTCCTGGGCGCCGAGTTCGATGGGCGAACCCCAGACCACGGCCTCGGGATCGCCGATATCCACATCCCACCAGCGGGTGGCGCGCCATTTGGCCGCGACGTCGTGGCTGACCCGTTCTTTGCCGATCCAGAAGATCAGCGGTTCGCCGCTGGAGCCGCCGGTGTTGAAACGGGATAAACCGCGCGCCTGCACCGACTTCAAGGCTTCGCTATGGGCGCGGATCAGCGCTTTGCTGAGCATAGGCAATTTTTGCAAATCACTCAGCGCGTCGATCGCGCCGTCGGCGCAGCCGGCCGTGGCGAGCATTTGACGGTAATAAGGCGCGTAGCGATAGGCGTGCTGCAATAGCGCCCGCAATCGCGCGAGGCGCAGCTCTTCCAATTTTGCCAGCGGCCACCATTGGCTCGCTTCCAATTGACGCCGCACCGCGACGGTATCGTGTCCCTTGAGGCGCTCCTGTAAGGGGAACACGACACCGGCGATCAGGCGGGTGTAGAGATCAGTCATGAACGAGCGTCCGTCGCTGGAGATAAAGACGTTCAAACTCTTCGACCAACACCGCCACCCGCTGGGCCCAGTCGTTCTCCCGCGCATAGGCGATAATGGCGTCGCGCGGCCAAGTTTTACGCAAGGCGGCGATCAACGCCTGCGCCAAGGCGTCGGCATCGCCAAAGGGCACGACGCTGCCGAGCCGCTCATCACACACCACTTCGCGGTTGCCGCCGACATCGGTGGTCACCACCGGCAGACCGCAGGCCATGGCCTCGAGCAGGACATTGGCCCAACCTTCGTTGCGGGTGGCAAGCACGAACACATCGGCCGCCGACAAAGGCAGCCGCAATCGTTCCGGCGGCAGTGTCCCTAAAAAATGCACGGCGTCCTTCAGACCCAAACGCGCCACCTGCGCCTCCAATTGCACCCGCCAATCACCTTCCGCGCTGGCACCGCCCACGACCAGATACCTCAAACCGGGAAATTCCCGGCGCAAAGCCGGCAGCAATTCGATCACCCGGTGAAAACCTTTGCGCTCCACCAACCCACCCACGCTAATCAACAGGGGAATATCGGCGGGCAAACCCAGCGCGCCACGCGCCTCGGCCTTTTCCATTGGCGAAAATTTAGCGCTATCGACCCCATTGCCCACTACTCGGATTTTATCGGCCTCCGCCCCCAGGCTCACCACATGGCGTTTCAAGGAGGTCGCCACCGAGAATATCCGATCCGCCCGCGCCAAAGCCCGCATCATGCGTTGCCGCCGTGCCGGTTCCTTGGCCAAGGGTACCTCGGTGCCGCGCAAGGTAATGGTCACCGGCACCTTGAACCACTTGCCCAATAAGGTCGCGGCATAACCGTCGGGATAGGCGAAATGGGCATCGATGATATCGCAGGCGTCTTGCCGGCGCAGACGCGCCAGTAAACGGTAACTGCCCCAGGCCATGAACAGACCATCCCAGGATTTGAATAAACCGGGGACGGAGAAAAACCGCGGATGATAAACGTCGACGCCCTGCTGCCGTTCATGGCGCGGCGCGCGCGGACGAAAATGCGGACGAAATAGCCGGATCACCCCCTGCAAGGGAAACCACGGTAGCGGCGCGACCACCACCAGCGGCAACGCCTCGGCCACCCGGAACATCCGCTCGCGGATGAATACCCCGGCGTTGGGCTGACCCGGGTGTGGAAACAAGGTGGATAACACCACCAAATGTGGGCGCCGTTCCGTCATGTGGCCCGCCTGGCCGTGGCCAGCGCCTGATACACCGGTTGATAACGCGCCACGCTGGCCTGCCAGTTACGTTCCTGTTCGACGAAGTGCCGCGCCGCGGCGCGCAGCGCCGGCCACAATGGGCGTGACGCCAGCAGCTGCATCACCGTATCGGCGAGGTGCTGCGCATCGCCGGCGCGGAACAAGCAACCGGTCTCGCCAGCGCGGATCAATTCGCGGTGACCGCCCACATCGGAGGCCACTACCAGCCGCCCCTGCGCCATGGCCTCCAGCGGTTTGAGCGGGGTGACCAGATCGGTGAGACGCATGGCCAGACGCGGATAGACCAGCATGTCCACCAGATCGTAATAACGTTGCACCTCGCCGTGCGGCACGCGGCCGGTGAAGATTACCTTGTCCGCCACGTTCAATTGTTGCGCCTGTTGTTTCAAAGCCGGCTCTTCTTTACCACCACCCACCAACAGCAGACGAATGTCTGGTTGTCGCGCCAGCATACGCGGCAAGGCGTCGAGCAACAGCGACAAGCCTTCGTAGGCGTAAAACGAACCGATGAAACCCAGTACCAGTTTGTCAGCGAGGCCCAAGGTCCGCGCCAGACTTGCATCAGGCGCACCGCCCATTTGAAACTGCTCGATGTCCACCGCGTTGGGAATCACCGTGATTTTTTCAGCGGGAATGCCGCGCGCCGCAATGTCGCCGCGCAAACCCTCGCAGATACAGGTGACGGCGTCGGCACGTTTTAGCACATAGGTTTCCATGGCGCGGGTGGCGCGATAACGCAGATCACCTTCGCGGCAAGTCCCATGATCCACCGCCGCGTCTTCCCAAAAGGCCCGCACTTCATACACCAGTGGCAGCTTGAAATGACGGGCGGCGCGTAAGGCGGCCAGGCCATTCAAGACCGGCGAATGGGCATGCAGCAAATCGGGCTGGACAGTGGGTATGATCTCGGTCAAGCGTGCGGCAAGACCGTTCACCACCGCCAACTGGTCCAGCACCGGCAAACCCGCCAAGATTCCGCGCGGCGCGGGCGCACGAAAAAAATGCAGACCGTCCACCGTCTCTTCGGCGGGCACACTCTTGTCCTGCCGCGCCAATTCTTGCACATGTTTGGCGCCGGTGAGGTGATCAGTCTCCCAGCCCAGAGCGCGCTGCTCGCGCAAAATCGCGCGACTGCGGAAAGTGTAACCGCTGTGCAAGGGAATGGAGTGATCAAATACGTGCAGAATTTTCATCGTGATCTTCAGTCAATGTAGGGTGGGTTAGGCCACCAGGCCGTAACCCACCAAACGTCGCGTAGCAACTCCTTGTGTTGTATACGGTGCGCCTGACGGCACAGCTTGGTGGGTTACGCGCTGCTCACGCACGGCCAACCCACCCTCCATTTAATCTCAGACCATACGCGTTCGGCGCACAAACGCCTCGAACATCAGCACCGTCCACAGCGACGCGCTGTAGTCGCGGCGGCCCGACTGATGCTGTTCCACCATCTGTTGCAGATAACCGCGATCGAAAATCCCGGTGGCGGCCAGCGTCTCGCCCAGCACCGCGTCACGCACCCGCTCGCGCAGCGGCCCGCGGAACCAGGCCGCCAGCGGTATCGAGAAACCCATCTTGGGCCGGTATAACACCTCGCGCGGCAGATGCGGCTCCAGCGCCTTCTTGAAAATATATTTGCCCTCGGTACCGCGCAGTTTCAAATCCGGCGACAGACCCGACCACCACTCCATGAGTTTATGATCGAGCAGCGGCTCGCGCACTTCCAGGGCGTGCGCCATGCTGGCTCGATCGACCTTGGTGAGGATGTCGCCCACCAAATAAGTTTTCATATCGAGATATTGCACGCGCGACAACGGATGTTCGGGTGCATTGCGGACGTGTTCACGCATCACCTCGATGGCGCGATAGCCCTGCAGGCGTTTTTTGAAATCGGCGCTGAACAAACGGCCGCGCATGGCATCGCTCATCACCGACACGCCGTGGAAATAACCTTCCACGCCGTCGCGCGCCAGGGCCTCGAAAGTGGTCTTGGCGCGGAAGATTTTCGGCGCCCAGTCGGCCTTGGGATAGACGCTGCCCAATAAGCCAAACACCGGCCGCCGCAACCCCAGCGGCAATAGACCGCGCATGCGCTCTTCATACAAATGCCAGCGGTAACGGCGGTAACCGGCGAGATTCTCGTCGCCGCCGTCGCCGGAGAGGGCCACGGTCACGTGTTTGCGGGCGAGCTGGCAGACCCGGTAGGTCGGCAGCGCCGAGCTGTCGGCGTAAGGTTCGTCGTAAATACCGGCGAGGGTGTCGATCAAGCCGTAATCGTCGGACTCGACGCGATCGACGTAATGCCGGGTGTGATAACGCTCGGCGACCAACGCGGCATAACGCGCCTCGTCGAAGGCCGGATCGTTGAACGAGATCGAGCAGGTGTTGACCGCGCCGCCCGAGACCTGCGCCATCATCGCCACCACCGCACTGGAGTCCACGCCGCCCGAGAGAAACGCGCCTAACGGTACTTCGGAAATCAGGCGGATCTTGATCGCCTCGCGCAGGCGGGCTATCAATTCCTCCGCCACGTCGCCCTCGCTCAGCGCCGGCAAAGGTTTGAAAGGAATATCCCAATATTGACGCGGGGCGGGCAGCGGCGCGCCCGTGCGCAAGGTGAGCGTGTGCCCCGGCGGCAGTTTCGAGGCGCTGTCGTAAATGGTCTTGGGTTCCGGCACATAACCGTAAGCGAAATAATCCTCGACCGCGCGGGCGTCGATCTCGCGGCTAAGGCTGGGATGGACCAGCAGCGCCTTGAGCTCCGAACTGAAAATCAATTGGCCGTCGGACAACAGCGCGTAATAAAGCGGCTTGACGCCCAGCCGGTCGCGGGCGAGGAACAGCGTCTTGCGATTGCGGTCCCACAAGGCGAAGGCGAACATGCCGCGAAAACGTTCGACGCAGGCTTCCCCCCACTCTTCCCAGGCGTGCACGATCACTTCGGTATCACTGCGGGTGCGGAACACGTGACCGGCGGCTTGCAGCTCGGGCACCAGCTCCTGGAAGTTGTAGATCTCGCCGTTGAACACCACCACCACCGAACCGTCCTCGTTGAACAGCGGTTGTTGTCCGCTGGAGAGGTCGATGATCGACAAACGGCGATGGCCCAGACCCACGCCGGGCTCGACGTGCAGGCCGCCTTCGTCGGGGCCGCGATGGAACTGGCTTTGATTCATTTTATTCAGCAAGGCCCGCTCCACCGTTGCGGCGCCGCGGGTGTCAAAGATGCCAACTATACCGCACATGATTTCTTCGCTTCCGTTATCCGCGTTAGTGCTGCCGCAAGAGCCGCTCGTAATTATCGACGTAACGCGCCACCATGGTCTCCATGCTGAACTCGCGCTCCACCCGCTCGCGGCCGGCCAGACCGTGGCGGCGGAGCAAGGCGGGCGCGGCGACGTAACGCGCCAGCGCGTCGGCCAAGGCCTGCGGTTGCGCGGCCGGCACCAGCGTACCCGTTACGCCTTCGACCACCAGCTCGGCGTTGCCGCCAACGCGGGTGGCGATCACCGGCAGCCCGCTGGCCATCGCCTCGAGCAGGGTGTTGGAGATGCCTTCCGCCAGCGAGGGCAACACGAAGACATCCATGGCCCGCAGCAACTCGGGAATGTCGTCGCGTTCGCCGGGCAGCCAGGCGAGATGCGCGGCGTCCGCTTGTTCCAGCAAACTTTGCGCCTCGCGCCACAAAGGGCCGTCGCCGATGATCACCAGCCGCAGCCGCGACGCCAGACCCGGCTCGCGCTTCAGCAACAGCAGGAACGCCCGCACCAAATTCAATTGATCTTTAACCGGCTGCAAGCGCCCCACCGTGCCGATCACTATTCCCTCTGGCGGGACGAATCCCGCCACCGGCAGCGGCGCACGGCCGGAGGCGGCGACATGGAAACGCGCGGTGTCCACCCCGTTGTAGATCTGGCTCAGCTTCGCCGCCGGTACGCCGATCGCATCGCGCAGATAGTTTTCCAAATCGCGCGACAAAGGGATGTAGTTTTGCACCAGCGGCCGGTAGGCGCGGCGCAACCAGCGATAGCGGCGATTGCTGCCGTCGAGGTCGTGTACGTCGCGACCGTGTTCGCCGTGCAGGCGGCCGCGCACACCGGCCAACCACGCCGGCAACTGCGCCTCCAGCGCCGACATATTGCGGGTGTGCACCACGTCCGGTTTCAATGCACGCAACAAACGCCACAGACGGATAAATACACCGAGGTCGTGGCCTTCGCGCTTGTGCAGTGCGTGCAGCGACACCGCGTCGTGTTCGATACGCCGGTGGAACTCCGTGTACTCAGTCATGCAAATGATCGCATGGCGGTATTGCGGCGTGCGGTTGATTAAATTCACCAACCCATTTTCCAGTCCGCCCACCGCCAAACGGAAAATCACGTGGGCGATCAGCGGCCGTTGATCGCGTTGCCGAGTCGCCACGTGGTCCGTCGCCACCGGCGGCGCGGCTACCGGTGCGCGGCGCTCGGCTTCCATCAAAGCGGCGACCACCGCACGCTCACTCATGGGCGACATTCTCCAGGCTGGCGCGGATCGCCGGCTCCATGCCCGTCACGAAGTCGTTCAGCACCGCGGCGGCGGCATCCGGTCCTCGCTCACCGATCTCGGCGGCGACGATGATCGCCGCCGCGTCGCCGGTCTCACCGAATAGTTTGGCCTTGGACTCCCAGAATTTAGCCAGATAATGATTGGTGGTGTAGACACCGTCCATCCAATACCAATGCCACACCAGCAAATCCTGCGTCTCGGATCGCAGCTTGCCCTCGCGCACCTGAATGCGCTTGCCATTGACGGTGATTTCCCGCGGCCCCTCCGCCACCTGCCGCCACACCGGGTCTTTCTGCTTGACCAGCACGTTCTGCGAATTAATCAACTCCGCGCCTTGACGCTGATGGCGGTAATAGGCCAGATACACCAGCGCGCGATGGCCCTCGCGCGCGTAACTCTGTTGCACGGACGCATCGGTGCCCAAATAGCGGGGCTGCCATTCACTCATGGGCTCGCCGGCCTGCCAACCAGCGGTGGACGGCGGCACCACCAAACTGAGGTTGGCCACCGTATCCTGGCGCGCCGCATTCACATAACTCAGCGCCGGCCACGCCGCCAGCAAAGCAAGCACCACTCCCGCCACCGGCAGCGGCGAGCGACGGCCCGCCGCGGAAACCCCATTCGCGGCGGCCAGCGGCGGACTGGCCGGCTCAAAATGGTCCTCGCGCCAAAACGAACCCGCCCAGAACAGCAACAGCATCACCAGACCGAAGAACACCCAGCCGTAGATGAAGTGATCGACGCCCAGCGCCAGCTTCATATCGCTCAAATGGGCGATCATCACGATCATATAGGCGCGCAGGCCATTGGCGATGATGGGCACCAGGACCGACAACACCACGAACACGGTCCGTCGCAGCGGGCTGCGGTAGGTGAGATAGGCATACAAACAACCCAAGGTCACCGAGGCGATGAGATAGCGCACCCCGCTACAGCCTTCGACCACCGACCAGTGGCCGCTGGGGATCTCGAAAAAAGTCCCTTCGCGATAAACCGGAATGCCGGTCAACTGCAAGGCGGCCACGGTGAAATCAGCGGTGAAATCCATCAAGGGCAGGATCAATTCCTCGCCGAGCGGCACGGCGAAGAACAAAAAGGCCAAGGGAAATATCATCGCCCAGACCATGCGCCGCCCGAGCACCGTCCACACCACCGTCGCCACCATGGCCACCATCGCCAGCTGTTCGATGACCATGACACTGGCGTAATGGGCCAGCAGCCACACCACACCGATCAGGAACAACACCGGCAAACCCCACGGATCCGGCACCGCCGTCATCGCGGCCAGTGCCTTGCGCCGCTGCCAAATCAGGAACAGGCTGATCGGCGCGATCAAATAACCGTGGGTAAACGTTTCGGAACGCGACCAGATCGCCGCCATCGACAACACCGTCTGCCAATACAGCGCCAGCACCGCCACCACCAGCACGCCGGCCAGCACCAGCGGCGAACGCCAGACGGGCAGTTGCTCACCGGGCGGTAACACCGCGCTATCCACGCTGGGCTGTAAGGGTCCGCTCATATCGCCTCTTTAAATATTTTGTTGAAACGGCTCATTTCATTCTACCCCGCTCACTCCTAACCAGCGGCAAGCAGGCACACTTCAATGTTTCCAACACGCGGGACTACTCACCCATACTCGTCAAGCCCGGCATGACCGGCCGCGTATCATTCATATCGTCATCCAGCGGCGCGCCCTCCAATAGGCGTTCGAAGCGGCGGAGATTGCTCTCCCAGTTGTAATCCGCCACTACCCTTGCGCGGGCGGCGCACGCCAAGGCCGGATCGCCGCCGCGTTCGATCAGCGCCGCGACCTGCGCCGCGAAATCGGCCGCGCTCTCCGCCAGCAAGACCTCCCGCCCCACTTCGCAGACGATGCCGTCCAAGGCTTGCGGAGTGGCGACCACCGGCTTGGCCATGGCCATGGCCTCCAGCACTTTGTTCTGCACGCCGCGGGCGATCCGCAGCGGGGCGACCGCCAGCACGGCGTGGGCGATATAAGGACGGATATCCTCCACCCCGCCCACCACCACCACGCCAGGCAGCCGCTTCAATTCAATGACCTCCGGCGTGGGCCGCGCGCCGACGATATAAAAACGCGCTTCCTCGTTTTGCGCGCGCACCGCCGGCAGCACCTGCTTGGCGAACCAGGTCACCGCCTCGACATTGGCCCAATAATCCATGGCGCCGGTGAAGACGATAGGCCGGTCGTGCAAAGGATAAGGCGCCGGGCTCGGCAGAACGGGGTCGAAATAGCCGCTATCGACCCCGTTGCGGATCCCCCACACCCGCGCCGCCGTCTCCGGCGCCAGCGCTTTGAACAAATCGGCCTCGCGGGCCGAGACGAACACGCTGGCATCAAAGGTCGCGGCGATGCGCCGTTCGTAGCGCAACAAGGTCCGCGCCTCGCGGCGATACAGCCAATTCATCGGCCAGGCCCGCGACGCGGCGTATTGCCGCCACTTGTCCGAATCCACATCGACGAAATCCATCACCCGCCGCAGGGCCGCCGCGTTTTTATCGTCCACATACTGAGCCATCGCGCCGGAAAACACCAAAACCCGCCGGATCGGCTGCTCGCGCAGCAACCGCCGCACCCAGCGCCGCAGGCCGCGGTCGCGATAGTACGCCAGACTCAAAGGCCGGGAGGACAACAGCGAAGGCAGGCTGCGCAACTTCGCCGCGCGCGGCGACAGCCTGGCGAAATGGGTTTCGCCGCGGCACAAGGCGCGCACCTCATCCACGTAACGCCAATCCTGTTCGTCGTCGATAAACGCGCCGAGATGGATACGGTAATGCCGACTCAGTTGCTTGAGCAGATTGAACGAGCGCAGCTTGTCCCCCTTGTTGGGGGGATAGGGGATGCGGTGCACGAGAAATAACACATCATCCATGCATCAGCCCAGATACTTCACCAGGTGAGGTCCCAGCAACTGCGCCACACCCAGCGGCAGGCGTTTCCACAGTCTGACGAAACGTTCGTATTTGGGATTGAGCGGATTGACGTCCGGCACCGCCGCGGCCTTCACCAGCACGTATTCGTAATGCAGCGGCTCGGGCTCGAAACCCCAGTTTTTCTTGAAACTGTAGGAACCGGTATCACGCTTGCTGCGGCCGTAATCGAAGATCCGCACCCCGCGTTCCGTCGCGCGGCGCATCAATTCCCAATACATGAAGTCATTGCCCTTCACCTCGCGCGCCGCCGCCGTGCCGCCGCCGTAATAAGGCAAGACTTGATCGCGGAAATAAAAGCTCAGCACGCTGGCGATCAAGCGGCCGTTGTGAGTGATGGTCAGCACTTCGCAGTCTGCACCGAACACCTCGCGCAATATCTCGAAATATTTTTTAGAGAACACCGGCGTGCCCAGATTGCGCACGCTCTCGGAATAGGCGGGATAAAAACGCGAGATGTCTTGGTCGATCTCGCCGAGCAAACCGGCTTCGATACCTTTACGCACCATCGCCCGCTGTTTGCGGGGAATGGCCAGCATATTTTTCTCGGGATCGGGATCGAGCACCTTGCGGAAATTCACGTAGAGCTGATCTTTGCGCGGCCAATCGGGATGACGCGGGACGAGATTGCGGAATTCCAAATGATCGACTTGCAGCTCGCGCGCCAGGGCGATCGCCCGGTTTTCCAAAGCAGCGGCGGCCTCGGGATTGGCGGCGACCACGCCGCCACACACGCAAAACGGCAAGGAGCTCAAAGAATCGCCGAACAAAAAACTGCGGATCCGCGCCAGCGGCAGAATGCCTTCGATGACCCCGTCGCGTTCCGCATATAAAAAATAGGTGCGGTGGCCGAAAGCACGGCGGATCACCTCGGCCCAACCGGCCCGGTGATAAAAAGTGGCCTGCGGCGCCGTGGCGACGAAGGCGTCCCAACGGGCGCTGTCCGCGGCGGCGAGCAATTTGATGTCGGCCACGGCAGCGCCGGCGTGAACTGAATCAACCACGAGTGGAATGAACCTGTAAGCTGGACACTTGCCCGTCTAAAAATATCCTATCCATCCGGTCCCACTTAAAATCGCCCAGCAAACGGCGCAGCCGGCCTTCGGTGCGCGAGAGATTGAGGTAATGTCGGACCCGGGTTTTAAGGCCGATGCCTTGCTGGCGCGGCTGGTCCGGATCGATTTCCCAGGGATGGAAATAAAAGATGCAGGGCTTGCCGTCTTGTTGGTTCACGCGCCGCATCGCCCAGCGCGACACCGCGTAGGGCAATAAACGAAAATAACCGCCGCCGCCGCACGGCAACTTTTGCTTGAACAGCTGGACGGTGGTGACCGGTATCTCCAGCAAGCCGCCCGTGCCGTTGGGGAAGAAAGGGAAACGCGGCGCATTGGGCATGCCGTACAAATCATGACGGATGGGATAGATGCTGGAACTGTAGCGATGTCCGGTTTCCTGGAGGACATCCAGCGCCCATAAATTTTTCTCACCGATGGAGTAACTGGCGGCGCGATAACCCGCCACCGCCCTGCCGGCGAGATCTTCCAGTAAGTGTTTATTGCGGATCACGTCCTCGCGGAATTGATCCGGGGTCTGCTCGGTGACCCGCACATGGGAATAACCGTGGCTGGCCAGTTCATGCCCCTCCGCGACCAGGCGGCGCACCACGCCGGGATAACGCTCGGCGACCCAGCCCAACATGAAGAAAGTGGCCCGCACCCGCTGTTCGGCGAAGATATCCAGGATGCGCTCGGTATTGCGCTCGACCCGGCACGGCAAGTGATCCCAGTCATCGCGCCGTATATGTTTTTCGAAGGCGGAGACGTGAAGATAATCCTCCACGTCCACGGTCATTGCGTTGCTTATCATGCTTTGTTACCGCACAGTTCAAATCATGGCCGGGAAAAACGCCGACGGCTTCTATCTCGGTCCGGACCTGCCACGTCGCAGTCGGTGCGCAGCGGCGCGCGGACCACACCACGAGTTTTATTTACCTGGCATCAAATGCCTCGCCTCTTTACTCGAAGAGAGGACGTTAAAGGAGCAAACGCCTAACTCCACGATGCTTTAATCTCTCCGGTGCTCGCCGCCAAAGCGAGGGGGCACACCCGATACGCTCTTTTTAACCGCCGGGCTAATGGCCATGCGCTGCTACGCGTGGGACCGTCGCGCCTTGAGTCAACGCGGCGTGCAAGATCGCGGCGATGCGTTGCGCGGCCCGGCCATCCCAGAATTCCGGTACACGGCCCGCTTTGCCGCCGCCGCTCAGCACCTCCGTCACCGCCTTTTCGATGCGCGCGCTGTCGGTGCCGACGATGGTGTTGGTGCCCTGGGTCACGGTGATGGGCCGTTCGGTGTTCTCGCGCAAGGTGAGGCAGGGCACGCCGAGCGCAGTGGTCTCTTCCTGCATACCGCCGGAATCGGTTAATACCAGCCGCGCCGCGGACATCAATCCCAGCATTTCCAGATAACCCACCGGCGGCAGACAACAAATGCGCGGTCCGCTCAACATGTCCCGCAGACCCGCCGCCTCGATCCGGCCGAGGGTGCGCGGATGGGCCGGGAACACCAGCGGCAATTGCTCGCTGAGTGCGCGCGCGCTGGTGAGCAGGCGCTGGAGCACGGCGGGATCATCGACATTGGACGGCCGGTGCAAGGTCAACACACCGTAACCCTGCGGCGCATCGAGAAACAGGCCGGGATCGACACCGGCCGCCGCCAGGGTATCGGCCGCCGGTACCGCACGGGCACGATGGCCGAGCAAGGTGTCGATCATCACATTGCCGACGAAGTGGATCCTGTGATCGGCGATGCCCTCACGCAACAAATTGTCGCGGGCCTCGCGTTCGGTGGTGAACAACCACTCCGATAATTGATCGGTGAGCACCCGGTTCACTTCTTCGGGCATGCCGCGATCGAAACTGCGCAAACCGGCCTCGACGTGGGCGACCGGCACGCCCTTCTTCGCCGCCACCAAGGCGCAGGCGATGGTGGAATTCACGTCCCCCACCACCAGCAGGGCCGCCGGCTGTTCCTGGTCCAGCACCGGCTCGAAACGACGCATGATCTCCGCGGTCTGCGCGGCATGACTGAGCGAGCCGACTTCAAGATTGATATCGGGATGGGGTATGCCGAGCTGTTCGAAAAACCGCTGGTTCATGGCCACGTCGTAATGCTGGCCGGTGTGGAGCAGACGGGCGCGTAGAGGGAACGGCGCGGCGCGCAGGGCCGCGATCACCGGCGCGATCTTCATGAAATTGGGGCGCGCGCCAACCACGCACAACACCGTGGGCGACGCGGCGCCCATCAGACGCCCCCGAACTCGTCGCTGAGCAGTATGGCGCGGCGCAGACGAGCTCGCTCGCGTTTGAGCCCTTCTTCCAGGAGTGCGACCCGCTTTTCCAAAATGGCGATGCGGGTTTCCATGTCGGGTGCGGCGGCCGGCGCTTCATTGGCCGAGGGTTGCTCAGCCGCGGCTTTGGCTGCGGGCGCACCGGCCGGCCGCGGTGCGGCCTTCAACTGCGCGGCACTGGCCGTAGGCGGCATGGCTTTGGCGACGGGCGTTTCAGAAACGGCCGGAGCAGACACCTCGCCGCCGGCTGGCGGCGCCGCAGCCACCGCAGACTGTTCCTTTTCCGCCAGGTCTTCTTCGGCAAGCGCGGCGGGTTTACCGGCAGTCTCATTTTGCAACTCGGCGATCACCGTGTTGACCCGCTCGGCGGGGAAATCATGAATTTCTTCCAGACAGCCGAACAGCATCAGACGATCACACAGGGTATTGATGCGCCGCGGTATGCCGCCGGAATGCTGGTGGATCACCGCGAATGCTTCATCGGCGAATTTGGGATCGCCCTTCCAACCCACGGTAGTGAGGCGATGTTCGATGTAAGCGCGGGTCTGGGCAAGGTCCAGTGGCTCGAGATGATAGGCCGCGATCACCCGCTGCCGCAGCTGTTCCAGACTCTTGGACTGCAACGTGTTGCGGAACTCCGCTTGGCCGAGCAGAAAGCTTTGGAACAACACCCGGCCACCCAATTGAAAATTGGACAACATGCGCAATTCTTCCAGGGAACGCGGCGGCAGATTCTGCGCCTCATCCACCAGCAACAACACGCGTTTACCCTCGCGGGCGCGCGCCATCATGAAAGTCTCGAGGTTCTTGAGGAGGGTAGCTTTCTCCAGCCCCTCGTGGGCCAGACCGAAACTGGCCGCGACCATGCGCAAGGTGTCGTCCGCTTCCAGCTGGGTAGTGACCAGTTGCGCCGCCACCACGTTTTCCTTGGCGAGGTCGGCAAACAAGGTGCGTACCAGCATGGTTTTGCCGGTGCCGATCTCGCCGGTGATGACGATAAACCCCTCGCCCTGCGTCAAACCATAGCGCAGATACGACATGGCGCGCTTGTGACCGGGGCTGCCGTAAAAAAACCGCGGATCGGGGCTGAGCTGGAACGGACGGGCTTTCAATTGATAAAACGCTTCATACATGGGCGGCTTCCTTAAAAACGCATATTCAACTGTAAACTTAGCCGGTTTTCGTCGTAATCCCGGCCGGCGGCACCGCTGGCGCGCTCAGTATGGCGGAATTCCAAAGAGGAATTCACTTTCTGCGTAATGCTGCGATTGAGTCCGAGCGAGGCATACCACAATTCATCGGCCTCACTCGTGCCGGCGGGATTGCGATACTGCCAGCCGCCACCCAGTATCGATTGGGTACGCGGCTTCAAACGCCAAACCCAAGAGGCATTCGCCCCCAGCACATCTTCCGACTCATTGCTGATCTCGAATTCCCGCCGTTCATTGTAAGCCCCCAGCACGAAATCGCTTTTGCCGCTTTTCCAGGTGACGCTGCCTTGCAAACGCTGACGGATGAACTCTTGATCGGTCAGAGAGAAGAGATTATTCACGACCACTACCGGGAAGCCGGTGCGGGGATCGATCAGCAAGTTTCCGTTGGCATCGACCACCAGAAAGAACTGCCGACCGGCGAGCTGCAGGGTCTGGGTAGTGGTACTTTCCTCCAAGTAACTCAACTGCCAGCTGCTGCGCCGGGTGTAGTGTGAAAAATCGGCGGTCCAGACCCCGCCCGGATTGAGTCCCACTTCGAGGTCCCGGTAACCCACATGCAGTTGGGTACGCGTGGTCGGCCGCAGGTAGACATCGGCATCCCAATTATTTTCGCCGGTGGTGGCTGACAGGGTGAGGTACCGACTGGGCGACCACTCGCCGCCCGCGCTCCAATAGCTACCGTTTTTAGGGCTGCGATTGGTCACCACTTCATTATTTTCATGGCCGCCGCGCGCCAAGACGTTGAAGGTTTCATGAACCCGATAGCGGATGACCGCGGAGGCATTCTCACGCAAGGAATCCGGCCCGGACTCCCTCTGCATTTCCTCATGGCGGTAATTCATCCCCCAGGTCAACCGGCTGAAAGCCGGTCCGCTGTTGAACGCGGCGCTGTATTGAGTGGTCTCGGTATCGGCGAGCGCGGTGCTTTGATTTTCGACGCGGTCTATTCCATAACGCACTTCACCGGCCGCATAAGAACCAAAGTGCAACTTCAAATAAGGGCTGACGCCGTAGGTGATCACATCGGCCCGATTGCCCAGGTTGAAATTATCCAGGGGTGCGCTGAGATCGGCGTCCACGATTTGTTGGCTGATGGAGCTTTTAGCATCCACGAAAAACCAATTCTTGACCAGTTCGATATTGCCATTGGCGAGGAGTTGATGATTGGCGTTGCTGTCGGCGACATCATGCCCGTAAATCAAATTTTGAAACCGGTAGTTTAAATTCAGTTTGGCGCGACCACTCTGTCCATTAATGCCAATGCCGGGGCTGATCTGGGTGATAAATTCATCCTGCTCTGCACCGGCCGGCGACAACGATACATTGTCGGTATAGACCTCCGAGAAATCCAAATACGTGTTGACTTGCCATTGGCCCGCCGTGACGGTCTGCCCGCTCAGCGCAACGGCCAATGCGAGCGGAAAACTCCGCCAGCCATACCATCGCCGCGCCAGCTGTGCGCCGGTATAAGTGCCCCCCTGCATCTTCCCCGCCTATTCGCCGTAAGAACCGTAATAATAATCCGCCCCGAAGGGACGATTGCTTTTGTTGATCACCAGCCCGACGTATTGATCTTGTTTAAGCAAGCCCAAAGCCTCTTTCAATTCTTCACGCTTGGTCTTCTCTGCCTCCACCACCATCACCACCTGGCCCATCAACCCACCGAGCACCGCGGCCTCACTGGTGGCCAGCAAAGGCGGCGAATCGAAAATCACCACTCGGTCGGGATAACGATCGGCGAGTTCCTGAGCCAATATCTGCATGCCGTCGCTGGCCAATAACTCGGTGGAATGGCTGTGGCGGCGACCCGCCGGCAAAATGCGCAGCTTGGGCATATTGGTTTGCAGGATCAAATCGGCCAAGCGGCGGTGGGGATCGGCGAGAAAATCCACCAGACCGGCGGTGACGGGAAAATTCAGCACCCGAGCCAGCGAGGGTTTGGCCACATCGGCATCGACCAACAACACCGTGCGGTCCCGCTCCAAGGCGATGCTCATGGCCAGGTTGATAGCCGTAAAAGTTTTGCCTTCATTCGGCCGGGCACTGCACACCATGATCAGATTACGATTGGTATTCGACAGCGCGCCTTCGCCAAACGCATTCAACAATAAGGGACGCTTGATCTGACGGTATTCCTCCGCCACTTGGTTACGCTCACTATCGGGTGTCACCATCCCCAAGGAAGCCATGTAATCGTAATCCATCTGGATGCGCGACGCCGACTCGTCATTGTCACGATCGGTATCGTTCGGCGGATTCATGGCGAATTCGGGCAATGCCGCGTGCTCATCCATCAGCGGCGCCGGATTAGGTTCGAGAGCAGTGACGGATGATGGGATGTCATCCCGCGTCGAGGCATCTTGGGAATCTGGGGCGGTTCGACCCAGCTTTTGTATCGCCCGTTCGATAGTACTCATACTGGCAATTTCACCTAGATTAGGGCTTTTACGCGGGACATGAGGTCGATATCAAGCATCTGTATAGCCATGATGCCGCCATACACCGCTAGCAGAGCGCCTAGCAACGCTGAAAACCCGAGCAGTTCGAAGCGTTTCCTGCGAATCTGGGCCGCGGTCCAGATCATGGAAACGCCACCCAGCACCGGCAATCCCGTCGCTTCCATCAGCGTGCGGCGGCTATTGAAAGTAGGATTCAGCTGGGCCAGGAAAAACGCGAACACAATGCCGGCGGCGATACCTCCCAGCAAGCTGCCGGAGATCAACAAGGGCCGATTGGGACCTGACGGCACACCAGGCACATAAGGGGGATCCACTACCCGGAACTTCACCGATTCGGCGCTTTGATCCAATTGCTCGGATATACTGGCCGATTCACGGCGCGCGAGCAGTGTTTCGTAGTTGCTTTTGGTGACGTCATAATCACGATTCAGCTGTTTTAACTGCGCTTCCACTTCGGGAATGATATTTACCAGTTTCTTGAATTCGTCAACCCGATTGCGGTAAGTGCCGACGCGCGCCTTCAAGGAGGCGACATTGGCCTCGGCCTCGCTCAAGGCCATTCTCATTTGCGCCTGGTAGGGGTTGACTACCGTATCGTCCACCGCCACAGGGGCTTTGGCGGTTTTGGCTTGGGTCGCCATCACCTCCACGCGCTGCTTCTCCAAATCCGCGATAGTGTTTTTGATCGCCTGAACATCGGGATGCTGCTCTGTGAACTTGAGCAGCAGCTCATCCATGCGTGCCTGTAAATTCTGAATGCGGGCATTCAAGGCCGGGGTATCGTTGGCACTGGAAACCGCTCCTAGGCCGAAAGACGGCGTTTCATTATCCGCGAGCTGACGCTGCAATTCCTGGCGGCGGTTTTCGGCCTCTTTCAATTGCAACTGCGCCTGCTCCAACTCACTGATGGCTACCTGGAGACTTTCATAATAATCGCGGCCTTGGTTGGGCATACGTCCCAGGTTCTCGCGTTTGAATTCCGTGAGCCGGGTTTCCGATGCTACCAAGCGCGCTTCATATTCCTTGAGCTGCTGGTCAAGAAAACGCTGAGCGACGTCGGTATCCTTGCGGGTTTCACCGAGACTGCTTTCCATAAAGATCGTGAGGAGGGCCTGGACGACGCGTTTGGCCACTTGAGGGTCATCGTCTTCATAGGCGATACGGAACAAACCTGCCTGCCGCCGTGCATCTTCGATACTAAGCTTGGAGATCAACTTGCTGATCAAGGCATCCATCTGCTCCGGGGTTTTCGCCTCGATATCCAGATCGGTCATGCGCGCCACCTTTTCCATATTGGGGCGACTCAAGATGGTGCGGTTCATCAACTCGACTTCGGACTGGGCATTAGAATCCACGGTCAAACCTCTTAATAGAGGTTTGAGGATGGATTGCGTGTCCAGAAACATCCGCGCGGAAGCTTGATATTGATCCGGCAGGGTTTGCACGAATATCCAGCCGGCCACACAGACCGGCCACGCGACCAGCACTATAAACCAGCGATAACGCCACGTCGCGCGAACGTGCTGGAGTAATTGCGCAATAACGTCTTGCATCGACAAAGATTCCTTCAGGCGGTTTGCTGGCCCGGCAACCCTGTTAGAACCAGGATTCCGGAATGATTAATGTATCGCCCGGAAGCATGTCGACATTAGCGCTAATATCTCCATCACGGATCAGATCTTCGATACGGATGCTAAATTGGCGCTGTTCCCCTCCGACAAAACGCACGATGCTGGCGCGATTGCCGGCAGCGAACGGCGTTAAACCGCCAACCGAGATCATCACATCCAGCAAAGTCATCCGCTGACGGTAAGGCAGGGCTTGCGGCCGGGTCGCTTCGCCCAGCACACGAATCTGTTCGCTGTAGGGGCCGATGAATCCGCCCATCATGACCGTCACGATCGGATCTTTAATGAACTTGGACAACTGCCGTTCGAGATCCCGCGCGACTTGTGATGGCGTTTTGCCGCTGACCGGCATATCTTCCACGAGGGGGGTATTGATCAGGCCGTCAGGACGTACCGTAACCGAAGTTGATACCTCGGGGTTGCGCCACACGAAGATGCTCAACGAATCACCTGGACCGATTAAATAGGTATACCGCTCCGGGTCTGATGTCGATGGTTGCGCCCCCAAAGACGGCGGCAAGGGCGCATGTGTCGTCGCACAGCCACTCAGCGCCCCGAATCCCGCAAACAAAGCGAGAACCATCAATAAATTTTGAATCATGGATTGCAGTCTTTTCACGGCATCACTCTCGAGATGGGAAGGCTACTTTAAAGGTTGCTTAAAGCTAGCCTTGGATTATTACTGATGTTACTTGTCGGCAAGGCGAGGCTGCGATTATAGCAAGTCCTTGTTCTTACAGTGAGGGGCGCCTGCAAAAAACTTTACGTCACGGCTGCCCGCAAGCCGGCAGCCGTGACGTGGGCTTTAACTTTATACATTTGCCACTCAGGGAAGCGTTAAAAAATTAAATAATTCATTGATTTAATTATTTAATTTTTATTTCAGGAAGAGCCGCTTTTGACCCACCACCGCGGGCGACCGTCATCCTCTGGCGAAGACATACCCATCACGTCGCAACGACCAACCATCAAGCTCGGGATTTATTTCCCGATACTGGGTACTTCCCGCCGGCCAGAGGTGCCCCCCTTCGGTGATCAAGTCCCATACCGTGGGAACGACTCGGTACATCTCCGTCAATACCGCATCGGCATCGGCAAAACAAGGTTGCCGCGCACCGTGATACTCCACGGCGGGACCGATGAGAGAAAAGTGGATGCCGAAACGTGTCAGCAGACGCAACAGCGACGGCTCCATCACCGCATACCAATAGCGAATCCCGTGCTGCGCACTCATGCGCACAATGGCGGTGAAGAGCCCGACGGTAATGTGGGGGATCAAGCGACGCTGGCTCATATCTTCGGTCATGCCTTCAATACTGCCCCATAAGGAAGGCGACTCGGCCATGCGTCGTTTGAATTCCTTGGAGATGCAGAAACGCGAAATCTCCGCGAGCTGACCACGCAAGGCGGAAGCCACCGGCCTCCGCACCTGATTGCCACAATGTTTTTCGATGGGAAACAGCGCTTGCGGGTTAGCCGCCTCGGGCAGCACCAGGCGCACCGTGCCAGCCACCATCCCACTGGCGCGATGGATCAGCAAACTATGTACAGCGCGGCTGTCGAATTCGTCGCGCTCCATTCCACCGGGATGCTGGTTGATGTCTTCAAAACCGGTTTCAAGACAATACACCTGGTAACGCAATTGCATGGCCAACCGCAACTCTTCGTCGGTGACCACGGGTTTAACATCGAAAAACCGCGCGAAGTTGTCCGCCAATGCGTCCATAACCGTTGCCTCTTTTCTGAGCCATCACGATGGCTGGAATCTATTTACACTCAAGGCTGTATAGTGCATGGTTAAACAATCCGTATCCGCGACCTCGTTCACACTTTATTCATCGAATCAGCTGTAGGATCGTGATCGGCTTCACATTCCCTTGAGCGAGCCGGACCACAGCCGTTACAGTGTGACACTAGGATAGTACAACGCCAGGGAGGCGCCGACCTTGCCTCGAGAAACTCATCCCATGCGCGCCGACTTTGACTATGGCCTCGCGTTTTCCCGCAACACCGGCTGGGTCACGCGGGACGAACAAATCATTCTACGCCACAAACGCATCGCCATCGCCGGCATGGGTGGGGTGGGCGGGAGCCATTTACTGACCCTTACCCGCCTGGGTGTGGGCGCGTTTCACATCGCCGATTTCGACCACTTCGAGTTGGCCAATTTCAATCGCCAAGCGGGCGCGGCCTGCTCCACCTTGCAACAACCCAAAGCCGACGTGCTCGCGCGACTGGCGCGTGACATCAATCCTGAACTCGATCTGCGTATCTTTCCCGACGGCGTGAACACCGCCAACCTGCCAGCCTTTCTCGATGGGGTGGACCTTTACGTGGACGGTCTGGATTTCTTCGCGATGGACATCCGCCGCACGGTATTCGCGGCCTGCGCGGAGGCCGGCATTCCGGCGGTCACCGCCGCTCCGCTGGGGATGGGCGTCGCACTGCTCATTTTTCAGCCGGGGGGGATGAGTTTCGATGAGTATTTCGGCCTGGCGGGCCAACCGGAAGATGAACAACTGCTGCGCTTTTTGCTGGGCCTCTCACCGGCCATGCTGCAACGCGGTTA
The DNA here is from genome assembly GCA_023266095.1 of Gammaproteobacteria bacterium. Classification (GTDB taxonomy): domain Bacteria; phylum Pseudomonadota; class Gammaproteobacteria; order DRLM01; family DRLM01; genus CAKKSB01. Next base: position 13,733 of record JAHFRV010000023.1, on the reverse strand, counting down.
TTTAGTGGACCCCAGCAGCGTGGACCTCGCCCGCCATCGCGGCCCATCGACCCCCATGGCTTGCGAGCTGTGCGCCGGCGTGGCCGCCACCCAGGCGCTGAAGTTGTTGCTGCATCGCGGCAAGATTCTAGCCGCGCCACATGGTCTGCACTTCGACGCCTATCGCAACCGCCTGGTCAAAACCTGGCGCCCCGGCGGCAATCGCCATCCCCTGCAACGCATCGCCCTGTACATCGCGCGTAAACAATTCGGAGCCGCCGACCGTGCCCCATCCGCGCCGCCGTCCGCGCCCCGCCTCAGCGCCACGGAACGCATTTTGAACCTGGCGCGCTGGGCACCCAGCGGCGACAACACCCAACCGTGGCGTTTCGAAATCCGTGATCCGCGCCACGTCGTCATTCATGGCTTCGACACCCGCGACCACGTGGTATACGACTTGGAAGGTCATGCCAGTCACATCGCGCTGGGCGCTTTGCTGGAGACCCTCACCATCGCCGCCAGCGGCGAGGAGCTGAGCGTCAATATCAGCCGGCGACCCGATACGCCGGACACCCATCCCACTTTCGACGTAACACTCGGCGCCGACCTGCCGGTGAGCACCGATCCGCTGTTGCCGTATATCCGGGTCCGCAGCACTCAACGGCGCGCGCTCAGCACCCGCCCGCTGACCCGCCATGAACGGGCGGCGCTGCAAACCGCGGTAAAACCCCATTTTCACGTCGTGTGGCTGGACCACACCCAAAAGAAACTGGCCATGGCGCGGTTGACCTCCGCCAACGCCGCCATCCGTCTCACCATCCCCGAAGCCTTCGAGGTCCACCGCCGGGTGATCGAATGGCACAGTCAATTCAGCCGTGACCGCATTCCCGACCAAGCCGTCGGCCTCGATCCGCTCACCACCCGTCTCATGGAATGGACGCTGCAAAAATGGGAGCGGGTGACCTTCCTCAACCGCTATCTCGCCGGTACGCTGATGCCGCGCCTGCAGCTGGACATCATCCCCGCGTTGCGCTGCGCCGCCCATTTCGTCATCATCGCCCCGCAACCGCCCGGCAGCATCGACGATTACGTCGCGGCCGGCCGCGCCGTGCAACGCTTCTGGCTCACCGCCAGCCAGCAGGGCCTGCATGTGCAGCCGGAAATGACGCCGCTGATTTTCGCCGACTATGTGAAAAAAGGCCTGCGCTTCACCACGAGCGACCAAGGCTGGGCGCGCGCGCAGCGGGTGAGCGGACAATTGGAAAAGATATTGGGCGCGGAATTGAGTCAGCGCGCGGTCTTCATGGGGCGCATCGGCGCCGGCCCCGCGCCGACCGCCCGCTCCACCCGCAAATCGCTGGAAGAGCTGATGATCGATAAGTCATAAAATATATTCAGTCGCCGCCAAGGCGGTCCAACAAACTTAAGGTCCAACAAACTTAAAAGGTATAGCGTAGCTCGCTATACACCCGGTCGAGATTGCCGTAACGGCCGAACAAACCGCTGCGGTTACCGCCGAACACATCGACACCGTTCACCCAGCGCCACTGCCGACCCAGCTCCCACACGATCTTAGGCCGCGCCAGCCAATCACCGCGGTTCGAACTCCCCACCAGCAACAACTGCGGCTCCAGCGAACGCCAATGGGTGCTGAGATACACGCTCGCGCCGGACTCCACTGCTTTCGCCGTCATATCCGGATCGTGATCGGGATACCAGCGCTGGAAAAATTGCAGATTGAGCCGCGAACGGGCCGGCAGGGGATATTCCAAGCCCACCACGTAATCCAAGGCATCCTGTTGCACCGCGCCGTCGACGTCACGCAGCCGAGTCACTTCAAACCAGCGGTCTTGGGTATAAATCACCTCGGCCTTGAACACCATACTTAAAAAATCTTTGGACAAGGTGGCGCCGTATTGCTGAATACGCTCGTGGGTGGGCCGGTAGATCACCGTTGGTACGGGCGTAGCAATCACGTCGCGGAAAAACGCCGCGGAAGCATCCATACTGCTGTAATAAAATCCGGACAAATCCCAGCCGGATTGGATATACGACAGCCGCAGACCGTAGCCGGAGTGGCGCAACTCCCCCGCCGGTTTTTCCTCGTCACGGAAAGCGAGGCCGTAACCGGCCGGCGGGGCAGGATAAGGATAAAACTCCGCGCCCGGCACGCCGATGTCGTCGTAACTGGGATAGGGAATCCACACCGCCTCGCCGTGAAAGTCGCCGCTGAAATATTCGCTGCGCAGCGCCCATTGGGGAATGCGCAACATCTCGAATTCCGGCAAGACGAATTCCCGCAGATCCTTGGCCGACACCACGTCGGCGAAGAACAAACCGACCATTTCACCCCAAATGATATGCTGGCGACCGAGACGGAAATCCCAAGCGCCGAGACTGAAGTCCAAGTAAGTCTCGCGCACGCTGGCCTGCAAACTCTGGTCGTCATCCACGGCGGCCGGATAATAATCATCGACATCAAACACGGCGTCATAGGCGGCGCGGCCGCTCAACTTCCACTTCGCCCACCCGCCCCACTCCCCTTGGGTGGACAGTTCCAAGGTATGCCGAAACTTCGACAAATGCGCCGGCTCCCGCCACGCATAAGCCAATTCGCTTTGGAAGAAACCGGTGATGCGCGACGGCGGCGCCGTCGGCAATTCGCCTAAGCCGAATAAATCTTCCGCCGGCACGGGAATCTCGGGCGGAGCCAAAGCCAGCAGTTCCTGTATCTGTTCCTCGGTCAACTCCGACGGGGGCGGCGGCTCGATATTCAACCGGTCCAGAACGATGAGCGGTTCCTTGGCCGGCGCGGGGGGCGGCGGCACGGTCGTGGTTTCCTTGGGCACCGGGGCAGGGCCCGGCCGCGGACTCGGCCGTTTCACCTCCGGTCCCTCGACATACTTGCGTATGAAACCTTCCTGACCCAGGGCCTTGACGCGGACCAGGGCGTCCTCCGCCTCACGGCGGGTGGCATAAGGTCCGACCATGAGCCGGATTATCAAGCCGCCGGGCACATCGATGATGGGCTGGGCTTTCACCGTCAACCCGCCCAGATGCAGGGTACGGGCGATATCACCGGCATAACGCGGCTTTTCGAACACACCGACCTGCACCACATAATCGGCGCGCGCGGAACACACCGCGGCCCACAACAGCACCGCTACCGCCCATCTCATCATCATGAGTCGATCGCTAAGCAAGCAGTTCACCATCGCTGATCTCCACGACCCGGTCAGCCAAGGCAATCACTTTGGGATCGTGAGTGGAAAAAATGAAGGTGGTGCCGGCGCCACGGTTGATCTCTTTCATCAAAGCCAGTATGCCTTCACCGGTTTTGTGGTCGAGATTGGCGGTCGGTTCGTCGGCGAGGACCATGCGCGGCTGGGTCGCCAAGGCCCGGGCGATGGCCACCCGCTGGCGCTGGCCGCCGCTCAGTTGATTGGGTCGGTGGTGGGCGTAAGCAGCCAGCCCGACCACCTCCAGATAATGGGCCACCCGCCCGCGGCGCGCGGCCTTGTCCAGTTCTTTGAAGTGACGCAGAGGGTATTCCACGTTCTCCGTCGCCGACAGGACCGGCAGCAGATTGAAGGTCTGGAAGATAAACCCGATACTGCGGGCACGCAGGTCGGCCAATTGGTCGGGGCCGCGGCCGCTGACGTCCTCATCATCGATCCATAAGCGACCGCTACTGGGTGTATCGATGCAGCCGATAATATTCAGGAGCGTGGACTTGCCGCTGCCGGACGGACCGGCGATGGCGAGGAATTCGCCGGCACGCACGGTTAAACTGATATTTTTGAGGGCCTGCACTTGTTGCTGACCCAACTGATATTCTTTATGAAGGTTTTCGACACGCACAACGTTCATAGCGACCATTCCGTGCAGCACGCCCGCATTATGAATGGCCATGACAGCGAAAACCAGCACAATGGAGGCACCCCAGTATGACTTCAGGGAAATTGACCAGGCCCACCACCACCGCCACCAAACGATTAATCACTTCATTACTCCTCTGGGTCGCGGCGAGTAGCGCCCTGTTGATCGCGCCACCCTTACTTGCTGATAACGGCAACGAAGACCCCCGACAAATCGTCGAGCGGACCGACCGCATCCGCTTTCCGGCCGCCAGCTTTCAAGTGGATGTCACCATCAACAACACCGACGCGGACGGTACATCCGAATTGCGCAAGTACCGCATCCTGTCCAAGGGCAACGAAGACACCTTGGTGATGACCACCGAACCGCCCACTGAACGCGGTCATATCCTGCTGCTCAAGGGTCGTGACCTGTGGGCCTTCATGCCCAGCGTCTCACAACCCATCCGCCTGCCGCTGGCGCAACGGCTCACCGGCCAAGTGGCCAACGGTGATCTGGCGCGGGCCAACTTCGCCGGTGATTACCAACCGAAAATTCTGCGCAAGGAAACCATCGATGGTGCCTGGTATTGGGTGCTGGAACTCAGCGCGGTCGATCGCGGTGTAACCTATGATCGCGTGTTGTATTGGGTCAACCAAGCCGATAACCGGCCTTATAAAGCCGAGTTTTATACCCGTTCCAACCGGCTGATGAAGACCTGCTTCTATCAAAACTTCGCCCTGATGCAAGGTGAACAACGGCCGACCCGGCTGGTAATGATCGACAATTTGAACCAGGGCAATAAATCCACGCTGGACTACAGCGACATGGCGCTCAAGGAACTGCCGGACAAAATGTTCACCAAAGATTATCTCAAAAAGTTGCAATGAGCTTTGGGCGGTTGGTGGTGCCGCGTATTTTAGCGGAGATTTGCGCCATCCTGGGTAACTGGCGGATGAAAAATGAAATCGCATTTCATTTTTCTTGAAAGATTCCGCGATGGATAGCAGGGCTGCCCCTAAATATTCTGCTGCAAAGCCTCGCTGATAGTCGTGCGCGTCGCGCGCCAAGCGGGCCGCAGCGCCGCGATCACCGTCGCCGTCACCCCCAGTGCAAAGGCCGCGGCCACCACCGCCGGCACCACGCGGATCTCCGCGAGATAACTGCCGTTCATACCGGGCGGCGGCGGCATGGCAATACCGACGCTGGAAATCACCAGCGCCAAACCGCTGCCCAATACGACGCCCACCACGCCGCCGGCCAAACCCAGCAAGGCATTCTCGGTTACGATCAGGCGAAACACATCGCCGCGCCGGTCGCCCAAAGCGCGCAAAGTGCCGTATTCACCGGTACGTTCGTGCACCACCATATTGACGCTATTGGCCACGCTCAATAAGACCAACACCACCACGATGATCTGCAGCACCGCGAATTGGCGGCGATACAAGGCCACCGCGTTTTGATAAAACTCGGCGAGTTCATACCAGGGCTTGACCTCGAACTCGGACGGCAGCTGAGTTTTCAACGCGGCCAACACCGCATCGGTGTGTTCGGTATCGTCCAGCAACAGCACCAGACTGTGCACGGTGTCGATGCCGAGCAGGTCCTGCGCCGCCGGCAACGACACCCGCACCGCGCGGGCGTCGTACTCCTGCGACATGGTGCGGAACACACCCACGACTTCGAAATCCAGGGTGTTGAAAGCGCCATCCGGCGTAGTAACCAACAACGTGGTGTTATCGCCGGGTTGCAAGCGCAACGCGCGCGCCACGCCTTCGCCGATCAACACCCCGAACGCATCGTCGTTCCGCAAACCCCGGCCGGCGACCAGGGCCAACGCGCTGCCCAACCGCGCTGCTTTATCCGGCTCCACGCCCTCGGCCCATACCGGCGCCTCGCCGCGCCGGCCATTGTTCAATAAACCGGAGAATTGCAGCCGTTGCAGCACCGCCGCCACGTGCGGCTGTTTTTCCAGCACCGCGGCCTGTTGCGCGGGTTGCTCTATCATGTGTCCGAACGGTTCGCGGCGGCCGAATTCGTAATAGCCGGCGCTGTAGATCTGCAAATGTCCCAAGCGTGAATGAATGGTGTTCTCCCGCAACTGAAAGAACACATCTTCGATGAAGCCGCCGCTGAGAATCACGCTCACCACGCCGAACACCACCGCCGCCAGACTCAGCGCGGTGCGGCCTTTGTGGCGGAACAGATTACGCAAGGCGAAGTTCAGCATGGCATCCACTCTTCGAAAAACCCGTCAGCGCCCATGACGCAAGGCATCCACGATGACCAGCCGCGAGGCCTTCCACGCCGGATAGAGACTGGCCAGCACCGTGCTTACCACCGCCAACAGCCAGGTCCCCGCGATCAACGACCAGGTCAGCATGATCTCACCGCTGTAACCGCGCTTCATGCCGGGCGGCGGCGGCATGGGTATCCCCACCGCGGAAATCAGCTGTGCCAGCATCACACCGATTATTACACCCGCGAGGCCCCCGATGATGCCCAGCCACAAACCCTCGCTCACATACAAACCCAACACCTGCCGCCGCCGATGACCTAAGGCCAGCAGCGTGCCGATCTCGCGGGTCCGCTCCAGCACACTCATGATCAGGGTATTGGAAATACTCAGGACGATGATGAGACCGATGATGCCGGCCACCACTCCCAGCTGCCGCCCGAACAAGGCCACGGTCTTATTGTAAAAATCCGCGAGCCGATACCAAGGCACCACCTCGAGCGCTTCGCCCTCCGCCGCGAAATGCGCTTTGATTTTCGCCACCGCGGTATCGGTGTAAGCGGTATCGTCGAGCAGCACCAACCAGCGATGCACACCTTGGGTTTTCAATAACCGCTGCGCCAGGCTCAAAGGCAGCCGTAAGGCCACATCGTCGAATTCCTTATTGGAAGTGAAAAACAGGCCGCGCACTTTAGCCTCGACGGCATTGATACCGCCCGAAGCAGTGGTGGACAACAGCACCACCGTATCGCCGGGCTTGGCGCCTAAATTGGCGGCCAAGCCTTCGCCTAACAGCAAACCTCCTTCATCACCCGCGGCGAGGGCTACCCCTTCAACTATCACCAGATAGCGGCTCAAGGCGACTTCCCGGGCCGGATCCACTCCCTCACCGATGAAGGACACGGTGGCATCGCCATGACTGATCAAACCGCTGAAACCGATCCGCGGCACCACTTCCTGCGCGTGTTCGAGACCCTCCAGATAACCTTGTTGCACGCCGTCGTCCGGCATGAAGAAACGATAGGGATCGGCCGCCCCTTGCTTGAGGTAACCGGGCCGGACGACTTGTACATGGCCTAGCTGGGATTGAATAGTGGATTCACGCATCGCCCAGAAAATCCATTCCATGAATCCGCCGGCCAACAGCAAAGCCACTACCCCGAAGCCGATGGCGAACAAGGCGATGGCCGTGCGACGTGGCTGACGCAGCAGGGAACGCAGCGCTAACAGTGCGTCAGACATCCTCGCGCCCCTCCGTTTGCGCCTTCTGCAGCCTATGCATCCCTGACCCTCGCCTATTCATGGCAACGCCATTCCGTGTATCCATCGAAAAACTATAACTCAAGCCCCGCGAGCTGGCACCCTCTCTGGCAGTCCCCGGGCGGCGCCGGAAAAGACCGCGAGGATATCAAGCTGCCGCACAGCGCACGAAGCGCGCTCGCGCCAAGCGGAACTGACCCTCATGGCCACCATCCAACCATCCATTGGGGCGGTCAACATGCCGGGGAGAACAAAAAATGCTGCGTCGGGAGACTCACGGCACTTGGCATGCATCGCTGCCCAGCATATCGTGCCCCACGGGCGGAGACCACGCAAAAAAAAGGGCGCTGATTTGCATCAGCGCCCTTATCAGTCCCCCGCGAGGGCGGGGTAGAGGTCTAGTGTGTCAGCCCTTGCCCTGTTTAATCACGGTGGGGGGCGCACAACAGACCGTTGTTGTAGTCATCCAGCTTCTTATACAACGGCTCGCCGATCTTCCAGGCCTGGCTGCTGGCATCGACCTTACTGCCTACCGGGCCGTAGGTCTTCATCCAGCTGTCGGCCGCGGTGATGGTGGAGGCGATACAGCTGCTCTCCGCGCCGATCAACACGTTCAGCTTGGCGGACACCAAGGAGCGGAACATGGTCACGGTCTTGTCGCCGTCTTTGGCGCCCATCCAGAGGATGGCATTCGCCTTACTGTAGACCACGCCACCGATGGTGATGCTGCTCACCGGCCAGGCATTGGGATGGTTCTTCCAATAACCGGGGGTGCCGGTGCCCGCACCCGTGGTGGTGCGCGGGTTACAGTAGTGGCTGGGGTCGGTGTCTTGCACCACGTCGCCCAGGAAGGTCTTGCCCGTGGCCTTGCCCATATTTTCGTACAGAGTGGAATTGGGCACGCCGCCGCAGGTACCCGACACCTTGGTAAAGGTGGTGTCCGTGGCCAGGTTGACCGCCATTCCTATCGCCGTACAGATCATGGTCTCGCCCACCGCCAGGCTGGTCTTGGGACAGCTCACCACCACGCCCGGCTGGTCATCGGTGACGGTCACGTTGGAGAGGGCCGTATTACCCGTGTTCTTCACGGTATAGGTCCAGGTCACTTTCGAGCCAGGCGCGATCTGCGGGATGCCAGTGCCGTTGGGATTGTCCGCATCCACGTCATTGGTCGACTTCTCGATGTCGATCTTCGGCTTCAGCGGCTCATAAAGACCCGCGTCCCAGGCCAAATCGCTCTGACCGGACTCCAATTTGATGCAGGCACTGGTGGTGCGGCCGGTGGTGACATCGGCATCGCTATCCACGGCGTCATCGGCACCCACGTCTTTTGAAGTGAACACCAGCACACCGGGGTTGGGGTTGACGAACTCCACCATGTAACGACCCGGCACCAGATCAGTGAACAGATAGTTGCCGCTAGCGTTGGTGAGCATAGTATCCATCACGGTCTGGTTATCGCAGTCAAGCAGATTGACCGCCACATTGGCAATGCCATTCTCGCCGCCGTCTTGCAGGCCGTTTTGGTTGGTGTCGAACCATACCCGGTCACCTAATTCGGCGTATTGGTAGACGCCGGCGTCGACGTCATTATTGGCTTCGTTGATGCCCAGGGTCACACAGGGTTCCGACTTCCCGGTGAAGGGATTGGCGTCGCTGTCGGTGGCTTCATTGCTGTTGCCGGCGACATTCTGGGTGGTGAACACAAAGCCCGGGGCGGCGGTGCTCAAGTTGAACACCACGTAGTATTGGCCCGCGCTCAAGCCCGTGAACTGATAGAAACCGTTGGCGTCGGTCAGCACCGCGGGTTTGCCCGCCGAGGTGCCGTCGCAGTTGAACAGGTTGACGGTCACATTGGGCACACCGGTATTGCCGTCGTCCTGCAGACCGTTGGCGTTGGTGTCTTCCCACACGTAGTTGCCCAGGCTGGACTCCGCCGGACGGTTCATGCCCGCGTCCACGCTGAGGTCGGTTTCGCCGGGGGAGAGATCCACGCAGTCCGTCACGCCGGTGGCCAGGTTGGCGTCGCTGTCGAGACTGTCGTTACCCGCATCCATCGGGCTGAAGACATAACCCGCGGCCAGAGCGAATTTCACGAAGTAACTGCCCGGGGCCAGGTTGTCGAACAGGTAGAGGCCGCCGTTGGCGGTGACTTTCGTTGCCAGCGGCGCGCCGTTGGGATCCGCACCACATACGAACAATTGCACGGTCAGTCCATTGATGCCCTGCTCGTTGCCGTCTTGGATGCCGTTGCGGTTCAGGTCATTCCACACGAGGTCGCCCAAGGAGGCGGGCGGTTGGCGGTAGCCGAAGTCGATACTCAGGTCTTGGGTGTTGTTGGCGGGCAGGATGACCGTGGCGGGGCTGCCGTTGTTGTCCAGGTCGGTGTCACCCGCGAAGCTGGTGGTGGGGACGAAACCGGCGGGCAGGGTGGCTTCGGTTACCGTCACCTGGTAGCTGCCTGCGCACAGGCCGCTGAACAGGTACTGGCCGCCGCCCGCGGTGTTGGTGGTCCCGATCAAGGCGTTGGTCACAGCATTACGCAATACCAGTTGCACGCCGTCGAAACCCGGCTCGCCCACGTTTTGTAGGCCGTTGCTATTGAGGTCGTTCCAAACGAAGTTGCCGATCTGGCCCGTGCACAGCGGCGCGGTGAAGCTGTTGTTGGCGTCCACTTGTTGCTGGAAGTCGGGCCCGGATTGACCATTAATTGCGCCCAGCACGGGGTTAAAAGTCGGATGGCCGTCCGTCACCGAACCGCGCACAAAACTCTTGGAGGGATTGGTTTGCGCAAACAAGTTCTGCAACGATTGGTTGAAGAACAGGGTGGTCGATCCCACCGGCAGCGAGTTGTTCACGAAGAAAGCCGGGTTGGCTTCGATCACCCGCGCGGTGAGCTGCATGCCGCCGGTACCATACGGGGTTTGCACACCAGGAAAGTCATTGGCACCAAACTGGTCAAAGGTGACCAGGGGGCCATTGATAGGCAGCGGGCTCTGACTGATGTCTACGACCTCGCCTCGCAAGATCAATGTGCTGCCCCCCGCATAACCCAAACCGCTGAGCGCGTCGCTCTTCACCGAGGGCCCTTGGTCATACCAGACCTCGACGAACTGTTTGAATTTGGGGTCGGTGTCGATGGGGCCGAAGCTCAACGTGCCATTATTATTGGTCACCCGCGCACCGAAACCCACTACAAAGGTGAGTTCAAAATTGGTATTCAGCCCCGCCGGCGAGCCGGCCGGATTGCCATTGATATCCGCAAACCCGTTCAACACACCATGGCTGAGCATCTGTACCGACCTGGACTGGCCCGGCAACAGCGGAAACGCCGGTGTCGTTGAGCCGGGCGCCGCCGTCATCACATTACTGGACTGGATCCAGTCAAACGCCACCACGGGCATCGACCCGTTGGCGGGGGCGGGACCATCCGCATCGAACTGGATAACGTCCGCCGACCAGGCCGGGGGGGTTGCAACAAGTCCCAGCAGGCAGGCGCTTAACGCCCACCCCTTTAGCTTCGGAGTGTTAAACATGGTTGAATCTCCTTGGATTTTATTAACTTCTTAAACTGCACAGCCAGCCCCCTCATGGAGGCCAACTTGATCATTTAGAACCAGCACAGGCAGAGTGCTGTACTTTTTACAGAATCAGGCGCCGAGGCCGCAAAACCCCAGCGAATAATCTTTGGTTACTCTGTAACGCAAGTTTCAGGCCCAGAGTTATTACCGTCTGATAAACAAATCGTTTTCCTTCTGTTTTTGTTATCTTGAAAATCTGCGAACGAAGCCGATTCAGGAAATGTAAACATTCCCGACACCCCTTCCAGACAAAAAACTCATAAAGCCAGCAGCAGTCTCTTCAAACCACGACCCAATTGCCCCAGCAAAGAACCAATTTCATAATTTATGGATTAACATTATTGATAATAGGTCCGACGCAAGCACTGCGGCGCAAAGCCAGATGGCCTTTGAGGGCATGCTCGACTGGCGCCTGAAAAAAACTTTTAGCAATTGCTACCATCAACAATTCAAAAACTATATTTAAATGCCAACCGAGCAATTGCACCGTCATGTAAAAAATCCCGCAGTCTGTAGAGCGCCCCCGGAACGAATACCACGCCGGCATAGCCAACCGCCTCAGGCCATCGCCACCAAAATCTCCCTCTCCCCCTCGAAGGACTTGCGGCCATGCGCCACCAGCACATTATCCAACACCAGAACATCACCCCGCCGCCAAGGAAAGGCGATCTGCCGTGCCGCATAGGCCTGGCGGATCGCTGCTAAATCACCGGAGTCAATGAGACTGCCGTCACCGTGGAGCGCATTGCGCGGCAGGTGCCTCTCGTCGCAAACCCGCAGCAGGGCCGCGCTCTCCTTTTCACCCCGGCTCGACACGTGCCATAAGTGGGCTTGGTTGAACCACACCTCCACGCCGCTGAGCGGGTGGGTGATCAGCGCGGGGCGGCGCGCCTCGGTCACCATCCCCTGCTCGGTCCAGCGAAAATCGATGGCTTCCTCCCGGCAAAATGCCTCCACCGCCGCCCGGTCATCGGTCTCGAACACCGCCTGCCAGGATTTGCCCAAACCCCAGCCGCCATGCAAATTCTGCAGATAGCTCACTCCCCTCTCTCGAAAACGCGTCACCAAGTCCTCGGCTAATGATTGCAATACTTCGTGGCTGTTGGCCAAGGGCGTCTCGCCGCCCTGTTGCGGGGGGCACCGGCAATAAAACAACACCTTGCGCGGCCAGCTCTTCGCGTAAGACATTTCGTTGTGCAGAGGAATGTCCAGGTGACTGGGATAATCCGTGGAATTGTAGACCCGGCCCGTGACGGCGCGCCGCGGCGATTCCCCGCCCGCATAAGCGCGCAGGGGTCCGGCGAAGCCCTCCGCCACCCGGCTGAATTCCGCGGCGGACGACACCGAGTAGCCGCGAAACAAGAGGCCACCGTGGGCCAGCAGCCGCTCCTCCAGCCAGGGCAAGTGGCCCGCGATCCACGCGCACAAGCTACCGCAATCCGCTTCCGGTTTTCCCTCCGGTTCGATCACCAAGGGCAAGGGGCCGTCGCTGAGTAGATTCGCCCATTTCATCACATCACCCTCTCACGATTTATTGCGCCGGCCAGATGAAGTTTCAACTTCATCTGGCCACTGTTTACACCCTCTCCCTCTGGGAGAGGGTGGGGGTGAGGGGATGCGGCTGCAAACATCTTCATGCCGCATCAATAGAACCGGGACGGCTCACGGCCAGGCCGGCAGAAAGATGCCCAAGCCGCGCGCGAACAGCCGGAACAGATCCCACTGCGTACTGCCCTCCACCGGGCGGGCGAAGATATGGATCAGGGCAAAATACTGCAAGGTCAAATAGACCGCCAGCACATCGGTGATCCACCAGCGGTCGGCGCGCCAGGGCTTGCGGGTGCGTTTTTTGCGCATCAGCACCACTTGGGTCAGACCGATACCGAGGCCCAGCATTAAAAAATACGGCCAGGTGCCGAGCACGTAGGCCAAGTTCTCCACATCCATTTCGCGGAAAAAAACCCGCTCGGTGATATGCCAGATCAAATTCCCCACACCGGCGGCGGCCAGACTCGCCACCAGCAGCCGCAGGCGGGGCGCGTGTTTGAACCAGCGGAAGAACACCGGATAATAAAATGCGCGCGCCAAAAACTCGCGGTAGTGATAGGCGAAGCGTCCCCAGAAATTCACCAGATTGGTCGCCAGCCAGGGCTGGTTGTAATAGGCATCGACGCGGTAGCCGCACAAGCGCCACACCGCCACCTTGAAATGCACCACGCCGGCAAAATACATCATGAAGCGGATCAGATCCAGCAAGGTGGTCACCAGCACCGAGGCCGTGCCGACCTCTTCACCGGCCACGAAGGCCCGCACCATGGCGCGGGTGTAACCGTCGAAGACCTCCACCCCGAAGCGTGTGGCGATACCCACGAAAAAATGATGCAGCCAGTTCCATAACACGAGATAAGCCATCGCCAGCAGCAACAGACGCACGCCGCTCATCACGATCTTATTCTTATCCTCGCAGAGAAAATTATTAGCGAGATAGGCATAACCCTGGGGGATGGTCACGCCCCAGTTCCAGTTGGGCAAGGCCCCGGGGCTGATGAACACCGCCAGATAATCCAGCCATGAAATATCCTCGGGCACCAGGCCGTCGGCGCGATCGATCGCGTACATCACCAGCCGCGCCCACTGCCAGAAAAACAGCAGGACACCCAGCGACAGGCTGAAGGCATCCCCCCCCAGCGCATCCCAAAACACGCTGACCGCGATCACCAGCAAGGCACCGTGCACCGCCACCGCCCGCAGCAACGCGGCAAACCGCGCCACCGCCAGGAGCCGCAGCAGCACAAACCGGTACACCCCAAAAGCGAGCG
>JAHFRV010000022.1 GCA_023266095.1 Gammaproteobacteria bacterium | reverse complement strand
TGCCGTCATGCGAAAAATCGTGCACGTCTGCTTTGGCGTGCTGAAACATCAACAGGCTTATTCGCTACAAGCGGCATAAATGCCGCTTGTAGCGGTAGGGGAGAGATGGTATCTACATTGAAAAAACTTATTAAGTAGTGCGGGTAGAATGCGCTATGGAATGAACCGCTTCGTTCGCGATCGATTCGGGTCGCGATGCTCGCCGTAGCTTACCAGCTGAATAGGGGGTATCGGTTGAATGAGGAAGCTGGGGCGGACTAGCCCCCTATTTCAACTGCTGACGCGTTCACCGCTTTTGCGCCGCTGATAAAACCGCAGTGCCAGCGCGACCGCCGCGCCGCCGATCGCGCCGTACAAATGCGCAGCCACGATGACGTTGCCGCCCGCGGCTTCGGCGCTGCCGGGCAGGGCGCCGTAGAGTTGTTCCCAGATCAGTTTGGCCGCCACCGCGCTGAGCAACAGCCAATCAGCCCATGCGCCCGCGCGCAAACCGGCGATCAAGCCCGCCATGAAGAGGCCGTGCAGGATGCCGGATAAACCCACGTACCATTCGAGTGCGGGATCGAATAATAAAAAACCACCGCTCACCACCAGGCTGCTCACCAGCAATGCCAGCCACCACAACCCGGCGCTGAGTTGGTGGTGAAATAAAAACCAGATCAATGCCAGTCCGCCGAGGTTGAGCCACAAATGCGACCAACTGAGGTGCACGATGTGGCCGGTGAAGAGACGCCAGACCTCGCCGGCGAGTATCGGCTCGCGTTGGTAGCGCAGCGCCTCGGCGGCGCTGTCACCGAGTAGGGCGATCAGCAACGAGCTCAGCGCCAACAGGGCGGGCAGGCCGTGGCGTTGCAGCGAACGTAGCGGGGCGGGAGGGGGCATGGCGGCGGTCAGCGATTCTGTGTCGGCGTGTCGAGGTAGCGGACGATGGTCTCGCGCAGACACTGGAATTGTTCGTCGCGCGCCAGCGGTTTGTTCTGGTGGTCGGTGATGTGGAAGATGTCTTCGACCCGCGCGCCGAAGGTGGCGATCTTGGCATTGTGCAGGCGCACGTCGCATTCCATCAGCGCCTGTCCTACCCGCGACAGCAGGCCGGGACGGTCGATGGTCATGAGTTCCATCACGGTTTTTTGGTTGCGCTCGTCGACGCTGAACGAGACTTGGGTGGTGATGGCGAAGTGTTTGAACTGGCGCGGCTGGCGGCGGGTTATGGACGGTTCGTGGTCGAGACCGGTCAGGCTTGCGCGCAGTTTGCTGAAGATGTCTTCGATGCGATAGGGATTGCTGATCGGTTGGCCGGTGTCTTCGAGCACGATGTAAGTGTCGAGGGTCAGGCCGTCACGCGAGCCGATGATACGTGCATCGACGATATTGAGACCCATTTGATCGAGGGCGTGGGTGGTGCGCGCGAACAGTCGGTCGTCGATCGGGGTATGAATGAATATCTCGGTGCCGCCGCGTTTGGTTTGATGGCGCACCAGGATCAGCGGCCGTTCGGCGGGGGCGCTCTGAATGATGCCCTGGGTATGCCAGGCGATTTCATCGGCGTTATAACGCACGAAGTAGTCGTCCGGAAAATCCCGCCACACCCGCTCGATGATCTCCTCATCATTACCATAGGTTTGCAGCAGCTGGCGCGCCTCGGCGCGCATCGCGGCGATGTGTTCCGCCTGATCGAGATGATTGTCCAGGCCGCGGCGGATGACGCGCATGGTGGCGGTATAGAGACCCAGCAGCAACGTGTCTTTCCAGCTATTCCATAGTGAGGGATTGGTGCTGCGGATGTCGGCGATGGTGAGCAGATACAGATAATTCAAATGCACCGGGCTGCGTACGGTGAGGGCGAATTCGTTGATGACGTCCGGGTCGCTGATGTCCTTGCGCTGCGAGGTCATCGACATGATGAGATGACGGCGTACCAGCCAAGCCACCAAGCGCGCATCGTATTGGCTCAAACCGTGATGCAGACAGAAGTGCAGCGCCTCTTGTTCGCCGAGCTCGGAGTGATCGCCGCCGCGGCCCTTGGCGATGTCGTGAAACAGCGCGGCGAGATACAACAGCTCCTGCTTGGGAATATGCTGTTGCATGATCTCGCTGCACAGCGGAAATTCCTTGGCGTATTCGAGCCGCGTGAAACGGCGCAGATTGCGGATCACGGTGAGGGTGTGCTCGTCCACGGTATAGACGTGAAACAGATCGTACTGCATCAGACCGACGATTTTGCCGAAGGCCGGCAGGTAGGCGGCCAGCACGCCGTAACGGTTCATGCGCCGCAGTTGTTCGCTCACCCCGCGCGGCTGGCGGAGGATCTCCATGAACAGGGCGCGGTGGCGCAGGTCGTTGCGGAATTTGTCGTCGATGAGGTGGCCGTGGTTGCGGATCAGCCGGATGGTGGCGGCGCGCACGCCCTTTAATTCCTGATGTTGTTCCAGCAGCAGAAATATTTCCAATAGCGCGAACGGGTAACGCTTGAACACGCCCTCGTTGACCACTTCGATGAAACCTTTGCGGCTCTGGAAGCGTTTGTTGATGGGGGTGGGTGCGCCGGGTTCGGCAGCGTAGAGGATCGCTTCTTCGAACAGCTGCAACAACATCTCGTTGAGGCGGCTCAGCTCCATCACCGTGCGGTAGTACTGCTTCATGAATTGCTCGACCGCCAGGCTGGGGCCGCCGTCACGGTAGCCGAATTGATCGGCCAGGCTGCGCTGATAATCGAACAACAGACGGTCTTCGCGTCGGCAGGTGAGGGTGTGCAGGGCGAAGCGGATCTGCCACAGGAAATCCTGGCCTTCGATCAGCGTCTGGTATTCGGCCTCGGTGAGAAAACGGTGATCGACCAGATCGTGCAGGGTGGTCGCGCCGAAATGGCGTTTGGCCACCCAGCCGATCACTTGAATATCGCGCAGGCCACCGGGTCCTTCCTTGATGTTGGGTTCGAGGTTGTAGGCGGTGTCGTGATATTTATGGTGGCGGTTGATCTGTTCCAGTAGCTTGGCCTGAAAGAAGGCCAGGCTGGACCAGATGCGCGGCGGGCTCACCGCTTCGCGCATGGCTTCGTACAAACTGAGGGTTCCCGCCAGATGGCGCGCTTCCATCAGATTGGTGGCGACGGTGATGTCTTTCGCCGCCTCTTCGGCGCACTCGGCCACGCTGCGTACGCTGTGGCCCACTTCCAGGCCGATGTCCCACAGAAAGGTGAGGAACTCTTCCAATTGGCCGCGCAGCGCTTCGCGGCGGTCCGGCTCAATGAGGATCTGCAAGTCGATGTCCGAGCCGGGGTGCAGTTCGCCGCGGCCGTAGCCGCCCACCGCCACCAGGGCCACGTCGTCAGTGTGGGCCGCGAACCAATGGGGCCAGATTTTTTGCAGCAGCTGGTCGACGAGGCGGGCGCGGCGCGTCACCAGTGGGTGTGCGGGCGTGCCGCCGAGAAAATCATTCTTGAGTTGCTGATTGGCGAGTTTGAGGGCGTCGCGGAAGAGTTTGATCGCCGTCGGGCCGGCGCCGGCGAGGGCCGCCGCCAGGGCGGGATCGTCAAAGGCGGTGACGGGCGCGCTGGCCGCGGCGGGGGGGGCGGAACCGATCAAATGTCGTCGTCCGGGCATTTGGTGAACACCTCGAAGCCGCTGTCGGTCACCAACAGGGTGTGCTCCCATTGGGCCGAGAGGCTGTGGTCCTTGGTGACCACCGTCCAATTGTCCGGCAACAATTTCACGTTTCGCTTGCCGGCGTTGATCATCGGCTCGATGGTGAAGGTCATGCCCGGCTCCAGCGACAGGCCGGTAGCCGGTTTGCCGTAGTGCAGTACCTGGGGGTCTTCATGAAACTGGCGGCCGATGCCGTGGCCGCAATACTCGCGCACCACGGAGTAGTTATAGGACTCGGCGTGTTGTTGAATGGCGTGGCCGATGTCGCCCAGCCGCACCCCCGGCTTCACCATTTCTATGCCTATCCGCATACACTCATAGGTGACTTGCACCAGACGGCGGGCGAGGGGGCTGGCTTCGCCGACGAAGAACATCTTACTGGTGTCGCCATGAAAACCGTCTTTGATGACAGTGACGTCGATATTGACGATATCGCCGTGCTTGAGGCGCTTTTTGCCGGGTATGCCATGGCAGACCTGGTGATTGACCGAGGTGCAGATGGATTTGGGAAAACCGTGGTAGTTGAGCGGCGCGGGGATGGCCTGCTGGACGTTGACGATGTAGTCGTGGCAGCGCTGGTCCAGCTCCTCGGTAGTGACGCCGGCCTGCACGTAGGGGCGGATCATGTGCAGCACTTCCGCCGCCAAGCGTCCCGCCACCCGCATCTTGGCGATCTCGTCCGTTGTTTTAATGCTTACGCTCATTAGGAATAACTGCTTATTGTGTAAGTTGATTCAAGCGAGTCGGATAACTGGTCTCACTACCCTGGACCGGCATGCCGGAGGCGTGATCTTACCGTTATCCGTCCGCCAGTGTCAGCTATAACGGCAGCGGGGACGGCTGCACATAGGCTGAATCCCCTGGGCGATCCTGCAGGCAGGAGCGCGTTTTTTGTTTTGATAAGTCCACTGATCGCCTCGACCTTGCCACCAGTGGCGGGAAATCCCGAGATTATTTTATTGAGCTGGTGGGCGGGTTTATGGTATAAAGCGCGCCGGATCGCTGGGGATGTGGTGGTGTGTTTTCACCCCGCCGGCGCTACGAAAACGTAACGATACCTGCTGTGGGCCGGATGGCCGAGGCGGTCCCCTTCCGAGACGGTATTCATACCGGCGACGGCGCGGGGCGCGCCGCTTAGGCCGACACTCACAGTGTACTTCACACATACATCGGCACATACATCAGGGTGCCCGCTAGTCGGGTTGGTGTATGGGATGTATGGAGGTTTAACCCTATATAAGAGGAGTTTTACATGGCTACTGTTTCCATGCGCCAGATGCTTGAGGCCGGCGTGCACTTCGGTCATCAGACCCGTTACTGGCATCCCAAAATGGCCCAGTATATTTTCGGGGACCGCAATAAGATTCACATCATCAATCTGGAAAAGACCCTGCCTCTGTTCGACGAGGCCACCAATTTCATCAGCGGTCTTGCCTCCAAGAAGGGCACCATCCTGTTCGTCGGCACCAAGCGTTCCGCGCAGCAGGCCATCGAGGAAGAAGCCAAGCGCTGCGGCATGCCTTACGTCAATCAACGCTGGCTGGGCGGCATGCTCACCAATTTCAAGACCATCCGCCAGTCGATCCGCCGCTTGAAAGAGCTGGACGCCATGCGCCAAGACGGCAGTCTGGAGCGATTCAGCAAGAAAGAGGCCTTGGGCCTCAGCCGTGAGCTGGAGAAGCTGGAGCGCAGCTTGGGCGGCATCAAGGACATGCCCGGTCTGCCCGACGCCTTGTTCGTGATCGACGTCGGTAATGAGAACATCGCGGTGGCCGAGGCCAAGAAGTTGGGCATCCCGGTCATCGGCGTGGTGGACACCAACAACAGTCCCGAGAACATCGATTACATCATCCCCGGCAACGACGACGCGGTGCGCGCGGTGCAACTCTATGTGCGCGGCGTGGCTGACGCCGTGGTGAATGGCAAGGCGGTGGCGTTGCAAACCTCCCCCGGCGATGAATTCGTCGAAATGGATGACACCGTCGCCAGCAAAGGCCCCGCCGAACCCGGCGTGAAGCAAACCATCAAGAAACCGAAGCGGGTGGCCAGCGCGCTGCAACAAGTCGGTGCCATCGATCCGGAAGACGTGGGATAAATCATTCCGCGGTGCCGGGAGGCTCGGTTTTTTCCGGCACCGCGTTTGATTTCGATAATACAAATAACCTCCCGTCTGGGCGATAGCGCCGGGCGGGTCTGCATGATGCGGGCGGGGCTTACGGCTGCCGTACCGTCGATTACCCTTTAAAGTTAAGAGAGGTTAGGACTATGGAAATTACTGCGGCGCTGGTGAAAGAACTGCGTGAGCGCACCGGGTCCGGCATGATGGAATGCAAAAAGGCCTTGACTGAAACCGGCGGCGACATCGAGGCCGCGGTGGAGGCGATGCGCAAGTCCGGCATGGCCAAGGCCGACAAAAAAGCCGGCCGCGTGGCGGCGGAAGGAACCGTCGTGGCGGCGGTGAGCGCGGACGGCGCGCGCGGCGTGATCATCGAAGTGAACTGTGAGACCGACTTCGTGGCCAAGGCCGACGACTTCATCAAATTCGCCGGTGAACTGGCCCAGGTGGCGTTGGCCAAATCGCCCGCCACGGTTGATGACGTGATGAGCTTGCCTCTCAGCGGCGGCAGCGTGGACGAGGTGCGCCGCGCACTGATCGCCAAGCTCGGCGAGAACATTGCCGTGCGCCGCTTCCACTTGATGAGTAACGAGGGCGGCAAGGTCGGCATGTATCTGCACGGCAGCCGCATCGGCGTGCTGGTGGGCGTCAAGGGCGGCGACGTCGCCTTGGCCAAGGATATCGCCATGCATGTGGCGGCGAGCAAACCGGTGGCGCTCGGCCCCAACGACGTGTCCGCCGACCTGATCGCCAAGGAAAAAGAGATTTATACGGCGCAGGCCGCCGAGAGCGGCAAGCCGGCCGACATCGTCGAGAAGATGGTGATGGGCCGGGTCAGCAAGTTCCTGCGTGAGATCACCCTGCTCGGTCAACCCTTCGTCAAAAATCCCGATCAGACCGTGGAACAGCTGGCCAAACAGCACAACGCCATCATCACCGGCTTCGCGCGCTTCGAAGTGGGTGAAGGCATCGAGAAGAAATCGGAAAACTTCGCCGAAGAAGTGATGGCCCAGGTTCGCGGAGGTTAATGTCAGTGCCAGCCACGGAGAGTGCGCCCCATTTTCGACGGATATTGCTGAAACTCAGCGGCGAGGCTTTGATGGGCGATGGTGAAGACACCATCAGCCCCGCGGTGATGGGCCGCATCGCCGATGAGTTGTGCCAATTGATCGAGGACGGCGTGCAGGTGGGGGTGGTGATCGGCGGCGGCAACATCTTCCGCGGCGCCAGCCTCGCCGCGTCCGGCGTGGACCGGGTCACCGGCGACCACATGGGCATGCTGGCCACCGTGATCAACGCCCTCGGCATGCAGGATGCGCTGGAGGCGCGCGGCGCCCAGGCGCGGGTGATGTCGGCGATCAAGATCAATCAGATCTGCGAAGATTACATCCGCAGGCGCGCGATCCGTCATCTGGAAAAAGGCCGGGTAGTGGTGTTCGCCGCCGGTACCGGCAACCCCTTTTTCACCACCGATTCGGCGGCCAGTCTGCGCGCCATCGAGATCGGCGCCGAGCTGCTGTTGAAAGGCACCAAGGTGGATGGCGTATATACCGCCGACCCGGTGAAAGACCCCACCGCCGAGCGTTACACGACACTGACTTACGATGAGGCCCTGGAACGTAAACTGGGGGTGATGGACGCCACCGCCATTGTGTTGTGCCGCGATTACAACATGCCCTTGCGGGTGTTCGATATCAACCGGCCCGGCGCGCTGCGCCGCATCATCTACGGTGCCGACGAGGGCACTCTGGTACAACGGGGAGTAAGTGCATGATCAGCGACGTCAAGAATCAGGCCGACGCGCGTATGCGTAAGAGCATCGCCGCGCTGCGGGATGAACTGGTGAAGATCCGCACCGGCCGCGCCCAGACCAGTTTGCTCGATCACATCACCGTGTCGTTCTACGGCAGCGAAGTGCCGCTCAGCCAAGCTGCAAACGTGGCGGTGGCGGACAGCCGCACCTTGACGCTGACGCCCTGGGACAAGAGCATGGTCCAGCCGATCGAAAAGGCGATCATGACCTCCGATCTCGGATTGACCCCCAATACCTCGGGCGGGGTGATCCGGATTCCCCTGCCGTCGCTCACCGAGGAGCGGCGCCGCGATTTAATCAAAGTGGTGCGCGGCGAAGCGGAAGGCGCGCGGGTGGCGATCCGCAACATCCGCCGTGACGCCAACGGCGACTTGAAGAAGTTGCTCAAGGACAAGCAGATCTCCGAGGACGACGACCGCCGTGCCCAGGACGAGATTCAAAAACTCACCGACAAGTACATCGCCGAGGTGGACAAGATGTTGGCCGCCAAGGAATCAGAGTTGATGGAGATTTAACGGCACAGCGCGGCGGGAGGGCCTGCGTCAACTGCAAGCTCTCGCGGTGTATGCCGCGTGGCGGTCCCCGAGGGCGAAGGCGTACGAGTTCCTTCTAAATTACTTATGTCTAAAAAGCCGCAAACAATCCCCGCCGGCAACGGCCTGCCCCGCCATGTGGCCATCATCATGGATGGCAACGGCCGTTGGGCCAAAAAGCGTTTTCTGCCGCGGGTCGCCGGCCACAAGGCCGGGGTCGAGACCGTGCGGCAGCTGGTGCGCGCCTGCGGTGAAAAGGGTATCGAGGTACTCACCTTGTTCGCCTTCAGCAGCGAAAACTGGCGGCGCCCGGAAAAAGAGGTGAGCCTGTTGATGGAGCTGTTCATCACCGCGCTGCAACGCGAAAGCAAAAAACTCCATGAAAACAATGTGCGCCTGAAAGTGATCGGCGAATGCAGTGCCTTCGCGCCGCGTTTGCAGGAAGAAATCGCCGCCGTGGAGGCGCTTTCAAAAAACAATACCGGCCTCACCCTGGTGGTCGCCGCCAATTACGGCGGGCGGTGGGACGTGGTTCAAGCCACCCGGCGTATTGCCGCGAAGGTCGAAGCGGGTGAGTTGCGTGCGACGGACATCACCCCTGAATTGCTGGAGACGTATCTGGCGCTGCACGGTCTGCCCGAGCCGGATTTATTCATTCGTACCGGCGGTGAGCAGCGCATCAGTAATTTTTTGTTATGGCATCTCGCCTATTCGGAACTGTATTTCACCGACGTGCTGTGGCCGGATTTCGACAGCCGCGCCTTCGACGAAGCCTTGTTGTCCTACGCTGGTCGCCAGCGTCGTTTCGGTCGCACCGGAGAACAGGTGGAGCAGAGTAAAGGTGCTTAAACAGCGCCTGCTGACCGCCGCCGTCCTGATTCCCTTGTTCGTATGGGGCGTGCTCGCCCTGCCCTCGATGTATTTCGCCATGCTGCTCGCCGCGGTGGTGGTGGTGGCCGCGCTGGAATGGTCGCGGCTGGTGGCCTTGCCGACGACGGCGCGCCTCGTTTTCGTACTGCTGATCGGTAGCGGTCTGCTGTTCGCCATGTACGCGCCGCCGCCGGCCGATGTCATCCGTGGGATCGCCGCGACCGCTGTGATATGGTGGGCCTGCGCGACGGCGTGGATCTACCGTTATCAAATTGGCGCGCAGGGGTTGCCCAAAACCCGCTTGGGCGGCGCATTAGCCGGATTGGCGGTTTTGTTGCCGCCCTGGCTGGCCTTGACCGCTTTGCATCGCGACCCGGCCACCGGCCCCGCCTACGTCTTGTTTCTCTTCGTACTGGTGTGGGCCGCCGACAGCGGGGCCTATTTCGCCGGTCGCCGTTTCGGCCGGCGCAAGGTGGCGCCGCGGGTGAGTCCGGGCAAGACCTGGGAAGGGGTGTTGGGTGGTGCGGCCGCCTCTTTGCTGGTGGCGGTGGCTGGCGCATTCATCTTTAATATCCCGTTTGTGGTGGCGATCTTGTTCGTGGCCTTGTGCGTGGCGGTGGTGGTGATCTCCGTGGTGGGCGATTTGCTGGAGAGCCTCTTTAAGCGCGAGGCGGGTGTGAAGGATAGCGGCCGATTTTTACCGGGGCACGGCGGGGCCTTGGATCGCATCGACAGCATCACGGCGGCGGCGCCGGTATTTTATGTAGGTATGGCATTGATAGCGTGGTTGACATGATCGGCGTGACGGTATTGGGCGCCACCGGTTCCATCGGCGTGAATACGCTGGATGTGCTGGCGCGCCACCGCGACCGTTACCGGGTGGTGGCACTCGCCGCGCACAGCGACGTCGAGCGGCTCGCCGAGCAATGCCGGGTGTTTCATCCCGAGCTGGCGGTGCTGGCTGACGCCGCCGCCGCCGAACAATTGCGCGCGCGTTTGCGCGGCATCGATGCGGCGATCGAAGTGTTGGCCGGCGCGGAAGCGGTAGCTCACGCCGCCGCCCATCCCGTCGCTCATATCGTGATGGCCGCCATCGTCGGCGCGGCGGGCTTGTTGCCGATCCTGGCGGCGGCGCGGGCCGGCAAACGGATCTTGCTGGCCAATAAAGAAGCGCTGGTGATGTCGGGCCGCTTGTTCATGGACGAGGTGCGCGCCCACGGCGCGCAGTTGTTGCCGGTGGACAGTGAACACAACGCGATTTTTCAATGTCTACCCGCGCAATGCCACGGCGGGTTGGCCGCGCTGGGAGTGAGCAAGATCCTGCTCACCGCGTCCGGCGGTCCGTTCCGCGACACCCCGCTCGCCGAGTTGACCAATGTCACTCCGGCCCAGGCCTGCGCGCATCCCAATTGGGTGATGGGCCGCAAAATCTCGGTGGACTCAGCGACCATGATGAACAAAGGGTTGGAAGTGATCGAGGCCTGTTGGCTGTTCGACACCACGCCGGAGCAGGTGCAAGTGGTATTGCATGCCGAAAGCGTCATCCACTCCATGGTGGAATATATTGACGGCTCGATACTCGCCCAACTCGGCAGCCCGGACATGCGTACCCCCATCGCCCATGCCCTGGCCTGGCCGGAACGTATCGAGTCCGGGGTGCGGCGTTTGAATCTGTTCGATATCGCGACTCTGCATTTCGCCGCGCCGGATCGCGCGCGTTTCCCGTGTCTGGATCTGGCTTACCAGGCGATGGAGCGGGGCGGTACCGCGACCGCGGTATTGAATGCCGCCAATGAAGTGGCGGTGCAGGCATTCCTGGACGAGCGGATAACTTTTACCTCCATCGCCGCCGTGGTGGAAGCCGCCTTGAGCGATGTCCCGGCCCGTGAGGCGATTTCGCTGGAGCGGATATTCGAAGACGATGCCCATGCCCGCGCCGTGGCGCGCGAAAGCGTGGCGCGGATAAGCAGGTAGGACTCATGGGCAGCATATTCACCTCACTCTTCTTTTTTCTGCTGGCGCTGGCGCTGTTGATCGCGGTGCACGAGTTCGGTCATTTTTGGGTGGCGCGCCGGCTGGGCGTCAAGGTGCTGCGGTTTTCCATCGGCTTCGGCAAACCGATCTGGCGCATTACCCGCGGCCCGGATCAAACCGAATACGTGTTGGCGGCGATTCCGCTCGGCGGTTATGTGCGCATGCTCGACGAACGTGAAGGCGAGGTGGCCGAGCATGAAGCGCATCGCGCTTTCAACCGTCAAGCGGTCGGCAAACGCTTCGCCATCGTGCTGGCCGGGCCACTCTTCAATTTCATGCTGGCCATCGCCGTGTATTGGCTGGTGTTCGTGTTGGGAGTGGACGGCGTCAAACCCGTCGTCGGCAGCGTAGCGCCGCGATCGCTGGCCGCCGAGGCTGGCTTCATTCCCGGCGAAACGATTACCGCGGTGGATGGTGTAGCGGTGGACAGCTGGCAGAATGCGGTGATGTCCCTGCTCGAAAACACCATGAGCGACGAACAAATCGACGTGCATACCCGCGATGAACAGGGCGTGGCGCGCGTGCATCAGTTGCAGTTGCGTTCGATCCAAAAAGATCTGCAACAGGGTAATCTGCTCGATGCCCTCGGCATACAGCCGGCGCGTCCCAGTATTCCGCCGGTGATCAGTCATCTCGAACCCGGCGGCGCGGCCGAGCAGGCCGGTTTGCAGGCGGGCGACCGCATCGTTTCCAGCGATGGACGGCCGGTGTCCGATTGGGATAATTGGGTGGAATATGTCCGCGCCCGCCCGGATCAATTGATTCGTACCGAAATCGACCGCGCCGGCGCGCGTTTGGTGGTGGATTTACAGCCCGGCCGGCGCACGGCCAAGGAGGGTGACATCGGTTATGTCGGCGCGGCGGTGGCGGTGCCCGAGGACTTAGGCAAGGAATACGTGACTCTGGTGCGTTATTCGCCGCTGGATGCCATGAGCATCGCCGTGGAAAAAACCTGGGACATGTCGGTGTTGACCCTCCGCATGTTGTGGGGCATGGTGGCGGGCGATGTGTCGGTGTCCAATATCAGCGGCCCGATCAGTATCGCCAAGTACGCCGGTTATTCCGCGCAGGTGGGACTGGTGGCCTTCCTGACGTTTCTCGCCATCGTCAGCATTAGTTTGGGGGTTTTGAACCTGCTGCCCATCCCGCTGCTGGACGGCGGTCATTTGCTGTATTACCTCATCGAAATGATGAAGGGGAGTCCGGTATCCGATGCCGCACAGGCTATGGGGCAGCGGGTGGGTGTGCCGCTGTTGCTGATGCTGATGGCCGTTGCCATATATAACGACGTCGTCCAATTATTCAAGTGAGTGTTCCGTGCCGTTGTTAAAAAGAAAAATCATCGCCTTGATGCTAGGCCTGGCCTGTCTCGTCTCCACCACGGCGCAGGCTTTCACCGCGTTCCGTATCGAGGATATCCGCGTCGAAGGTCTACAGCGTATCGAAGTTGGCACAGTGTTCAATTATCTGCCGGTCAGCGTCGGTGACACCATCGACGACTCCCGCGCCGCGGAGGCGGTGCGCGCTTTGTCCAAAACCGGGTTTTTCGCCGACGTGAAATTGCAGCGGGACGGCGGCAGTTTGATCGTGGTGGTCGAGGAGCGGCCGTCGATCGCCAAGGTCAATCTCAGCGGCAATAAAGACATCAGCAGCGACGAATTGACCGAGGCTTTGAAGCGGATCGGTTTGGCCGAAGGGCGGATATTCGACCGCTCGACGCTCGATCAGGTAGAACGCGAACTGGAGCGGCAATATTTCGCGCGCGGTAAATATGGGATCAAGATCACCAACACGGTGACCGCGCTGGACCGTAACCGGGTGGAGATCGGCTTGCTTATCGACGAGGGCCAGGTCGCCAAGATCCAGGAAATCAATCTAGTGGGCAACCGCCGGTTCACCGCCGCTGAATTACTGCGTATCTTGCAGCTCGGCCCCTCGACGTTGATGTCGCTGCTCAATCAAAACGATCAGTATTCCAAACAGAAGCTGGCGGCGGATTTGGAAACCCTGCGTTCCTTTTATTTGGACCGCGGCTATATCGATTTCAGCGTCGATTCCACCCAGGTGGCGATCAGTCCGGACAAGAAAAACGTTTATATCACCATCACTCTGGTCGAAGGCGAACAGTTCACTGTCAAGGAAGTGAAACTCGCCGGTGAATTGAAGGTGCCGGAGCCTGAATTAAAGGCCTTGATCAGTATCGCGCCCGGCGAGCTGTTTTCACGACGCGAAGTGACCGAAAGCGCCACCCACATCAATGAGCGTCTGGGTAAAGAGGGTTATGCCTTCGCCAATATCAATCCCGTGCCGGACGTGGATCGCGAGCAGCGCACCGTCAAGTTGACCTTCTTCGTCGAACCGAATAAGCGGGTTTATGTGCGGCGCATGAATGTCAGCGGCAACGCCCGCACCCGTGACGACGTGCTGCGGCGCGAGCTGCGGCAAATGGAAGGCGGCTGGATATCCACCGAACAAGTGAACCGGTCGCGGGTCCGCTTGCAGCGTCTCGGTTATTTCGACGAGGTGAATGTCGAAACACCGGCGGTGCCCGGTATCGACGATCAGGTGGATGTGAATTACAACGTCAAGGAACGTTCGTCCTTCGGCAGCTTGATGGCGGGTATCGGTTTTTCGCAATCACAGGGCGTATTGCTCAACGCCAGCGTCACTCAGGACAATTTTCTCGGCACCGGCAAACGGGTCAGCGCGCAGATCAACAATAGCCAGGTGAATACGATCTACAGTTTTTCCTATACCAACCCTTATTACAACTTGGATGGTTTGAGCCGCGGGTTCCGGATATTTTCCCGCACCACTGACGCGGGTCAAGCCGACGTGGCCGATTTCACCGCCGATGCCTTCGGCGCCAGCGTGAATTACGGTTATCCGTTGAGTGAATTCGACAGCCTGCGGTTTGCGCTGGGCTACGAACATACGGCGATCAACACCACGTCGCAGACACCGCAACGTTATCTCGATTATCTCAACGCCAATAGCGATCAATTCGACGTCTTCAAACTGACCATGGGTTGGTCTTACGATACCCGTAACGAGGCCTTTTTCCCCACCGCTGGCCTGCTGGAAAGTCTGTCGCTGGAAACCGCCTTGCCGGGCAGCGGCCTGACCTATTACAAGGCCACCAACCGCAGCACTTGGTATAAGCAACTGTCGCGGCGTTTCACCTTCTCGGCCGACGGCGAGATCGCTTACGGCGATGCCTACGGCGATACCACCGGTTTTCCCTTCCTCGAAAACTATTACGCCGGCGGCATTCGATCGGTGCGCGGCTTCCGTTCCAATTCGCTGGGACCCAAAGAAAACAACAATTCCTTGGGTGGCGCCTTCCGAGTGATGGGAAGTTTGGAGCTGTTATTCACGCCGCCCTTCGCCGGCGAGAATAATAAATCGTTCCGGATGGGTGCCTTCTTAGACGGCGGCAATGTCTACGATGATTTCGACCACTTCGATGCCGGTGAATTGCGCTACGCCGTGGGTGTGTCCGCGGTGTGGTTGTCGCCGATCGGGCCGTTGACTTTTAGTTTGGCGAAAGCGTTAAATGACCAGGTCGGCGACGAGACGGAAATATTCCAATTTTCCTTGGGCGCCGGATTTTAATCATTCAAGAGAGAGTGTTGATCGTGATGGTGAAACGGATTTGGTTGTTAATGGGGATGCTGGCGGCGATGGCGCCGGCGTTGGGCGCCGACCTGAAAATCGGCTACGTCAATGCGGCGCGTCTGCTGGAGGAATCACCGCAAGCCAACGAGGTTTCCAAACGGCTTAAGGAAGAATTTTCAGCCAAAGAAGTCGAATTGCAGAGCGGCCAGAAAAAACTTAAGCAGATGGAAGATCAACTGACCCGCGACGGTGCGGTGATGAGCGAAAGCGAACGGCGCCGGGTGGAACGGGATGTCGATGTTCTGAAGCGCGATTTGCGCCGCACCGCCGGCGAGTTTCGCGAGGATCTCAATCTGCGCCGTAACGAGGAGATCGGCAAGCTGTTGGAATTCGTGCAGCAGGCCATCGAGAAAATCGGTAAAGAACAGGGTTACGATCTGATCGTTTACGAAGGGATCGCCTACGCCAGCACTACCATCGACCTCACCGAAAAGGTGTTGGAGAAACTGCGTGCTTCCGCGGGTGGCGCGGCGGTTAAGAACAAATAACAGGCCGGGGATTGCCGATGTCGACCTTGGGTCAGCTGGCCGAATACGTCGACGGTCGTGTCCGCGGCGATACAGGCTGCGTCATCAGCGGAGTGGCTACCCTGCAAAACGCCCGGGCCGGCGACATTTCCTTTTTATCCAATCCGCGTTATGCCAAACATCTCCCCGCGACCGCGGCGTCGGCGGTGATACTCTCCGAAGATTACTTGGACGGTTGTGCCACCCATGCTTTGGTGGCGAGCGATCCCTACCTAGCCTATGCCCGGATCGCCGCCTTACTGGTGCCGGTCCGTCCGCGCGCCGAGGGCCGTCATCCGCGCGCGGTGATCCACCCTGCCAGCGATGTGCATCCCAGCGCCTGGATCGATGCCAATGCAGTGATCGAAGAACAGGTGCAGATCGCCGCCGGGGCGACCATCGGTCCCGGTTGCGTGGTCGCGCGCGGCAGCGTCATCGGTGAAGGCAGCCGTTTGCTGGCCAATGTCTCGGTCGGTGAGCGCACCCGTATCGGTAAACGCGCGGTGATTCATCCGGGAGTGGTCATCGGCAGCGACGGTTTCGGTTTCGCTAACGCCGGTGGGCTATGGGTGAAGGTGCCGCAGCTGGGCGCCGTCACCATCGGCGACGATGTGGAGATCGGCGCCAATACCACTATCGACCGGGGCAGCCTGGACGATACCGTCATCGAGGACGGGGTCAAGCTGGATAATCAGATTCAAGTGGCTCACAATGTGCACATTGGTGCGCACACCGCGATTGCCGGTTGCACGGGGATCGCCGGCAGCGCCAGGATCGGCGCACGCTGCACCATCGGCGGTGGCGTGGGCATCGTCGGACACACCGAGATCGCGGATGACGTGCATATCACCGGCATGTCCTTCGTCGCGCATTCCATCCGCGAACCCGGCTTGTATTCCTCGGGCACACCGCTGGAGCCCAATCGTGACTGGCGGAAAAATTATGCGCGGTTTCATCAGCTCGATGATATGGCGCGTCGTCTGCGGCGTTTGGAAAAAATTTCCAAAGAGCGCGATGGCGAATGAGATTTCAGTTCAAGGATCATTACCATGACAGATGAAGTACCGCTGAAAAACGGCGAAGCGGAATGCGGGGCCGGGGAAGCGAAAGGCGTCGCGGGCGCGGGCTGTGCGATGGATATTCACGAGGTGTTGAAATACCTGCCCCACCGCTATCCGTTTTTGCTGATCGACCGGGTGTTGAGCTATACACCGGGTGAATCACTGGTGGCGCTGAAAAATGTTACCTTCAACGAACACTACTTCACCGGCCATTTTCCGCGCCGACCGGTGATGCCCGGTGTATTGATCCTCGAAGCCTTGGCGCAGGCCACCGGGATTCTGGCATTTAAAACCGCGCAGACCACGCCCGCCAGCGGTTCAACCTATTATCTCGCTGCCATCGACAATGCCCGCTTCAAGCAACCGGTCGAACCCGGCGATCAAATGATCCTCGAGGTCAAGCTGACGCGGGCCATGCGCGGTGTCTGGAAATTCAGCGGCGAAGTGAAAGTGGACGGCCGGATCGCGGCCAGCGCCGATTTGATGTGCGCCCACCGGGAAGTGGCAGTTTGATCGATCCGCGCGCGATTATCGATCCCAAGGCCGAGTTGGCGGGGGATGTGCACATCGGGCCGTATTCCATCATCGGTCCCGAGGTGGTCATCGGCGCGGGTACCTGGGTGGGTCCACACGTGGTCATCAACGGTCCCACCCGCATCGGCCGCGACAATAAAATTTTCCAGTTCTCGTCATTGGGCGAGATGCCGCAGGATAAGAAATATCTAGGCGAGCCCACTTTGCTGGAGATCGGCGACCGCAACGTCATCCGTGAATTCTGCACTTTCAATCGCGGTACCGTTCAAGGCGGCGGCGTCACCCGTCTCGGTCACGACAACTGGATCATGGCCTACGTTCATCTCGCGCACGATTGCCTGATCGGCAATCAGACCATCTTCGCCAACAATGCCTCGTTGGCCGGTCACGTGGTGGTGGAAGACCAGGTGATACTCGGCGGCTTCACTCAAGTGCACCAATTCTGCACCCTGGGCGCTCACAGTTTCACCGCCTTCGGTAGCGGCATCACCAAGGACGTACCGCCTTATGTGATGGTCGCCGGTCATCCCGCCGCGCCGCACGGCCTCAACGTCGAAGGCCTGCGTCGCCGCGGTTTCAGCAGCGAGACCATCGCCCAGTTGCGCCGCGCCTATAAATTTCTCTATCGCTCCAATCTCATTTTGAAAGATGCGATGGAACAGATGCGCATCTTGGCCGAGGAGACGCCCGAGGTAGGCGAGATGATCCGCTTTCTGGAAAAATCCAGCCGCGGCATCATCCGTTAAAGCCGTTCATGATCCTGAAAAAGCAGTTGACCATAGAGGCCACAGAGATCACGGAGGAAAATCAACGGCTGCGCGCCCTTGCCGAAGTTACTCAACAGGTGAGCTTGCCCAATGCCACAATATCCTGATTCTCCGTGTCCACGGTGAACTCCGTGGTTTGCATCCGCGGCTTTTAGGATGATTCGTATCGGCATAGTCGCAGGCGAGGCCTCGGGCGATTTGCTCGGCGCCGGTCTGATCGCCGCGCTCAAACAACGCTATCCCGCCGCTGTATTCACCGGCATCGCCGGCCCGCGCATGATCGCCGCCGGTTGCGAGGCGCTGTTTCCCTCGGAAAAACTCGCGGTCATGGGCCTTACCGAAGTACTGGGGCATTTACGCGAATTGTTCGCCATCCGCAAGGCGGTGGTGCGGCATTTTCTCGCCGAGCCACCCGACGTGTTCATTGGTATCGATGCGCCGGATTTCAATCTGGGCCTGGAGCGCCAATTGAAAATGGCGGGTATTCCCACCGTGCATTACGTCAGTCCGTCGGTATGGGCGTGGCGACAATATCGTTTGCCCAAAATCGCCCGCTCGGTGGATTTGATGCTGACCCTGTTTCCCTTCGAGGCGGTTTTTTACGAGACCCATCACATCCCGGTGTGTTATGTCGGCCATCCGCTGGCCGATACCTTGCCGCTAATTCCCGATCGTCATGCCGCGCGCGCCGAACTGCATTTGCCGCAGGACGGCGAGGTGGTCGCGATCATGCCTGGCAGCCGCATGAGTGAAGTGCGGGCCTTGGGCGAAATCTTTATCGAAGCGGCGCGCTTGTGCGCCGAGCGGCGGCCGGGACTGCGTTTCGTCGCACCGTTGGCGACAGCCGCCACGCAGGAATTATTCGCTGCCCGCTTACAGACATTGGCGCCGCGCTTGCCGGTGACTATCGTGCAGGGCAAGGCTCACCGGGTGCTCACCGCCGCCGACGCGGTGATGGTGGCCTCGGGTACCGCCACCTTGGAAGCCTTGCTGCTCAAATGTCCGCTGGTGATGGCCTACCGTTTGTCGCCGTTCACCTATTGGCTGGCGCAACGGCTGGTGAAGGTGCCGCATTATTCGTTGCCCAATTTGTTGGCGGGCCGCGCCTTGGTGCCGGAATTGATACAGGACGCGGCGACGCCGGCCAATGTAGCCGCCGCCGTTGTGCATTTATTGAATGATAAACCGGGCCGCGTGCAACTCGCGGCGACTTTTAGCGAGATTCATCTAAATTTGCGGCAAGATGCCGATCAGCGCGCCGCCGAAGCGGTGGCGGGTTTATTGCTCAGAAGGTCATGAGTGAAGCCACCGTTTATCTCATGACCTTCTGAGTGATGACCGATAGATGAACCGGTCTTCCGCGCGACAAAACATTCCACGTCATCGCCGACAATCTCTCCGTACGCAAGACTAAAATGGTCAGTGCACGCCTGGTCATCAAGGCCAAGGTTCATATGCGGTTCACGCCTATCTAGTCCTATTGACTGGATGCTTCTCTATCCTTGATATGCATCGCCGAGCAATTGTTAACAAAAGTTAAATGTGGATTCGGGGTGTATTCATGCATCTTGGCAGTCACTATGATTGCGCCTGGATGTCATCGTTAGTCAGGTTACGTTTGAGGAGAGTAGGCAGGACGCATCAGACAAAACAGGATGACACTGACGGGTCCGTCATCAGGCCCCATGAATTTCGCAAATTTTCGATTACAAGGAGAGATCAGCATGGCGTTAAAAAATGAGTACGTAATAGGCGGCGCGATGCTGCTGGCGATGGCCGGCCCCGGTTTCGCCGACGAGGCCGTCACCAAACCCTGGAAGGGCGACGCGGAACTCGGCATCGTCAAGACCAGCGGTAATACCTCGACCCAATCGATTACCGGTCGCGGTGGTATCACCTATGAACGGGATCAATGGCGTCATGCCGGCAAGATCGAGATTCTCAATTCGTCGAGTGAGGATGTCACTACCGCCGAGCGCTATACCGTTACTGGAAAGAGCGATTACAAATTGGATGCACTGAGCTACGTCTTCGGCAGCCTTGGCTATGAAAACGACCGTTTCGCCGGTTTTGATTATCGCACGACTGAAGTAATCGGTTACGGTCGGCGGGTAATAAATAGAGACACGATAACCTTGGATCTGGAAGCCGGTCCCGGCGCACGCCAGACCAAGTTCCTGAACGGCGACTCGAATAATGAGTTGATCGGCCGCATTGCGGGTTTGTTCGCCTGGAAAGTCAGTAGTACCGCCACCTTCACCGAGGATTTGAGTGCCGATATCGGTCAGGACTCCACCATCATCAAATCCGTCACGGCGCTCAAGGCCCAGGTTGCTGACAATCTCGCCATGAAGGCATCGCTGACGGTGCGCAACATATCCGATGTGCCTGTAGGCGTGAAAAAGACCGACAGCGAAACCGCGTTGACGTTGGTGTATGGATTCTAACTGGGCAGAACCTGCCCACTTATTGAGGATAAGGCTATGAGCATGATGCAAGAATTCAAAACCTTCGCCATGAAGGGCAATGTTATGGACATGGCCGTCGGCATCATCATCGGCGGCGCCTTCGGCAAGATCATCTCGTCCTTCGTCGCGGACGTCATTATGCCGCCGATAGGCCTGCTGATCGGCGGTGTGAATTTTAGTGAACTGGCCATTACCTTGAAGGACGCGGTTGGCGAGACCGCGGCGGTGACCATGAATTACGGTAAATTTATCCAAACCGTAGTGGATTTCACCATCATCGCCTTCGTGATCTTCATGGTGATCAAGGGTATGAACTCGCTCAAGAAGAAGGAAGAAGCGGCGCCGGCCGCACCGCCTCCGCCCTCCGCGGAGCAAACACTCCTCACCGAAATTCGCGATCTCCTGAAAGGATAAGCTCTCTACACCCAAGTTTCCCTGGTCCCCCCTTTGCCCCCTTTACGGGGGCTTTTTTTTACGTTCTAAACGGCTGGTGAGGCGTCATGCTCGGTTACGGTCACGAGCGGCAGGACCAGGCAAAATTCCGCGCCGTGTCCCGGCTTGCTGTGAACCTCGACGCGGCCGCCGTGATGATCCATGACGGTCTTGACGAGGGCCAGTCCGAGACCCACGCCGGTTTGCCGCGAAGCGCCCGTTTGCGTCAGGCGCTGGAAGCGATCGAATATCCGCGGGATGTCTTGCGGCGCTATCCCCGCGCCCTGGTCCCGCACACAGCAACGCACGGCACCATCTTGTTGCGCGACGGTCATTACCACCGCGCTGGAGGACGGTCCATACTTCACCGCGTTATCGAGTAGATTCAGCACGGCGCGTGCCAGCATCTCCGGATCACCCCGCACCCATAAGGGCGTTTCGGGCAAGCGCGAGGTGAGCCGTACGCCTTTCGCCACGGCCCGGCCCCACACCTGGCCCAAGGCATCGCTGGCCACTGCCGCCATGTCGACTTCTTGTCGCTGTTCGCCGCCCAGGGCCTCGGCACGCGCAAGTTGCACGAAATCCTCCGCCAGATTCAAGGTGTGCCGCGCATTTTGTTCAATGCTATCGAGGGCTCTGCCGAGATGGACCGCGTTGCTGCCGCTGCGCAAGAGTTCCAGCAAAGCGAGGATTGATACCAGAGGCGAGCGCAGATCGTGGGATAGAAAACCCAGCAACTCGCCGCGCTTGCGTTCGCTGGCCTTGAGTTCGCTGATGTCCGAAAGATTGGCGATCAATCCGGCGATCTTGCCTTGACCATGCTGCTCGGCCATTCGCAGCGGTGCGAGGTGTACCAGGATATCCCAGCCTCCCGCATGGCGCGCCTGCACCGCCAACGCCGCCTCATCTCCGGCCAGGGCGCGCCGGCATAGCTCGCTCCAATCGAGAGGTTCGTTGATCGCCAAGCCGGACAGCAGTCCCTGTAACGATAGTCCGCTGAGATCACGCGCAGGATCGGCGACGAGATAACGGGCCGCCTGGCGATTGGACAGCGCCACGGCGCCCTGGGCATCGACTACCAGCACGCCATCGGGCATTTGCGCCAGACTGTCGGCGATGAACCGGCGCATGGCGCGGAGCCGAGCGGTGGCACCCTGTACCGCCAGCACCCGGGCATGCAGCGGATCGACCCGCCGTTCACTCATCTCCGGTGCCTTCACCAGGCCCGGTTCGGCGCGCAGCCGGACCAGTTCTTCATCGAGATAACGCAAGGTGTATTCGAGGCGGCGCCAGCTCCATAAGGGATAGGCGGTCGCGAGGGTAAACAGCACGGCGATGGGCGGAAACCACAGCCATTGCGTACGCATCAACACCAGACTGATGACCAGCGTGCCGAGAACCAAGCCGGCGCTGGCGAGCAAGGCGCGGCGGGGTGTCAATCTGGGCAGCCACAACGCCGGCGCCAACACCAGCAGCGCGGAGACGAGATAACACCATGCCCCGGAAACCTGGGTTATCCCAGGCCCCTCGCGCAAGGCGGCATAGATGTTGGCGTGTATCTCCACGCCGGGCATGGCATGACCGAATCCCGATAGCGGCGTGGGCAAGGCGTCACCCAGGCCGGCGGCGGTGACGCCGACGAACACCACCTTGCCGCGAAAGGTGTCGGGCGCGAATTCGCCGCTGAGTATCTGTTGACAGGAAATGCGGGGGAAGTGACCGGGCGGTCCGAAGTAGGGGATCAGTATTGCATCGTCGCGCTCCCACACCAGCGGCGAGCCGCTGGGCGGCTGAGAATTATGTGCCGCCTGCAGCTTGTCAGCTTGCGCTGCGCCCATGAACTGCGCCGTGGCCAAGGCTAAATGCGGCCAGTGGGGCGTACCCAGCCCCTCCTTCAGATACACCCGCCGCGCGATACCGTCGTAATCCAACTCGATATGGGCGTGGCCCAGCGTCGCGACCGCTGCCAATTCGGGTATCGGAAGGGTCTCCTTCGCCAGTCCGGAGAGGCGCGCTTGCTCCATCACTACCGGCAAGATCACCCGTCCGCTGTCCCTGATCGCGGCCGCGAGTTGTCGATCAGCCTGCGGGTCGGTGTGATCAGGCTCGGCAAAGAGGATGTCGAGGACAATGGCCTTGGCGCCCGCGGCGTTGAGCCGCCGCACCAGCTCGGCCTCGACACCGCGCGGCCAGGGCCAGCGACCGATTTGCGCCAGGCTGGCCTCATCGATGGCCGCGATCACCACCTCGGGCGGCGGCGGGCGGCTGGCTAGCCGCAAACCCATGTCGTAGAGCACTTGATCGCCGCGCCATAACCAGTCGCCGACGACCAATGCTCCCACTATCACTTGCAGGGCAAGGGCGAAACGAAACCATTCAAAGGAGCGTGTGGAATAGCGCGGCGATGTCACAGCCACGGCACGAGAAAAATGAACATCAACGGCCACCAGGGGGTATCCGTAGCCACATCAACTCGGGCGGCTTCACTGTTCGATCCCGTCGTGCCCAGGTCGTCGATCGCCCGCACCCGCAGCCAATAATGTCCGTCAGCGAGCGGTGGCGTCTCGAATCGCGTCGAGGCCACCTCGGACTTCTGCACCAGATCTTTGAATGCCTCATCCCGTGCCACATCGACCTGATAGCGTTGCGCATGGGACACGGCTTGCCACTCGGCGTGCAGCACGGTTTCAGCAAGGACGACTTTAAGTGCGGCCGGTGCGGCGGGTGGCTCTCGCACTTCCAGGCGCCGCGGCAGGGAAATGTCCCCGAGGCTGCCGTAGTCATCGTAGGCCGCGACGCGCCAATACCATACTCCGCTGTCCAGCGCCGGTGCCGGCACTGACTTCGTAGCTTTCACCCGCTCATCGCGGACTGTCTCGGTAAACTCGGCATTCCGCGCGATCTGTAATCGATAGCCCGCGGCGTCGGGTACCGCGGCCCACGCGTAGACATAGCCACCATCGTGTGCCACCGGTGTATCGGCGGGAGGCTGCAACAAAGTGGGCATGGCCAGCGGCGGGTGGTGTTCGATGCGATGCTTGGCGTTTTGACCTTCCAGGCCATTGGCGGCGATGGCGCGCACGCGGACAAACAATGCGCCCATCGGTAGATCCTCCAAGTCCAGTGACGCCTCGCGGGTCACGGCATCGCCCAGCAGGCTGGAAAAACCATCGTCAGGCGCGATCTCCACACGGTAACCGGCCGCTTCCGCGAGCGACGGCCACTGCAAGTGCACGCGCGTCGCGCGGATGAGCGGCGGCATGGCGGATAAATCCGGGGCCGGCAAGAGCGCTTGCGGAACCGAAGGCGGCTGGCCGTTTTCAGCGACCGTGCCGTAATCGGCGGGCACGCCGCGACTCACACCCGCGGCACTGACTTCGACCTGATGCTCCAGGACCTCGGTGCGAGTCGCTGTCCCGTCGGTTGTAGCGTTGATGCGAAACTCCGTGCCGCGTACCGCGGCAATGGCGGAGGGCGTGGTGATCTCGTAACGAGAACCAGGCACTTTCAAGGGCGTCACGCGGTTATCCAAGCGCCCGCGCTGCAAACGCAGACGCGTATCGGCCATGCCGGTAGATCCGTAGACACTCAAGGTGTCGAAGATCACGATGCTGTCGCCATGCAGCAAGAATGTCGAACCGTCGGCGAGGCGCAGCGTGGCGCTACCGCCGTTGCCCGTACGTAATTCCGCGCCGGTACGGATCTCGGCGCCAACCAGCAAGGGCAGAGGAGCGGCTCCGGGCGTGGTGAGCAAGGTCACCTCTCCCGCCACCTCGACGACTACGGCGGCCTGCGGCTGGACCTTCAACCAGGCATAGGGTATGTGCAACTGCAGGCCGGGTGGCAAATGGATTGGGTTCTTAAGGTCATTGTGACGCTGTAACCGCGCCCAATAATTCACGCTCTGTAAATAAGTCTTGCTGATGTTCCACAAAGAGTCGCCCGGACGAGTGGTGTATAGCCACTCTTCGGCCAAGGCGGATCCGGAGACCATGCCGAGGCAGCATAGCGCGCACCACCAAACCCGCGCACGGGACAGGCACGGCCGTTGCGCATACGGCGTCATTTACGCCTGCTCCGCGGCATCGAAGCGCTCTAAACGGTAACCGTGGCGGTAAATCGTGGCCAATCGCCAACCGCGCGCAGGATCGATGGCGAGTTTATGGCGCACCAGGCTCACGTGAGTATCGACGGTGCGGGTATTGAGGTCGTGACGCAACCCCCACACGCTTTCGAGGATATGTCCGCGGCTCAGCAAGCGGCCGGCATTGCGAAACAGGAACTCGGCCAGCTGGTATTCCTTGGCAGTCAATTGCACGGTCTCGCCACCGATCTTGACGGCGTGCTGGTCACTCAGAAAACGATAAGGTGGAAATTCCAAGGCGTCATCGTTAACCTGCGCGGCACGGCGGGCCAAGGCCTGTAAACGGGCAAACAACTCCAGACGGCGCGCGGGCTTGGTCATGTAATCGTCGGCGCCCGCGGCGAGGCCCTCGACCACGTCCTTTTCCTGATGGCGGCTCGTAACAAAGAGAATCGGCGGATTTCGGCCGCAACGCTCCCGCACCCGACGGGTAACCTCGATCCCATTCATGCCCGGCAGTTCCCAGTCGAAGATCATCAAGTCGAAGCTGTCGCTGCCCAACGCACGCAGCATCGCTTCGCCCGTGGTAAAAACGTAGCAGTGATATCCCGCCTCCGTCAGCCAGCTTCGCAACAACTCGGCCTGCGCCGGCTCGTCTTCCAATAACGCAATTCGCACTGGCAACCTCCCGCGGCTCCGATATTACTACGGAGCAAAAAATAAACGATATCACGATTTCTCGCTCGCGCCCCAATGACGCTCAGTCCCTATCTGTTATCTGGCGGTTCACATTATCGTGCCCCTCAAGCACTTTGTGTGCAGCGGCTATGTTAACTTTCGTTAATTCCGCGCTGAGACGATTGTCAATGCATCGCATAAGCGGATAATACTCATACCCTCGCATTTTGAGGATATCCCCATAGCTGTAGCTTTTCAGTCCTAGTTAATAGTAGGGCCGAGCCTATGGGTACAGCGCCGAATTATTTGTCAAGGAGAATAGCAATGAAGAGTACTCGTAAATATGGAATCGTACTGCTTGCTGCGGCCCTGTTGCCGCTGGCCGGTGCACAGGCAGCCGAGTTTGATAATCGCTGGTATCTCGCACCAGGCGTGAGTTACCTAATCGGTGATGATGACCGTCAGGCCGATGATGGTATGGGTTTTCAATTGGGGATAGGCAAGGCCGTAAGCGAACACTGGAACATGGAACTCAGTGCCACAACGGATAAACTGGATATATCCACGGGCACCGGAAAATTCGACCAGCTCGGTTTGGGCATAGATGGCTTGTACCTTTTTGATCGCGCCCCGCGTTTTTCCCCCTACCTGGTGGTAGGCGCGGGTGCACTGCGTACCAAAGTGGCCGGCAATTCCGGCACTCATCCCATGTTGAATGCCGGGGCGGGCGTGATGGCCCACTTGACGGACTACGGTCTGGCGCTGCGGGCCGACGCCCGGTATCGCATGGACAATGACAATGACAGCATTGCGGGACAAGACCGCTTCGGCGACTGGATGGTCAACTTGGGTCTGGCCGTACCGCTGGGCGCGAAACCGCAACACATCGCCGCAGCTCCCATCGATATGGACGGCGACGCTGATGGCGTGCTGGACAGTCGTGACCGTTGTCCCGGCACGCGCGCCGGCGCCAAAGTGGACGCCAGTGGTTGCGAGGTCGAAAGCGACAGCGACAACGACGGGGTTCCCAATAGTCAGGACAAATGCCCCGGCACGGTCAAAGGGGTCAAGGTCGACACCAGTGGTTGCGAAGTGGACGTAGACGGCGACCGCGACGGTGTAGTCG
This sequence comes from Gammaproteobacteria bacterium, assembly GCA_023266095.1. Classification (GTDB taxonomy): domain Bacteria; phylum Pseudomonadota; class Gammaproteobacteria; order DRLM01; family DRLM01; genus CAKKSB01. The sequence goes on along the minus strand of JAHFRV010000022.1, from coordinate 20,998 downwards.
ATAGCCAGGACAAATGCCCGAATACGGCTGCCGGCGTCAAGGTGAATGCCAGTGGCTGTGAGGTGGCCGTCGATAGTGACCGCGACGGCGTAGTCGACGCCCAGGATAAATGTCCGAATACACCTGCCGGCGTTAAGGTGGATGCCAGCGGCTGCGAGATAGTGGTCGACAGCGATGGTGACGGGATCACCGATAATTTGGACAAGTGCCCTGATACCAAGCCGGCGGTGAAGGTGGACAACAAGGGCTGTGCGCTTGCCGCCGTCATCAAGCTCGAAGGTGTCACATTCGCCACGAACTCGGCCAGGCTCACCCAGGATTCCGAAGCCATTTTGAACGATGCCGCCGAAACACTGCGACGTAATGCCGATCTCAAAGTCGAGGTGGCGGGACATACCGACAATCGCGGCAATCGTCAGCACAATATTCGCTTGTCCCAGCAGCGTGCCGAAGCGGTAAGAACCTACCTGGTGTCGAAAGGAATTTCGAGCGCCAATCTGACCGCGCAGGGATACGGTCCCGATAAGCCGGTGGCGGACAATGCATCGGAGCAGGGTAGGGCCGCCAATCGCCGCGTGGAGTTACGCCTGCTCAACAACTAGGCGAAGCTTCGGGACTCTGGTGATCGACCCTTGAAGTAATTGACATGGGCAGGAGGCAAGACAGGCACAGTGGTGGTTGTGTAACAGACGGGCTTTTATAGACGCTCTGTTACCGCCACCCTTCGTGCCTGCATCGGGTTATGACCGTCTTACATTCGGTAAACTGTCTATCGAGATAATACGCATACTCGCTCGGTTCGTTCTTAACCAGGCAAATTTCAGCAAGCTTTGAATACTTCCCTGCTGCAATTCTCAGAGCGCGGAAAGTGAAAAATGCTATTTTTGTTTCCCTTCATTTTATTGGCTAACCGCTATTAAAAACGGCGACACCTCGGCGTGCCACGCCAAGCTCCGAATGAACTGCATCTCGCATAGTAGAATGCGGTTATCAAGGGCAGCTTGGGCTTGAATGATCAGTGTGTCCATAGCAGTTCTTTCGGCAGCGGTGAGATGTTAGGGTGGCAAGTTTTGCGGGTCTACCCCTGCGGGAGAGGGTAGGGCATGGTCCGGCGTCTTTTACTTCTTCGGCTTAGCCTGTCGCAGACCTTCCAAATAAATATCGACGAACAGCTCGGCGTTGTTTTCCAGGGAAAAGCCGGCAGGATCGAGCAGCCAGTTGTAGACCAGGCCATCAATGAAGCTAAACAAACCCATGGTAATGTCATGGGGGTCGAGATGGCCGGGCAATTGCCCGGCGGCAAGCGCCGCGGCGAACACTTGGCTCACATCCTCGGCGCATTCGTTGCGGGTCTGAAGATGGCGCTGCTTGATGGGCAGCATTTTGTCCACGTATTCACATTTATGGAAAAGAATGGTGAACACCGCGCGGGTGTGGGTATCGTTACTGGCTTGCCGCAGGACATGAATGGCACGCAGCCGTATCTGACTCAGCGGGTCATCGGGCGCGGCCAACGGCGCGCGCATGCGCATCTCGTTCAAGGGCAGCATGACCCGATCCAACAACGCGTCGGTGAGATCGACTTTATTCTTGAAATGATGGTAGAGCGCGCCGCGACTGACGCCGGCGGCAGCGGCCACTTCCTGCAGCGACGTGTTGGTAACGCCTTTTTCACTGAAGACCGCCTCGGCGGAGTCCAGCAACTGGGCGCGGGTGACCAAGGCTTCTGCTTTAGTACGACGGACCACGATACACCTCGATATTTAGGCCTTCGCCGCCGCACGCGGCGGCAACGCCAAATTTTATAAAGTCACGGCTTGCGATAGTTTGAACTCGACATTTTAACCCCTATCGAGCCTTATTATCCGGTTGGTGAGGTGTCGTTTGCGGGAGGCTCTGAGCATTTTCATTGTTGCGTCATTCTCGCTGAGATCAAAAACAGACAGCGCCGACTCTTATCGTTGCACCAGCGGCGCCGCCCCGGCGGGCGACCAGCCACCGCCCAACGCCTTCATCAAATCGACGCTGTAGACCAGCTGCGCCTGGCGGTTCTGCACCAAGGCCAATTCAGCGGCGTACGCGCTGCGTTGCGCATCCAGTACTTCGAGATAACCGGAATAACCCGCTTTATAGCGCAGCTCGGACAGACGCAAGCCGTTACGAGCCGCATCAAGCTTGGCCTGCTGGTCGGTCACCGCGGCCCGGGTCTGCTGGATATTACTCAAGGCATCGGCGACTTCCTGGAAAGCGGTCTCCACGCTCTTCCGGTAGCCGGCCAGCGATTGGCGGTGACGGGCCTCGGCCTGCCGTGTCCGTGCGGCATAGCGGCCTGAATCGATGATCGGCATGGTCGCGTCGAGACCCATCGACCAGATACGGGCACCCGCCTTCAGCAGATTGCCGAGCTCCTCGCTCTGCCCGCCGAAATTGCCGATCAACGAGAAAGTCGGAAATTGCGCGGCCTTGGCCGTACCGATTTGGGCGTTGGCCGCGATTAATTCCTGCTCAGCCAGTTGAATATCCGGACGACGCTCGAGCAAGGTCGATGGCAGACCCACCGGCGGGGTCGGCGGAATAGACAGATCCGCCAAATCCCCGGCCGCGATCTTCAAGTCGAGATGGCCGGTGAGTGTCCCCAATTGATGCTCGACCAGCGCCCGCTGCCGCTGCAATTCGCGCAGTTGAAGCGCCGCGTCGGCGCGCGCGCCCTGCGACTGATTGAGTTCAAGTTCCGAAGCCAGCCCGCCTTCCGCGCGTTTTTTCATCACCGCCAACGTATCGTCGCGCGAAGTCAGGGTTTGCTGGGTGACCGCGATCTGAGCGTCGAGCGCGCGCAGCGCGAAATAGGCCTGGGTGGTGGTGCCGGCCAAGGTCAGCGCGATCACATCGCGCGCATAACGGGTACCCCACACCTGGGCGCGCGCGGCCTCGGTGGCGCGCTGCAATTTGCCCCAGAAATCCACTTCGAACGAGGCCGACAAGGCCAAGCGGTGTGAATTGGAGATCGGCGGCGTGCCCGCCGGCAAACGTTGGGCGTTTAAAGTGCTGCTGCGCGAGCGGGCACTGGAGGCGCCGAGCTCTACTTGGGGAAAGAGACTGGCGCCTGACTCATCCAGCACCGCTTCGGCTTCTTCGATTTGCGCGAGCACGCGCTCGAGCTCGGTGTTGTTTTGCAAGGTCGCTTTGACCAGTTCATCGAGCCGGGGATCTTGATAAATTGTCCACCAGTCAGCGGCCAACGCGGCTTGAGCGGCGTCCTCGGTCTGCGCTGGATAGGCGGCCGGCAGCGCGACGACCGGCCGCTTGAAATCGGGACCGACGGCGCACGCGGCGAGCGTCGCCAGCATGCCAAAACCGGTCAGCACCGCGCGAAACGCGGACAGGGTTTGCGAGTTCATGATTTGTCCTCCAACAGCGGGTCGCGATGGGGAGCGGCGGCGTGTTGATGCGCGGGCCGCGGCTTGCGCGCCAGCAAGGTGAAAAACAACGGCACGAAGATCGGCGCGATAAATGTCGCGACGATCATGCCGCCGAACACGCCGGTGCCCATCGACTGCCGCGCCGCCGCGCCCGCGCCGGTGGCGAGCACCAGCGGCAGCACGCCGAACACGAAGGCCAACGAGGTCATCACGATGGGGCGGAAGCGCAGCCGTGCCGCCTCGACCGCCGCCTCAGCCGCGCTTTTGCCCTGCTCCATGCCTTGCATGGCGAACTCCGCGATCAGGATCGCGTTCTTCGCCGCCAAGCCGATCAACACCACCAAGCCGATCTGGAAGTAGATATCGTTTTCCAAACCGCGCAGAAAGGTGAAACCCAGCGCGCCCAGTAAGGCGAAAGGCACGGCGAGCACCACCGCCACCGGCACGCCCCAACGTTCGTAAAGCGCCGAGAGAATCAAATACACCATGATCAGCGCGAAACCGAAGGCGAACACCGAGGCGCCGCCGCTGCGCTTTTCCTGAAAGGCCTGGCCGGTCCACTCGATATCGTAACCGGCGGGCAATGATTGTTTGGCGGTCTGCTCGACCGCCTTGATTGCCTCGCCCGAACTGAAACCGGGCTTGGCGCCGCCGAGCACCTTGGCGGCGATGTAACCGTTGTAGCGTTCGATTTGTTCCGGGCCGATGATGTCTTCGACCTTGATCAAGGCTTTCAGCGGGATCATGTTACCGCTGGTCGCCGAACGCACGTAGATATTGCCGAGGTCTTCCGGTTTGGCCCGGTACTGAGCATCGGCCTGAATGGTCACCCGGTAAGTGCGGCCCGACTTGTTGAAGTCGTTGACATACAGCGAGCCCATCTGCGCCTGCAAGGCGGCGAAGACATCATTGACCGGAATGCCCAGCGCCAAGGACTTCTCGCGGTCGACCTCGACCCGCAGCTGGGGGACGGTCGGCCGGTAAAGAGTGCGCAGTCCCTGCAAGGCCGGGTTTTGACCGAGGGCGGCGATGAAGTCGTTGGTCACTTGGGCCAGCCGTTGCGGATCGGGATCACTGCGGCCGCGCACGTAGACTTCGAAACCGCCGGTCGCGCCCAAGCCGCGGATGGCCGGCGGATTGAACGCGAAGGCGATGCCGTCGGCGAGTTTCAAGCCCTTGCCGCTGACCTCTTCCACCATCTGCTGGGCGGTCTGCTCGCGTTCGTGCCAAGGCCGCATCGGCATGAAGATCGTCGCCGCGTTGCTCTTGTTGGCACTGCTGATCAGATCGAAGCCGTTGACGATGAAAATATTCTCTATCGCCTGGTTGCCGGCCATCATGCTGCGCAACTGCTCGGTGGTTTTCATGGTGCGCGCCAGCGTGGCGCCGTCGGGCAGCGCCACCCCGCTGATGATGTAGCCTTGATCCTCGGGCGGTACGAAACTGCCGGGAATCCGCCAGAACAGCAAGGCGACGATGCCGAGAAAGACCGCGAATATCGTCAGTGCCGTGGCGCGCCAACTCAAGGCCAATTTGACCGCGTGGAGAAAGCGCTCGGTCACCCACCCGAAGCCGCGATTGAAGGGATGGAAGATCTTGCCCATGACACCCTGGTTGCGGTCGCGCGGTTTGAGCAACACCGCACACAAGGTCGGAGTCAAGGTGAGCGCGACGAAACCGGACAACACCACCGCGACGGCGACGGTTACCGCGAATTGGCGATAGAGCTGGCCGGCGATGCCGCCGAGGAACGCCACCGGGATGAACACCGCCACCAGCGCCAAGACGATGCCGATGATGGCGTTCTGCACCTCGCGCATCGCCTCCAGCGCGGCCTCGAACGGCTTCATCAATTGTTCGCGCATCAGGCGCTCGACGTTTTCCAGCACGACGATGGCGTCGTCGACCACGATACCGACCGCCAGCACCATCGCGAACAAGGTCAGGGTATTGATCGAGAAACCGAACAGCCACAAACCGGCGAAGGTGCCGATCAACGACACCGGCACCGCGATCATGGGAATCAAGGTCGCCCGCCAGGTCTGGAGGAAAACGAAGACCACCAGCAACACCAGGATCGCCGCCTCGACCAGGGTCTGAATCACCGCCTCGATGGAGGCCGCCACGAAGCGGGTGGTGTCGTAGGGAATGAGGTAATCCACGTCCTGGGGGAAGCGGTCTTTTTTCAGCTCCGCCATTTTCACCCGGACGCCCTCGGACATGTCGAGGGCGTTGGCGCCCGATTGCAGGAAGACCGCGATCGCGATGGCCGGCTGACCGTTGACGGTGTTGGCTTGATCGTAACTTTGTGCGCCCAGTTCGATGCGCGCCACGTCCTTAAGGCGCAGCACGCCATCCGGTCCGCCCGAGCGCAGGATGATCTGGCCGAACTCCTCGGCCTCCAACATCCGGCCGCGGGCGGTAACGGTATAAACCAATTGTTGGCCGGCCGGCGCCGGGTCGGCGCCGATTTTACCGGCGGCGTATTGCGCGTTCTGCGCGTTGATGGCGGCGGTGATATCGCCGGTGGTGAGACCGAGCCTCGCCATGCGGTCGGGCTGCAGCCAGATCCGCATCGAATAGTCGCGCGCGCCGAAGACGATGACGTCCGCCGCGCCGGGAATCCGCTTCAATTCATCGACGACATTCTGGGTCGCGTAATTCGACAGATAGAGCATGTCGTAGCTGCTCTTGGGCGAATTGAGCGCCACCACCAGCAGAATGTTCTGCGAGCGCTTGGCGACCATCACGCCGTTGCGCCTGACCTCGTCCGGCAGGCGCGGCGTGGCGAGTTGCACCCGGTTATTGACGTTGAAGGTGGCCTTATCGATATCGGTGCCGACCTCGAAGGTCGCGGTGATGGTGATTTGGCCGTTGGAGGCCGCGGTCGAATTGAAATAGAGCAGGTTCTCGACCCCGGAGAGCTGTTCCTCGATCGGCGCGGCGACGGTTTTCGCCAAGGTCTCGGCGGAGGCGCCGGGATAACTCGCGGTGATCGTGACCGTCGGCGGTGAGATCTCCGGATATTGGGCGATCGGCAAGATGGCGGCGGAGACCAGGCCGGTTAAAACCAGAATAATCGCCAGCACGCTCGCGAAGATGGGCCGTTCGATAAAAAACTTAGACATGGAATTCTTTCCGCTCGCTTGCCGTGCCGTTGAATGGCGAATCGCCGCGCATTGCGCGTTATTTGGCGGCGGGTTTGGCGGGATCGTGCCCGGCGGCGACGTCTCCCGCCATGGGCACCACCGGCGCGCCCGGCCGCAGCTTCATCAGATTATTGGTGATGACTCTGTCGCCGGGCGCCAGGCCCTTAGTGACGATCCAATCGTGTCCCAGCCAACCGGCGGTTTCGACGGGTTTAGGCGCGACGGTGTTGTCGGTGGACACGGTGAACAGCACTTTGCCTTGCTCGGTCTGCGACACCGCGGCCTGCGGCACCAGATAGGCGTCGCGTTCGCCGACGGCGGCCTGGACGCGGACGAACTGGCCGGGCAATAAACTGAGTTTCGGATTGGTAAACTCGGCGCGCATCGCCACCGTGCCGGTCTTGGGATCGATGGTCGACGCGGTAAAATTCAGCTTGCCCACCCCATCATAGAGCGAACCATCGGGCAGGATTAATTTGACTTGGGTCTTGCCTGCGGCTTGGCGCAATTTGACGAGCTCGCTTTCGGAAAACGAGAACCTGACCCAAATCGGATCGACGGCCTGCAGGGTGGTCAGCAGACTCGCATCGCCGCCCACGGCGATCAGATTGCCCTCCGAATATTGGGCGCGGCCGGTCACGCCCGAGATCGGCGCGGTCACCTTGGTATAGGACAGTTTCAATTCGGCATTGCGTACCGCGGCGGCGCTGGTGGTGACGGCCGCTTCGGCGCTTTTGAAGGTGGATGTGGCGTCGTCGAGTTCTTTTTGACTGACCGCCTTTTCCGCGACCAAGGGTTGCAGGCGGTCGGCCTCGCGCTTGGCTTGTTCCAAATTGGCCTTGGCCTGTACCAGCCCGGCGCGGGCTTGTTCCAGCGCTATCTCAAAGGGTGTGCGTTCGATGGTGAACAACACGGCGCCTGCTTTCACTGTGGTGCCTTCCTGATAGTGACGTTTCTCCAAGATACCTGAGACCCGCGCATGAACCTGGACATCTTTCGACCCTTCCACTTGCCCGACCGTCTCGATCAGGGTAGGCACCTTCTGAATCTGCATTTCGACGAATGAGACCGGCAGGGGCGGCATGCTGGGCGGACCACCCGCGGCCTGCTCCTTCTTGCCGCAGGCAGCCAGGCCGGTCATTAACATCAGTGCGCCCATCGCGAGTCGCCAGCGACGAGGCCCATTACTAGCTTCGCCTCGATATTTCATTAGATAAATTAAGGCCATAAAAGGGGTCCGATCGCGGTGATGGTTGGAGAATTATATACAGTCATGATTGTATGTAAAGATTGGATCGAGAGCACGATCGGCATTCATCACCCCCCAAACATAGAACACTATTTAGATCTGTAAATCATGACCGAAAAACACCGCCGGCATGAGAGCTCATCCGGCTTCTGTGACATCCCGGCAAATTCAAACGACGAAAGTATCAAGCCGCTCCAGCTTGACGGAGCGCGGAGGAATTACGAGCAAACTTTTATCAGCCTGGCGAACGGTGTATGACTTGCCCGAAGTCGTTACCCGTTAGGGTTTTATCCCGGTTGCAGATGACTGGTCGGCGGCGGTACCGCTAGGGAATAGTTCATAGTAGTAAAGGATGCGGCGGCGGAAGGCGTCGCGGTCGAGACGCAGCAGGGCGTCATCGATGAGGTGATCGAGCGGGGGTGGTTCCGGAGCCGCCAATTGCGCGGTCTGCCAAGGAATGATGTGTGTAATCTTCGGCAGCTCACGATTTCCCGTTACCGTCGTTTGCTCAAGTTCGATCCGTTCTTCAGCGTGTATTAGATTCGGCATTGAGGCTAGGCCGAGTATGAAGATGCTAAATAGGTGTTTCATCAATTCGAGGGTCCCGTGGTGACGGCCAGACGCTGTTTGAGGTCTATGATCCATTTATTCGTCAAGTCATTACTTCCGCCGCTCAATTCCTGATAGCGCTGGTACTCCGCCAAGGCGGCGCTCGGATTGCTTAGGTAGATTTCATATAAGATCCCTAAATTCAAATGCGCCCTGGCATAGTCGGGCTGGCATTGCAGCGCCTTGAGATAGGCGGCTTCCGCCTCGCCGAAGCGGCCCGATCGGCGATAGACGATGCCCAGCGCATTGTGGGTCACGGCTAATTCGGGCTTGAGCGTTGCGGCGTGCATCAATGCCGTTTCGGCCGCCGGCAGATCGCCTTTCTTAAGCGCCATCAGGCCAAGGTTGATGTAAGGCGCCGCTAATTCGGGATTAGATTGGGTCAGCGCCGTGAGCAAGGTCAAGGCCTCCTGTTCATTTCCTTCCTTGAGGGCGGTTAAAGCGCGCTGGTAATCAGCTTGTGTCAGTTCGATGGTCGGCGGCGGTTCGGGTGATGCAATCTGCGGTTTTTGTGGCGCGCTGCTACAGGCGGCGAAGGCCGCGAGCCACAAGATCATGCTTGCTATCCTCATGACGCTATTGCATGACATCGTAGAAGGTCTCGCTTTCTTCGGTCTTGGCATAACGAATGGGATGCAGTGTCGCCAGTACCCGCAGGCTGTTCTCAACCCATTTGTCGTAAATCCCGTCGCTGATATGACTGAGGTTCATCTCATGAACCTTGATGGCCTGCTCCTCGAAGAGGAAGGCCTGCTCCTCTAAAAGGAGGTCATATTGTTCAAGCTCATCCTTCGACAAACCGCGCGGTCGATCGGAAGACAGGATGGCCTTGGCGAATTGATCATAGATGCTGCCGAGTTGATACGTGGCGGCGGTGGTGATTTCCGCGATGTGATACTCGAGCGCCTTGTCATAGGTGGCGACGACTTGCTCCATCAAACCCTGCTTCACTTTTAGACTTTCTTCCAAGGGTAAAGCCAGCTTCGCGTCTTGATAGGCGTTCAATTGAGGCTGGGCTATACGCAAGGTCGCCTCGCCGGCCAGGCGCCGGGTGCGATCCGTGCGCGCCGTACCCGCCGCCAAATCCGCCTTGACGATTTCCTGTGACCAGTGCAGCGCTGCGTCGGTGTTTCTCTGTTGTTCATAAAGGACGCTCAATTGATAGCGGGCTTCGATGGCGTCTGCCTCGGGACTTGGAAATTCGGCGACGTAACGCTGAAACAGACGGATGGCGTCATTTTTTTCGTCCAGCGACTGATACAAGGCCGCGGCCTCCCAAATGATATCTTTGCGACGGTGTTGGTCCGCGGTGGCTGCGGCGAGTGCTTCCATTTTCTGAGCCGCCTGTACTTTTTGACCGGACTTCAGATAGACGAACACCAGCTTTTCGATCACGCCGTTCTGCAGTTGGGCGTCGCCTGATCCGCGGCGGAGGAGGTCTTCGAGTAGGGTTGCCGCGCTGGACCAATCCGCCAATTCAATAAGCGCGGCCGCGGCATCGTAGTGCGCAGTGGTCCAGATGGCCGGTGCGGCCTGTTCTATTTTCAGAAACAGCGCCACCGCCGACTTCAAATCACCCGCCGCGCGCCGTTGTTCACCCTGCTTGTAGATGCTGGCGGCCAGGTTCTCGATGAGACCGGCTTTGCGCGGATCCTCGACGGCCAGCAGCCCGAGTGCCGTCTGATAGGCCTGTTCGGCATGGGCATAATCGCCTGTCTCGAATTGGGTGTGACCGAGAATGATCCAGGCGTTAGACCGTGCCTCAACATTGTTATGTACCGGTCGATCGAGCAGGCGCCGCGCGGCGTCGATGGCGCCCGCATAATCATGCATGGCAAATAGCTCTTCGGTGGCCTTGGCGAGCACGCTATCCACATGCACATAATCAGGGTAGCGTTCGCTGAAGCGCAGCGCGCTTTCGATGGCCTTGCGGCGCCATGCCAGCTTTTTTTCCTCGGCGAGATCGGGGAGAACTTGCCAATAGAGCAACAGGGCGGTATAGCCCGCTTCAGCGCCGGTTTCATGCAGGCCGTATTGATAGGCGGTTCTTTCATTTTCGGTGATGGCCTCGAGTTGTCGCTGGCCGTCTTGCAGGCATTCGGCCAATAGAAAGTTCATCTGCGCCGCCTGGGCTCCCGAGGGAAAGGTCTTCAGGTATTCGCGGTACCAGCTTATCGCGGAGTCGAAATCCTGGGCGGCCTTGCTGTGTCGCGCAAGGGCGTGAAAGTGCGTCGCCAGTTCCCTGATATTCGCATCGAGATAGGGACGTACGACAGCGTGGCTGGCTTGGTCGTGGGTATGCCAATAGCGGCTGTCGACGCCATACAGGGCGACGAATCGAGATTTGGCGGTGAGGGATAAATCGCGGAATCCCCCGGCGCGGTAGGCGTCGATCGCATATTGGTGAAATTCCGGCGCCAGCGCGTGGTCGGGATTGCGGCGCGCCAGGCCTAGGAAAGCATTGGCGGCGTCGCCGTATCGGTCCTTCTCGAGATAGAGCTCGCCGAGTCGGCGATAGACCAATCCCTCATAGGGATGATCGGCGAGGGCTGCCAATAAATTATCAATGGGTAGGGTTTCCCCGAGATACGACAAGGTCAAGCAAATGACCTTTAGGCTATCTTCCAGCAACTCACGATCCGCCCTGGCCAGGTTTGCCCCGAGGGCGGCGCCGGTCAGTTCGTCCTTGCCCAGCTTCCGATTCAATAAGCTGAAAAAAGTCTGCAAGGTTTCCTGATGGCGATTTTCGAGATAGAGTGACCAGCCCTGCATATACAGAGAGCGCTCGTAAAAGGTCGAAGCGGGGTATTGCTCGACGATGGCCTTGAAGGCGATCTCGGCCTCCGCGGTCTCGCGCAGCGAAAAATGCATTTCGCCGCTGCGGAACAGGGCCTCTTCCGTATAGGTTCCGTCGGGATATTGCCGCAACAGGCGCTCCAGTACGGCGAGCGAAGACTCCAGTCGACCGATCAAGTCATAGGCCTTGGCGAGTTGATAAAGAACCCGCTCATTGTTGTCGTCTCCCTGGTAGTTATTCAGATACTTCTCGTAAAGCGCAATCGCGGCTTGCGCCTCGGCATGGTCTGACGCCGTCTTCACGGCCGTGTCCCGCATCCTCTCGGCGCTTTCCAGTTCCATATCGGCCAAACGTCTGAGCGCCTCACGGTAGGCGGGGTCGTCGGGCGACTCCGTTAAGAAATCACGATAGCGGCTCACCACGGCATCCGCGTCGATATCTGGCTTACTTGCCGAGGTGACTAGCGAGGGTCTTGGCTCGAGATCGCCGATGAGGGGCGGTTGCGGCGGCGTATGGACGCAGCCGGAAAGTAGTGAAAATAAAACAATGCAGACTAGCCGTGACCTGGTCATGGCGGGCTGGCGTCGTGATTGATTTGGTCGTAGAGCCGTGCTTGCGCATAGAGCGCCCGGCTTCGGTATGCCTCGATCTGGCGTTTTCTTGCGCTAAGGGCCTCGGTGATGAGGGCGGTACAGTATTGCTCCTGCCTGGCGATGGAGGCGTCCAGTTGCAGGGTTAACTTGACCAGAGTCGTTTCAATATCAGAGATGCGTTTGGCGTGGCCGTCGAAGTTCAGGGGAGTAAGTTTCAGTACCGCGTCGAGCGCCGACTGCGCACGCGCGGTTTGCTCCAAGTCATAATCCAGCGCGCGTTGTTCCCTCTTGAGGCGCCATAGCCGTTGCGGAAATTCGGTCCTGAGCCGCCATTGCAACATCCCATGCAAGATACCGAATTTTTTCATCTCGGCCGTTACGTCCAAACCGTGGGTCGATAACGCATCGAGACTCGATTTTATCTCGAGCAATTGTTGATCGGCTTCTCTTTCCTTGTGGTCGGCAAGCGCCCAAATCGTTTCGTTTCTTTCAATGTTCGCTATTTTCTCCGAGAAGGCCGCGTGCTGCCGGTTGAGGTCGGCAAGCCTCCGCGCGTAATCGGATGTCCCGATTTTTTCAAGGTTGGTGGTGTAGTGGCGGCGGCGGTCCTCCAGCATGGATTGCAGTAGCGGGATCTTTTCTTGCCATTGCCTTGCTTGCGCATACAGGTAGTGCAGGTCGCGGTAGTCGCGATAGGTTTGCTGAAATTCGGCGGAGGACACGATGTCGTACATATATCTCGCCGCCGGCAGTTCCGCTAGTTGGTCGGCAAGGGTCGGCCGCGCCGGGTCGCTGGGGCTGGTGACACTGGTTTGCAGTAAGCGCGCATAGTCAGTGGCGGACAGTGCCGTAGCGAGCGTAGCGCGCTCTTGGTCATAGCTTGCGATGGCGTTTTGATAGTAAGTCAAGGCCATCTCGGGCGCGCCGAGTTTTTCGAGAGTGTAGGGGATGGCCAGCAACCCTTCCTGTGTAGCCAGATCCGGCGCTCTGCCCCGCAATTCGAACCAGGGTATCAGTGCCTCCTGCGGCAGGTCTCGCAGGTAGTGTGCCCACCCCATGCCGAGCAGCGCCTGATTGGAGAAGGGTCCGCTTAGTCTCACCCGGGAAAAAGAGGCGGCGGGATCGACCAAGCCACCCTCTTTGAGCGCGGCGTAGCCGATCGCCATGTTCGCCTTGTCACGCAATGCGTATTGCTCTTCATCGCGGGGTTCAACTTGGCCGAGTCGATGTAGCAGAATGACGGCCTCCTGGGCGCGACCGGCCCGGATCAGTGTCGTGCCGATGTTATACAGGGAATAAGCATTCCAGATACCGCCGTGCTCGAGTCCCTCCAGGCTGTTCAGGGCTGCATCGTAATTTTTCTCATGCAACTGGGCGTTGATCATGAGATGGCGTCGTTCTGCGTCCTTGTCTGTGGGCAGGGTGTCGCCGACCGTGGCGAGTGCCGTCAATGCCTCCGCGAACCGGCCGTCCTGATAGCGCATTTTCCCAAGATAGAACCAGGCCAGGTCATGGTTATAAGGATTTATTGCACCATCCAACAGCTGTTGGAAGATAGCGGCGGCGGCCTCATGCATGCCGTAGCTAAGATACAAAGAACCCAAGAGCAGCTGCGGGTCGTTGCCTTGCTGGGTAATGGGCGCTCTCGCCTGCGCGACCATGATGTCGGTAATGGCGTCGAAGTAGTGGCCCTGATAATAGTCGAACAACGCCAGCCCGTAGCGAGGGTCGCGGACCGGCTGCGGGCGCGGCGGATCGCCGGCCGCCGCGGCTGCCGAATAGGTATCGAGCAGGCAGGTCAGCACCAGGGCGATCAATAGTGATTTGGAGGTGCGTGCCGCACTCACTTCAGGACGCTCCGCTTTTGGAATCATTGATCCCAGACGGCAACTTCGAAATCCGGTTGCTGCCGGCCGGCGTCGTCAACGATATTGAGTTCGACGAAGAGCGGCGCCAGCTCTTTGCCGATCACTTTGGTTACACCGCGTTTGTAGTCGCGGTCGTGCGGCCCCTTGCCGATGAAATAGGCCGTGAATTCGTGGCTGCCGCTTTTTAGGTTACCTTGATACAGGCGTTGCACGCCGCCTTCTTTCAGCGCGGCGAGCTCTCGCTTGGTGTAGAGATAGTGGGCGACGATCTGGTCGTCAACCCGCAGTTGTACCGAATCGAGTTCAAATAAATTGCCCACATTCAATCGCACGAAAACCGTGAACTGGGTGCTTTGCGGATATAGAATATCTTCCTCGATCATGAACAGCTCGCGATTTATTTTAAGGACTTGAGCCTTGAGCGACTGTATTTCTTTTTCCACCGGCGTTGAGGTCGACGCGGCATGCTCCTGCGCATTATCAGCCGCGTAGGCATGCGTCAGCGATGTCAGGGAGAGCACAGCCATGAGGACCATAAATAAAATATGTCGGTGGGCTCTCATGAGCTTATTTTCCTATGAGGTAGTGGGATGGGCGGCAGCTTGATTCGAGAAAATAGGCTCGGCATGTTCAGTACCAGAGAGAAAGATAAAGCCGGATTACATCGGCGGAAAATTGATAGAGGGGTTCGTCGCCAGCGCCGTCGGCAACGCTAATGTCGCGATAATCCGCGTAATCGAACTCGATATGATCGTAATACAAGTTCAAACTTCCTTTGTCGATGTAGCGCCAAGCCCTTTGCGTGAACTCATAACTGACGCCCACGCCCGCGGTATGATTGGTCATGGTGCTCAGCTCTTTATCCCTGGCCAAAAAGTTCTGCGAAGAAAGTCTCGGGAAGAGATCGCTGTAAAAGTCGGCGGCGGTTTGGCTGTACATGCGGTATCGCAGCTCGAAGGTCCAGCCGTTCCCGGCCGGATGGGTGTAGTCGATTTGCGCGTTGTGCGCCTTGACGCCCCATGAGTCGCCATAGACCCGAAATTCCCCGTGCAAAGCGGCGCGATACGGTAAATAGTATCGGGCCTGGACGGTCACTGCGCTGCTGGTGTGGGTTCGTGGATAGATCTCGGGCTCGAAGCTGTAACCAAGCGGCTTACTGGGGTCTAGATAACGTGCCGAGCGATAGGGATTGTTTAAGTAGCCCTCATCGGTTACGGCCTCGAAGGAAACGCCCAGCAATGCGTTCTTGGTGAGAATTTGCGACAGTTCCAGCTGGTAATTATTGCGTGAGACGGATTCGGAAAAATCGGGCTGGCCGTTTTTTTGTACCGTATCCCAGCCGCGTGCATAACCCAGGGAGATCGTGCTGAGGTCGCCGAACATGTCCTGGCTGATTTTGAAATTGGCGCTGTTGGCGGTGTAATCGCTTTCCGCGCTGTGAGTGTAAGCCAGGTTCATCGTTACATCGCCTTTGAGGTAATTCACGCCGACGGATTTTTCCTCGCGTTCCTCTTGGTAAGGGCTGCCTTGGGTGACGACGTCGATGGAGGCGCTGGAGACGTGGTCGACGTAATAGTTGCCGTACACGGAAGTGCTGTTGCCCAGGTTTTTGCGCACCAGCACCGATGGTCCGTCCACCTTGACGCCGCCGCCGTCATAGGAGTGGTAAAGGGCATCGGCGCGTTCCTCGGGGAGTGTGCCGGCGGAACCGTGCACAGGGTGGCAGAGGGCGATGATCGAGCCGAGCGTCGTCAATTTGACAAGGACGGATTTAATTGCAACCACAGCCGCCGCCTCCGCCGCCTTCCGCGCCGCGTGCGCCTTCGCGGGCTTGGTAGACATGACGCATATACGCGTCCGCCACGGGATTTCTCTCGCCGCTCATGATGGGGTCGGCCAGGTGAGCGCGTTCATAGGGCTTGACCCACGGTTCCATTCCGCATGCCGTCACGATGAGGCATGCGCTTATCAGTAAAATGCCGTTGTGGAATCGCCTGTTCATTCGCGGATCAAGGCCCTGACTTGGTTTTGGTATTCCTGTTCGTAGCCGCGCTGGTAACCCATATACAGGTAACGCATGTTACCGTCGCGATCCACTAATATAGTGCTAGGCATGCCACTGACTTTATAGAGTTTGCTCACGTTGTTCGCGCTATCGAACAAGATGGGGAAGGTGACGGGTATGTCCTTGAGCAGCGCCTTCGCCGCGTCGGCGTTTTCCTCGACATTGACGCCGAGGACGGTGAAATCCAGCGAGCGATAGCGCTGGTAGAGTTGATCCAACGCCGGCATTTCCTGGCGGCAGGGGCCGCACCACGATGCCCAGAAGTTAATCAATACCACTTTACCGCGCAATTCGCTGAGCTTTAGATTGTCGCCGCTTTGGCTCTTCAAGGTGAAATCGGGCGCCTTGCCTTGAATCACTTCCGCCGCAGCGTAGGGCGTCAGGCATGCGCCGATTATCAACGCCGCAATCAATCGGGTCAGGGTAACGAACTTTATAGTATTCATGGCGGATATCCTAACTAGAAAAAAACCGTTGCCCCCAGAGTGAGTTCGATGTTGTTGGTTGTTTGTTTCTCGCCGAACAGGTCCATGTCGAAGAGATGGTCTCTCACGTCGCCGTGTATGGCCAGCCAGTCGGTGGCCAAGAAGCGATAGCCGGCGCCCAGGTTGACGGTGAATCTGTCGTCGCCCGCAAAGCGGGTGCTGCCGGCGCCGGCGATGAGGTACAGGGCGGAATTGAAGGCATGCTTGGCGGTAATGAAAGCCTCGCCGGGCAGGACGTTATAGCCGAGCGAGAGGTTGTAGTAGCTCAGCTTTCTTTCGTCGGAGGTGAGCAATTCCGCCGCGCCGCTGAGGCGTTCGTAGCTGGTCTTGGTGGTGGTGGTTTGAGCGACGGCGGCCTCGACAAAAAAGTCTTCGCTGAGGTGGTAGGCGGCACGGACGCCGAGCAGGGGATTGACGCCGAAGTCTTCGACACTCAGCATTCCGCCAAAGACGCCGACCTCAAAATCCTCGGTGTCGATGGTGGGCACGGTGATTTCGCGCCGCTCCACTTGCGGTTTGATAACCTGTTCGGTGTCCGCCGTCATGGGCTCCGCGGCGAGCGCCGCCGTCGTGCACAGAGCGCAGAGACTGACCGCTATCGCCGCGAGGCAACCTAGAAAAATAGTGCGAAACCGGCCTTCCACTCGTGTATTTCCTCATTGGCGTCGTGATCGCTGGTGGCGGAGAAGACAACATAATCGTTGTATTCGACCCGAACAACGAAACGGCGGCTGAGATAGGACTGGGCGCCTATCCCGACATTCGCGAATTGATGAGTACGATCGGGGGTCTGTACCAGGGTGGCGCGGGGACTGGTGCGGACCGCGCCGGTACCTAAGGCGAAGAATGGCGATAGGCGCCACTCGGGGAAGGGGTGGGCGAGCACCCCGGCCTTGGCCGACACGCTGCTGGAATAATTTCCCAGGGCCTGGCTGAGCGTGAGCTCTCCGGACAGGTGTTGCGCGAACCGGTAGCCGCCGAAGAGGCTGACGGCCCGCGCACCGCCGTAATCACCGCCGCTTACTCCCATTAACCAACGATATCCGGCAAAATCACTGATCGCGACCTCATCGATGTGGGTTTTTTCACCGGAGGGAGACAGGGTCTGTTCCAGTTGCTGGATATCGACCCAGCCTTCTTGATCGCTGTCGGTCCGCACTTTGAACCAGTCGGTTCTGCGTTTAAGCAGGGTGATGGTTGTGCCGCGCTCGACCACCAGAAACACCGGATAGCCGCGGCCCGCGCCGGTGCGCAACTCAATGAAGGGATCGGCGATCTGTACCTCTCGATAGGGTTCCGAGCCGTAGGCCAGGCCGCTGAACAAGTATTGTGAGATCAAGATTAACACTGTAGTGCGCATGTCGCTTTAAGGAAGACCGGATGTTGTTTCGTTCATCGCTCAGTTCACGGGGACGGCGAAGGGATTGTTGTAATACTGAGCGCCGATGTCCAGCCATTCCGACAGCAAGCGTAATTCAGCCTGGCTCAAGCGTCCGGCATGGCTGCCGGTCGCGGCGAAGACATTGAAAAAGCGGCTGGCGCGAGCGCCCGCCACCGACATGGACGGGCTAACGGGGACGGGCACCAGTATCGGTTGACCGTCGGCGTCCACCCCCGGCACCAATTTGTCTTGCAGTGCGCCATTGACGATCTCCTGTTCATTATCCGTGATCAATAACTCGCGATAGGCCTTGAAGTGATCGGCTTGATCGCTGGAAGGGCCGTTGGTCAAGTCGAGTTGCGCCGCGGGAATCCGTGGCGCGCCGGCGTTGTCGACCGGGTTGTGGCATGAGCTGCAGGTGTTGTCCGCCAGCACGGTGACGCCGTCGACATCCAGTACCACCCGGGTCTTGCCCCATAGGGGATGGATGTGCCCCTCATAGTTGATGACGACGCGGCATTGGCTGTTCCACTGGGTTTGGCAGTCGGTGGTGGCCGGCATTGGGGTGTCGAGGTCGGCATAACGATAGCTGAAACTGGGATCTTTGGTACGTAGTAAGACATCGGTCCACACATCGTCATAGTTGATATCGACTCGGGGCAAGAGCGCCGCGCAGTCGCTCTGACAACTGATGCGCGCGCGCGTCCGCGCCATGGTCTCGCCCAGGTCGGCATACAGGGCCGGGTCGGTATTGGGGAAGGGGAGGCCGGTGGTAATGGCGCCGGGATTGATCGACGGCGGTCCTGCCGAGGTGCCGTGCGGCGCGCCGCTGTTATGATCGTGGCAGCCGCTGCACTCCTTGGTTTCCCCGGGAAGGAGTTGGATCCAGTTCTGGTGTTCGGCGCTGATGCGCCGGCCGTCTTTATCGAGGATGTCGATGGTGAGCGGCACATTGGCCGGCACGTTCACCATCACCGAACCGTCCGGTTCGATGGGGACGTAACCGATGATCTCCCGCATCAGGCGTTGTCTGCTTGCGCCGAAGGCTGTGCCAGGGAGGCGCAGGACGCGGCGATCGGGAATGGCGACACCTTTGACGATGCGTAGGAAGCGGGCCGGACGTTGATCGGACGTAGTCTGTAACGGATCGGCCAGGGCGGCGATGCCGCCGGGCGCGGTATCGACCCCGTCCAGATCATAGACACTGTGAATGTGGAGGATGCCGACCCCCTCCGCGAGGCTGTTCGCCTCCAAGCCGAGGCCGGCGGTCTTATCGTAAAGGAGGGCGGGCAGGGTGGGCCGGGGTTGTGCCGCCACCACTTCGCTGATCATCGAGCCCTCCTGGGCTATCACCACCGGCAGTTGGATGTTCTGATCGAAATCGTAGATCCACGCGCCGTAGAGCGGCGGGGCCTCTTGCACATCCGCCGCCGCCAGCCGTTCGCTGGTACAGGGCAGCACTTTGTCTTGGTCCAGGAGCCGGCACGGACTCCACGCCACCAAGGCGCGCGCCGTGCCGTCCCACAGCGGAAAAGCGGCGTTAAAGCGGCCGCCGGGCGAGGGCCGATTGTCGGTGCGGATTTGATTCACCGTGGCTGGCGTCTGCCCCTCGCCGCTGAGTAGGCCGCGGCTGGACCAGACCGGCTGGTCGTGGTCTACATAGTGGGTCGCGTCGATCATGACCAAGTCACCGCCGCCTTGGCCGCTGCTAAAGGGTGCGAGTAAAGTCGTGAGCTTGCCGGCAAGCGTTTCGCGGGGCTGGAGAAATTGCACCGTTGCGCCTTCGGTGCCGGTGTCGTGGCTGTGCGTACCGTAGACCACCTCCAGCTCGCTGCCATCCGGGTGCATCTTATAGAGGCTGATGGCATTGCGGCTGCCCATGTGGTCCCAGCGGCTGAACAAGACCTCACCGCTGCTCAATACCGTGGGATCGAGATCGTGGCTTTGGTTGAAGGAGATTTGATGGATATCGGTGCCGTCGGCATTCATCACGTGTAAGACCGCGGCCGCTTCCTGCAGATCCTCATTCAAGGCGGCGAACTGGGGTTTGCCCTCATCCAGGAGAATGGCGCGCGACTGGCGCTGGCGGGTGGAGGAGAACACGATGCGGTTGTCGGGTAAATAGTGGGGGGCGATATCCTCTCCCGCCTCCGCCGTGATGTCGGAGGCGATGATCCGCCGCAGCTGATCCGCGGCGATATCGTATTCCCAAATGTTCCATGTGGGCTGTTCCGCATCAGTAACGTTTTTGAGCTCGGGGGCATGCAGGGCGAACAGCAGCCGTTTGCCGTCGTAGGAAACCTCGACATCCTTGACGTCGCCCATGCCCCCGGTAATGCGCGCGGTGATGTTCTTATCCGTCGCACTGGGTGAGGCGCGTTCGCGGAGATACAAGTCGCCTCCCGTGTTGAAGCTGAGGGCGCGGCGCGCATCGCCGCGCACCGGCTTACCTTGATCGTCCACAGGTATCGGACGCTTGATGTAGGCGATGGGAAAGTCCACGATCACCGGGTCCGGGTCCTGGCCGCTCCCGCCGACGCCGCCGCAGGCACAAAGCAAGACCGCTACCATGCCTAGCAATGGCCAAACCCTATCGACGCGGAATAATGGCGCGGCATGGCTAGCTATGCCGTTCCTTGTTTTGTAGTCATTTCTCATTGGCGTCTTATTCTATGTGCGATCTTTTGTTACGATGGCGCCTGCTAAGCTAAGGACCGGCAAACTATGATCGATCAACAAGCGGATGGCTAAACTAATCGTTCATAGAGTTTATTACAACGGGCATGATCGTTTGTTAAGAAACCTGTCGTGTATAAGATACAAGCAAGCCATTCTCGATATCATGCGGTACTTCACAGGTTTTTCCGTGTGCTGAAAGCCGAGAATAAGCCGCTTGTCACCCCTGTAACGTCGTCCGCTAGCGACACTGATGCCGCTCAAAACCCGCTATTCGGGTTAGGCGTGGTTTGTTAGTCGACAGGCGAGAAAGCCTCTGGCGGCGTATGGGCTAGACCTGTTTTGCGGGGCATGTTATACGATTTACGCAGGGACGGTCTTGGACAAAATCGTGTGATGTCATCGCGATTCGCGCGAATGATATGAGCCTTATTCACATTCCAGCGCAGTGAACCGACGACGAATCTTGTGGCTACAGCCTTAGTGTTCGTCGGGGACGGGCCGATAAGGCGTGTCGCGGTTGGTAGCGCCAGCATTAAGGAATGTGAACTATCGGCAAGAAATTTGCCTGGCGATAAAGATAATAAATATGGGTCTACGCGGATTAGTGTGGGTGCCAAAATGGGGTTTCATAGAAGTCCAGCCTTATAATCCCAGTGTTTCCACGTTCTGGAGGAAGCAAGAAACGTGTTCTGTCTCAGGTGCAG
>JAHFRV010000104.1 GCA_023266095.1 Gammaproteobacteria bacterium | reverse complement strand
TAATCTGCATGAAGACCGGTTCCTGTTGGTAGGGTGTGGGTTTGGCGATTTGCAGCCTACCATGGTTCCGGTCTCTTCTAACTTGTAATTCAACCCCTTGCGCTTAAGTAAGTGCCATTCCTGTACGGCCCCTTTAATTATCACGGGCAATACACCAGCGAGAGTAATCAGCGTTTTGATGCCCAGCTCAAATCCCGCGACCCTCTTAGCGGCATTCGCGATGTCGAAGCGCTCGACTGCCTGGCTAATGAAGCGGGGATGAGTTTCCAGGGGGATTTTGCGATGCCGGCCAATAATCGCATCTTGCTGTGGGAGCGACGGCCACTGGTAGTGAAGGATGGAACCAGGTCTTCGCGGAAGCAATAGTGAAAACTGTACTTACCTCTGACGTTTCGCCCGTCTTCGTGTTCAATGGTGTCAAGTCATTGCCCAGGGCGACAGAATCCTTCGCTTCGCTCTTCCCTGCCCCGCGGGAGGGGCTGATCAAAGGGGGGATTTCTTAAACAAGGCCGCATATTGGGGATAACCTTCTTTTTCCAGCGCGTCCTTGGGGATGAAGCGCAAAGCCGCCGAGTTTATGCAATAACGCAGGCCGGTGGGCGCGGGACCGTCCTTAAAGACGTGACCGAGGTGCGAGTCGCCATAGCGGCTGCGCACTTCGGTGCGCGGGATAAACAGCACGAAATCGAGTTTCTCCACGATCAGCGACTTATCCAGCGGCCGGGTGAAGCTGGGCCAGCCGGTGCCGGAGTCGAATTTATCGGCGGAGGAAAACAGCGGTTCGCCGCTGACGACGTCCACGTAAATCCCGTCGCGTTTCTCATTCCAGTATTCATTCTTAAAGGGTGGCTCGGTCGTTTCGTGCTGCGTGACGTCGTATTGCAGTTTGGTGAGGCGCTTGCGCAATTCCGCGTCGGCGGGTTTGCGGTAGAGCCCGGTATTGGCCGGCTGGTATTGCTGATAGTCCACTTTCAACTCCTTGCCCCAGGTCTTTTCCAGATATTGGTCGCGGCCTGAGCGATGGCGGTAAAAGGTGTAGCGGATCGGACTCTTGGTGTGAAAATCCTGATGGTAGTCTTCCGCGGCGTAGAATTTTTCCGCTGGGCGGATCGGCGTGACCAACGGGCCCGGGTAACGGCCGCTCGCGGCGAGGGCCGCGCGGGATTTTTCCGCGGCGAGTTTCTGCTGCTCGGTGTGATAGAAGATCGCCGTGGTGTATTGCTGGCCGCGATCGACGAATTGCCCGCCGCCGTCGGTGGGATCGACGGTGCGCCAAAAGGCCGCCAACAGTCCTTCATAGGTGATGCGTTGCGGGTCGTAATAGATTTGCACGCTTTCCAAATGGCCGGTGCCGCCCGCGGAGACTTGTGGGTAAGTGGGATCGGCGACTCGGCCGCCGGTGAAACCGGAAATAGTCTGGACTACACCGGGCACTTCGTCGAAATTGGCCTCGACGCACCAGAAACAGCCGCCGGCGAAGGTGGCCAGGGCCATTTCAGCCGGAGCCGCCGCCGTAGCCTGCTTAGTCGCCGGGTAGAGCAGCAGCGCCGCGCTGGTCGCCAGGATTAACGCCAGTCCGAATAGTGTTTTCTTTAACATGATATACACCGTTAAAAATGCAAACCGAGGCCAGCCTCGATGTAATCCAATGATCTTTCCCATCACTCAGACCGCGTCGCCGCTGAGACGTTGCACGCCGATACGAAATCACTGAGGCATGCGATAATCGTAGCGTATGAGTAGTCTCCGCGCTTAGTCGCCGCCGGGGGCCGAACCTTACAGCGGCGGGACGGCTTGATAAACTGGTCAGCCCTTTAGGCTGTCGCGGCCGTAGTTGCGCTTACTGGCCGCACCTATGAAGAGCGGCATCAAACCGGACTTTTTGATTGCCAATATCTATCTAGGCATAAATCGAGATTGAATGATGTTGCCGATTTCCAACAATGTGAGTATCGCCGAGGATGAGATCGAACTCAGCGCGATACGGGCGCAGGGCGCCGGTGGGCAGAACGTCAACAAAGTCTCGACGGCCATCCATTTGCGTTTTGATATCGCCGCCTCGTCCTTGCCGGATTTTTATAAGCAACGCCTGCTCAAGCTGAGTGATAAACGCATCAGCAAGGATGGGGTGATCGTCATCAAAGCGCAGCAGTCACGCAGTCAGGAAAAGAACCGTGACGAGGCATTGAGCCGTTTGCAGGAATTGATCAAGAGCGTCGCTGTGGTGAATAAGAAGCGCGTCCCCACCGCACCCAGCAAGGGCGCGCGGCAGCGGCGTTTGGATGAAAAGGGCCAGCGCGGTAAAGTAAAGCTGTTGCGGGGCAGGGTTGCGGGTGAAGCTGATTGACAGACGGCCGGCGGACATGGGATGCCCTGAGCGGACTGAATGGGAGCAGCGAATGAATCAAGCGTCGTCGCATTACGCCCGGCTGGGCGGTGAGCAGGCGGTACGCCGTTTGGTGGACCGTTTTTATGATTTGATGGAGACCTTGCCGGAGGCGCGAGGGATACGCGCTCTGCACCCGGCGGATTTGGCGGGGTCGCGCGATAAATTGTTCAAGTTTCTCTCCGGCTGGCTGGGCGGCCCGTCTTTGTATATTGAAGAGCACGGCCACCCGCGCTTGCGGGCGCGACACCTGCCGTTTCCTATCGGCGAAGCGGAGCGCGACGCCTGGCTGTCGTGCATGCGGCAGGCGCTGGCGGAACTCGACATCGACGCTATGCTGCGCGAACAACTTCTACAGTCGTTGAACAATACCGCGGACCATATGCGCAATCGTTAGCTTGATAAGCCGATGACCGCCGCGCAGCGCCTATTAGATAGTGTCGTCACGAGATATTAGCCCACAGCGCGATACATCGAATATGGACGGCGGCGAGGAAAGACGATAAGTTTTTGGCGTAGCGCGTCGCAATGCCGCGCCAGCGCTTGAGGT
>JAHFRV010000079.1 GCA_023266095.1 Gammaproteobacteria bacterium | reverse complement strand
AGCGCGGTCAGGGTATCGGTGCCGCTGCTGGTGGACAGCGTGAAGGCATCCACCGCCCGGTGGGTGGTGCTGCGGCCGACACTTCTGCTCGCGGGGCTGGTGCCGTCGCCGATCGTGGTGGATGGTCCCCCCGACACGTACTCATAAGCGCCGACGTCGCAGGTGCCGTTCTGCGGGCGGGCGATGCCACGCTGGTCGGTCGTGATCGTGGTGCCGCAGCCGTTGGTGGCATTGGGGATCTGGTCAATTGCGAAACTTCCCGCCAGCAGGGCATGGGTTTGAGTCGGCCCGCCGTTGTTCGCCAGGGCGCCGATATTCAGATTGCCCGCGCTGACCGTGTTCTGATCGCCGGTTCCGGTAAAGCCGCAGGTGTTGGTGGTGGACTCGAGGTTGTAGCCGCCGGAGGTGAAGGTAATACTGCAGTTTCCGGCGGCGTGGCCGGCTACAATCGTATTCTTGAATGATGTTGTGACAGCACCACCAGTGCCTTTTTCGATGCCTTTACTGGTTAAATTTCCATACACCGTGACATTGGTAAGGTTGAGCGTGTTACCTCCGCCTATTAATATGCCGCTGCCCTTAGAGGTGGCCGTATTGCCGCTGACCGTAGAGTTGGTGAGCGTGGACACCCCGCCATTGTAAATGCCACCCCCTTCCGTGGGGCTGGTATTGCCGCTGATCGTGACATTGGTGAAAGTGGCTGCGGCGAAAACGATTATGCCGCCACCTGTTGATGATGAGCCTGCTGAATTACCGCTGACGGTACCTCCGTTATAAGTAAGGGTTCCATTGGTATATATCCCCCCCCCGTCTGCCCCGCTGGTATTATTGGTAATATCAACATCATTGAGGATGAGTGTGGCGGGGCTATAAATCCCGCCGCCCGCGCCCGCGCTGACGTTCGATGTGACGGTGACGCGCGTGAGCGTGAGGGTGACGTTGTTGGTATTATAAATGCCGCCGCCGTGGGTCTCGGGGGCGCCGTTTGTAATGGTCAAGTCGCTGATGTTCACAGTGACTGGGCTCAAGAATATTTGGAATACCCGGTCTATCGCGCCGCCATCGATGATGGTCGTTCCCCGTCCGCTGCCGGTAATCGTGAGGGCATCGGTAATATCTAGATCGCCGGTGGCCGCGGCATTTTCTCCCTTGCCCGCGATGGTCAGCGTGTAGGTGCCTGCTGGGATAGTGATCGTGTCTGCACCCGCATTGGCGTTGGCGGCAATGATGGCCTCGCGCAGAGAGCAATCGGCGTTGCACACACCGTCGTTGGTGTCCGCCGTTTTGGTGACGGGATAGTTCGTGGCGGTCACGGTTGATGGTAATGCCGCGAGGCCGACAAGGCAGAGCAGGCATAGCAGAAAGGGCCTCAGTCTCGATTTTCTAGTCTGACCAGGCCACGGACTCCAGCCCGGTGACAAACCACCACCTTGCTCCATCAACAAGACAGGCAAACAATAAAGCCGCCTCACCCCATGCCAGGTGCGCGTAAGGAAAACACGTGCGGCACTATCGGGCCAGGCTCGATGTAATTTCTTGTCGGGATCAGTCATACACCTAAACGCTTACGGCTCCCCTCCGCATCCTGTGGGACCCGCGCCCTGCGGGGCGCTTATTTTTGTATCGGCACCGGCCTAATAATATTGACCGCTCCCCGCCGAGCCTCACTTAGGCAAGGCGCTGAATCAAAACGAGAGTAAGCGAAGTTTGCTGCGTTGGTCTTTGGCCGCGCCAGCGCATGGCAACGCGGTTTGCTTGAGGTGATAGGACCTCTTTTTTCGAGGGTGTTCGATTCAGGTAACGTACCTTGCTTCCGTAGGCGCGGTGTTCGCTACGCGTGTAGTGCCTTCTCTTTGCGATGAGGTATCAGGCGCCGCGCCATCATTTACCCCGGCACGTCTGCCATCCTAAGCAGGGCGGCGCGCCCTCTCTCAAGCGCGCCGCCCTCTCCCTAACCTCAGTTCTTAACGGCGGTGAAGACGATGGCGAACACCGTGTTGGCGGCGATATTGACGGTATCGTTATCGGGGCTGACCGCGTTGCCGCCCACGGTGAGGTTGTCGGGCGAGACACCGGTGTCGATGCCCGCGTACTCGTTGCTGCCGGTGCTGCCGTCAAAGGCGTCGGTGAGCGCCGTGCCCGTGTTGGCCGCGGTGAAGATGGCGGCCTTGGTGGCGCCGGTCGCGGCCGTGGCCCATTTGATCGAGGCCGCCGTGTAGGTGAAGCCGGTGTCGTCCAGCATATCTTGGAAGCGGACGTCGGTGGCGCTCACGCCCGTGGTGTTATCGACATAAATGAGGAACTTGATGGTGCGGCCCGCGGGCACGGACACCGTCGTGGTGCTGTTGCACGCCGCATCGGCGTCGTCGCTGGCCAAACACGTGCCGCTGCCGGCGTCGAACACCGCCTTGATCAGGGTCAGCGCGGCGGAGTTGACGGTCACCGTGCCTGAATTCGTCAGTGACGTCGTACCGCCGGCGAGATTGGTCGCGTCGTTCGTGGCGGCCTGGGCGGCGGGCAGGGCCGCCGCTGCGGCGAGGGCGGCCGCACCCGCCAAAGTGAACCGTGTCTTGCGCATGATGCTCGTGCTCCTTAACGTTTTGCAGCGATACACCGATCGCCGCCCGGGGGCGGTGTACTGCTTAAGCTATCGGATGGGGCCGCAAATTATTGAGTACTGAGGAGGACGCAGTTTTGCACTGCGCGAAAGCGCAGGTCGAAGCTTTTATTCGCCGTAATCGTCAGCGTATCTTCTGCCCGTCGGCGGCGGCGCTGCCGACGGCGGTGAGATTATCTAAACTGGCGGTCGGCGCATTGGCCAAGGCCGCGCCGCCATTACAGATTGCTCTAATAAAGTTCGAGACACACCGTACGGTCGTCGTTTATGAATGCTTCGATGGCGGCTTGATTATCGAGCAAGAGATTTAGGATATAGGATTTTGGCCGGTTCCCGCACTTGAGCCAGATGACTTTTGGCGGAATGCCGTAGAGCAGGCTCAATTCATGAAAGTCGGAATCTTTCGTGACAATGACAAATCCATTCTGCCTTGCATATTTCCAAATGCTGAGGTCGTCGGCTGTCTCCATCCCAATAAGCCGCGCCTGGGTTGATCCGTCGTAATGAGGATTGAGCGACGCCAGTACTCGATAAGAGATATTTTGATCAAATAAAAGTTTCACGCCGCACGTATCGTGGTGAGCGAATGTTCCCTATCAGCGGCAAACTCCAGGCAAGCTTTTATGTCTTCTAGCGTCAACTCAGGATAATCATCCGTGATTTCCTGGGGTGTCATGCCGGAAGCCAGCCAGTCAAGCACATCATAAACCGTGATGCGCATATTACGGATACAGGGCTTGCCGCCACGTTTTCCTGCTTCAATGGTGATACGGTCTCGATAACTCATGGGTGTATGCCCCAGTTTTGCGCCAGCACGGCGCGCGGCTGATAGAAATCGCTAAGAACTATAGCATTCTTCATTCGGCTCTCCCTAATTCTTCGCCGCCCGAAACCGCATCCCAAAGCTCTTATTCGCCGGCATCGTCAGCGTATCGTTTTGCCCGGCGGCGCCGCTGCCGCCGACGGAGAGATCATCGGGACTGGCGCCGGTGTCGATACCCGCGAACTCATCCACGCCGGTATCCCCATCCAAGGCATCCGTCTGCGCCGTCGTCGCGGCGGCGAAGATCGCCGCGGCACTGGCGACATCACTGGGCTGCCCGGCCGTGCCGTCGTTGAGCGTGCGCTGGATCGAACTCGCCTGATAGGTAAAACCCGTATCATCGAGCAGATCCTGAAAGCGCACATCCGGCGCGCTCACCGCCATCGGATTGCGCACATAAATCAAGAAATACACCGGATTCCCGGCCGGGATCGCCGTCGTCGTCGCCCCGCCATTACAGGCCGCGTCACTGGGAATACTCGCCAGACACACCGTGCCCGAGGCATCCCACACCTGCTTCACCAACTGCAACTGCTGGCCGAACACCCAATTCGGATTCGTCCCGCCCGGGGCGGCATCGACGGAGTAATAGGCGTAAATCGTCTGGCCGCCGCTCGCATCCGAATCGCGCACATCCACATAATTCGCGACCGGTGCCACCCCCGCGCCCGCATTCAAGAACCAGGCACTGCCCGGCGAACTCGAGCGCAGCGTCAATAAATTTCCGCTCACCCCCGTCAGCCGCAGCGCCGCGCCCGCCGCCAGCGCCGTCGTCGAGCCGGCGGTAAAGGTCAGTGTGTCCGGGCTGGTCACGGCCTTGGTGAGGTTATAGAACGTCGTCGTCCCCGACACGGATTGAGCGCTGCCGTTGAGCACGACGGTGGAGGTGCCGCCGGTGAAGTTTCCACTGTTACTCCAGCTGCCGCCGACATTCCAGGTGGAAGCGCCTGCGCTAATGAGCCCCTTATAGGTTCGCGACCCATTGATGCTCACATTGCCGGACACGCTCCAGGTCGATGATCCGCCGCCAGTGGCGCAGTCGATGGTCGGGACTGAAGTGGTGGAAGAATATACGACCACGTTGGTAAAGCTATACGTCGCCCCGCGGCAGATCAGTTTTCCGTAGAAGATAGGTGCGTTACCACTTCCAGACGGGTTTGCCATATACAACTCGGTCGCCGAAACCGGGATATTGCCCGGGTTATCCAATAGCGTCTCAGTATTGTTGTTCGTGTTCACATCGTACAACAGCAGGTTTTTTGCGCCTAGGTTCAGGCTGGCGCCTCCGCCCAGAACACCCACGGCACCCGCTGCGCTGGACACGGATAGATGCACGCCATAAGTGCGGGCCGTGACCGGCGCATTAGTGCTTCCCGCTAAAACATCGTACTGGAAAGTCCCCGTGCCGTTGATTGTTCCTACCGTAGAAATATGCGAACTGCCATCGTTGATATGACGAGTCAGAACGCCCGCAATCGTGAGCGTAGCGCTTGCGCCTAAGATGATGCCGCCGGTCTCGGGCAAGTAATAGTAGAGCCCGCTCAGGTTCAGCGTGGCATTGTTGGCGAGAACAAGATTATTGTTGGCTACATTTTCCCAGTTAGGCGCCACGTGCGACACGCTGGTCGCCGTCACGCCGTCGCCGATGCTCAGATTCCACGGCCGCTCGGCGTCTTTTGTCTGAAATGTTTTACTCACCCCGGTCATATTGAGCGTGCTTGAGCCATAGGCCACCGTGCCGATGGACGAGTCCCAGTTGCCGGTGACCGTGAAGGTGTTGGCGCCGCCATTCAGCGTGCCCAGAATTTTGACATCCACGGCCGCGACATTCGCGCCGGGCGTGTAACCGTGCCCGGCGGGCACATACAGAATCGCGCTGCCCGAGACCGTGAGATTGTTGCTGCCGTCGGCGGAATACTCGATGTCCGTATCGACATAGGCGCCCTTGGCGTTCTTCATGTTCAAATTGCTAAGCGATCCCGCGTTGTCGTGACGCGCGATCACATGGCCGCCGTAGATGTTCAGGGCTGAGAGACTGGCGCCATTCGACACCGTCGCCGTGGCGCCCTTCGTCGCGAAGCCGTCGATGTACACCAAGATCGCATCACCCGCGCTCAGCGCGGTGGTGGTGATCGAATACGTGCCGGTGCCGCCCGCCGTCGCCGAGGTACCCTGACTCGTGCCGTTCACCAATAAACGAATCACCGCGCCATTACCGATCAAGGTCACGCCTTCGTCGCTGTAGACCGTGCCGGAGATGATCTTCTCAAAGACCCAATGCGGCGCCGCCTCAAGATCATCATTCCCGGAGACGTTGATCGAACTGTTGGCGGTGATGCTGTTGGTCGATGCCTGCGAGTCCTTGACGCTGACGTAGGAGACCGTTTGGGCACCGCCGGTGACGTTCAGGGTAAATCGCGACGCCGGGGTATCACTCAGCAACACGATCTCATTGCCGCTGGTGCCGGTGAGCGTCAGGGTTCCCGAGACGGCATACGCCGCCCCTGCCTTGAAGGTGAGCTTGGAGGCGGCGGTGGTGTCGGTGAAATTGGCGGCGCTGAAACCGTCGTGAAAGCTCACCCCGGCGGCGCTGGCGTTGGTGATGGTCAGATTGTTGAAGTTCTTGCCGCTCATCAACACGGTCTGCGCCGCCGCGCCGTTTAAAACAACGGTGGAGCTGGTGTTGGTGAAGGCCGTGGTGCCGCTGCGAATGTCGAGGTTGCCGCCGACCGTCACGGTGCTGTTGCTGGCATTGAAGGTCTTGGTGCCGCTGTCGCCGCCGGCACCGACCTGGATATTGCCGCCCACGGTGAGGGCGAAGCCGCCAGTGGAATAGCTCAGGGTGCGCGCGGCGTCGCCGTCGCCGTTGATGAGCAGATGCTTACCCGCGTTAATCGTAATCGCGCCCAGCTGGGTGACCGTGGTGCTGGTATTGGCGACCGAGATAGTCGAGCCATAGCCATTGCTCAGCACCGGGATGTTTTGCGCACCCCCGGCGAAAAACTTCAGATAGGCCACGCTGAGCGTCGAGGCCGGATCGAACACCAAGGGCGTGCCCACCTTCTTGAGATAAACGGACTTGTTGGTCGGGTCGGTGAAGGTGCCCGTGCCGACCGTCAGCACATTGGCCACGGCGATGGAGTTTTTGAGGGTGATGGTGTTGCCGCCCTGACCCACGGTCAGATTATTAAACCCGTTGGTCCATTCCTGAGTGAGCGTGGTGTAGGTCAGATCGCCGGTACCGCTCAACACCAGCGAGGCACTGTTGAAACCCGTTTCCAACTCCGCGCCGCTGGCGGTGAAGTGGCGGCCGACGGTGACGGTCGACGACTGCGCCAGCACCCGGCCACCTGATTGAATAAAGTCGCGCGTGACATTGATGGCGAAGTTCGAGCCCGACTTAGTATCGAGAATACCGTCGGTGACCGTCAGATCATTCGCCGCCGTGAGCGCGCCTTGCAGCTGATACGTGGCCGTACCGGCCGCGTCGTTGAAACCGATGTTGTAAAACGCTTGCCCGCCCGGCGTGATGGTCTTCGTGCCGCTGGCGCCATCGAAGATCAGCGTGCCGCTGTTGTGCGTGAAGGTGCCCGCCGACAGCGTGTAGTGACGATTGACATAGGTCGTGCCGCTGGTCGCCGTGAACGCGCCACCGGCAATGAGCAGATCGCCGTTACTGTCGATCGTCCCCGCGCCGCCGGTGAAGGTGCCCAGGGTCTTGATATGCGGCGCGGTCACATCGCCGCCGGGCGCATACGTGTGAGCGGAAGGAATATACAACCGCGTCGTATTGCCGCTCACCGTGAGATTGGCGCCGCTCACCGAATAGAGCAGGTCCGCGGCATCGCCCCCCGCGTACGCGCCCTTGGCCGTGGCCATCAACGCATTGGTCAACGAACCGCCATTGTCGTGACGGGTGATGACATAGTTATTGGTCGCGGTGTTGTCGCCGGTGTAGATATTCAGATTCGCCAGGTCCGCGCCGCTGGACACCGTCACCGTGCTGCCCTTGTACGCCGCCGCGCCGCTGACGAAGACCGCCAGCGCATCGCCCGCGTTCAAGCCGGTACTAAACGAATACACCCCGCCCGCGATCGTGTTGACCGTGCCCGCGTCGATGCCGTTGATGAGCAGGCGCACGGTCCGGCCCGCCCCGGCGTTGGTGACGCCTTCGTCGCTGTACACCGTGCCGCTGACGCCGCGCAGAATCTTATTGGCGGCGAATTCCGAGGTGTTGTTGCTGGCGTCGGTGGCCGTGGCGCTGATGCCGTCGCCGGCGACCAGGGCGGCATTCACGGTCACCTTCACCGTGCCCGCCGCCGCGCTCTCATCATTGGCGGAGACCATATAGGGCCCGCTGCACGCGCCGCCGTCGGTACAGCGGCCGAGATAGAGATAGCCTTCGCCGTAACTGGTGGGGTCGGCGGTCACCGCCGGGGCGGCGCTATTGTTGACGCGGAAGAACTCAACGATATTATTGGCGCCCGCCGTGGCGGTGATGACGAAATTGGCGGCGCTCGGGATCACCGAAGTCAGTGTGGGCGCGGCCTTGTTCTGATTCGAGCCGCCGCTGGCGCCCACGCCGTTGGGATCGAGATCGATGCCGAGGCCGGTGTTCTCGTAGATGCTATTACCCGAGATCAGATTGAAGCTGCCCAGCCCAGAAGGAAACAAGATGTCCACGCCGTCACCGCCGTTATAAGCGATGCGGTTGCCTTCGCCGGCGGTGGGGCCACCAATGATGTTGGAGGCCGCCCCGGCGCTGAGATAGATCCCGTCATTGGCATTGCCGAGATTGAGCGTCCCGCCCGCGTCGGTGCCGATGCTGTTGCCTTTGATGACATTGCTGTCGGTGCCGCTGGAGCTGATCCACATGCCGAAGCGGCCGTTCTTGGCGATGACATTGCCTTCGTTGGCGGCGGCGCCGCCGATGATGTTGGACTTGGCGGCGCTGTTAATGCTGATACCGTCGCTGCTATTAGCCAGCGCCGCGTTGCCGTCCTTGGTCACGCCGATGTAATTGCCTTTGACGACGTTACTGTCAGTGCCGGCCCCCCCAATGGTAATGCCGTTTTGGGTGTTGCCGGAGATCACATTACGCTGACCCGCCGCGGCGCCGCCGATGACATTGGATTTGGCGCCCGCCGAGATATACACGCCCGTGCCATTGGCCAGCGCGCCGGTGCCGGCGGCGTTGGTGCCGATGTAGTTGCCATAGACAAAGTTGCCGTTGGTACCGCTACCGTCAATCTTGATGCCGTTCAATGAATTTCCCGAGATCACGTTGCGGTCGGCCGCGCTGCCGCCGATGGTGTTCACCGTCGCGCCCGACTCAATGACGATGCCATATTCATTTCTTGTCGAGGCAGTCACGGTCGTCGCCGAATAATTCGTGCCGATGTAGCTGGCGGCGACCGTGTTGCCCGTCGCGCCCGCCCCGGTGAGTCGGATCGCGCACTTGTTGGCGGCGTCGAAGCGGGTCATCAACCAGCCCCGGATCACATTGTTCGCTGAGGTGATGTTGAAACCGTCGAACGCCGAGCCGCCACCATATAACTCGATCTCGGGGCCGAGGGTGTTGCTGTCGCCGCCGTTGCTGGTTTGGGTTGCACCGTCAAGGGTGGTGGCGCCGTCGGTCAACTGCGGCAAGGCGCTGGACGGCGTGATGCGCCACCACGCATCCGCCCCACTGCTCTGGTTGGCCGCCACCTGCATGCGGAACTGCGCGCTGTTGGCGGTGGTGCCGCCCGCGCTACCGATAGCGTTGGCATTGGTGATGAACTGGCGCAGCGAGCCTTGGCCGCTGTCGGCGACATTGACGATGAGGTTATAGGCGAAGCCAAAATTGACGTTGCTGACATTGGCGCCGCTCACCGTCACCGCGGTGTAGCTGTCGCCGATGCCGGCGTTGTCCGCAGTCGCGGTGTCATCCGTGGTGGCCACCTGCCCGCCGTAAAGTGCGGACCCATTGGCCCAGCTTAATTCCGGTAGCACGCAGCCGGGACCAGAGGCGGGATCGGTGATACCGCAAGCGGCGTTGAAGCCACCCTTGGGCGCGGTGTTGCTGTCGCCGACAGTGCCCGAGCGCACGCGCACCTTGTAAGTGGCATTGCTCAGTCCAGGGAAGGAAAAATTACCGCTGCCGTCGGTGGTGATGGAGGTGATGTAGACATTGCTGTTGTCGTAGAGCTCGACATCGACATTGGCCAAGGCGAGGTCGTTGGCGCCGCCATCCCAATCGGCCGCCGTGCCAGTGAAGTTGGCATCTTCGAAGACGCGGCCGGAGATGTTGCTGCCCGCAAACCAAGAGAGGTTGTTGCCGCCGTTAGTCGAGCTGGTGGGATTAATCGGCTTCTTGCTCGCGTCCGAACCCGATGCATTCGAGTCGCTCACATTCACGAAGCTGATGGCCTTGGTGGCCGCCGCGCCCAAGTTAAAATTCCACTGCGTACTCGGTGAGGATGAGACCAGGCTCAATAACTGCCCGCTGGCGCCATTCAAGGTGGCGGTGCCGTTGATGGTGGTGGTCGAGCTGGCGGCGAAGGTGAGCGTGCGCGCGGTGGCGACGGATTTGGTGAAATGGTTGAATGTCGTGTTGCCGGCGATCGATTGATTGGTGCCGTTGAGCGTCACCGTGTTCGCGCCGCTGGTGTAGGTGCCGCTGTTACTCCAATTGCCGGTGAGTGTTACGTTCTGGCCGCTACTGTTGAGCGTACCTGCGGTGATGGTGAGATTGCCGCTCACGGCCAGCAGTGCCGTGTGTATCCAGGAACCGCTGCCATTGAAGGTGAGGTGATTGTAGCTATTGCCCGTCTTCAAACTGCCATAAGCACCCGCGCCGTTATACACCACCGTGCCTGATGCCGTATCGTTGGTGAAGTTGGCCACCGTCTCGCCGCCTTGCAGGCGCAGTGTACCGCTGTTGGAAAAAGTTGAGCTGGCGCCGATGTCGAGATTGAGGCCGGCGATATCAAAAATACCGCTGGTAATCGTCAGCGCCTTGCTGCC
>JAHFRV010000103.1 GCA_023266095.1 Gammaproteobacteria bacterium | reverse complement strand
AATGAATCATGTTGTGTCCATCAATCGCTGCGGAGTGAATGCCGCTCGTATAGCCGCGTTAGTAACGACGCGGATTGTTGAAGGGGCCGGCTGAACCATGCGGGTCGTGGTAGTGGGCGGCGGTTGGGCGGGGCTGGCGGCGGCCGTCGAGTTGTGCCACCACGATATACACGTCACGCTTATCGAGGCCGCGCCGCAATTGGGTGGTCGCGCCCGCGCGGTGACGCGCGGCGGCGTGGTGTTCGATAACGGCCAACATCTGTTTATCGGCGCATATCGGGAAGTACTGCGTTTGATAAGCCTCGTCGGCGTCGCAGAGGAACAAGTATTTTTACGCCGTCCCTTGCAGTGGTTGATGCGTCATCCCGGCGCGCCCACCGTGGCAATCACCGCGCCGCGCTTACCCGCGCCGCTGCACATGGCTTGGGCCCTGCTGCGGGCTCGCGGTTATCACTTTTCCGAACGCCGCGCTGCCTTGCGCGCCTGTGCGCGGGTATTGCGGCCGCCCGCGACGGCCGGCGACATCACGGTCGCGGCCTGGCTGCAACAAAGCCG
The DNA here is from genome assembly GCA_023266095.1 of Gammaproteobacteria bacterium. GTDB lineage: Bacteria > Pseudomonadota > Gammaproteobacteria > DRLM01 > DRLM01 > CAKKSB01. The sequence continues at coordinate 2,416 of JAHFRV010000103.1, read as the reverse complement.
GCAGCCGCAACGGGTCATCGACACCTTGTGGTCGCCGCTGTGTCTCGCCGCCCTCAACACGCCCATCGAACAGGCCTCGGCGGAGGTGTTCGTGCGTGTGTTGCGCGATGCCTTTTTGCAACGCCGCGCCGACTCGGATCTGCTTATCCCCCGTTGCGACTTGGGCGCCGTGTTCCCCACGCCCGCCGCCGCATTCATCCGCGGTCGCGGCGGGCGAATTCACTTGGGCGAACGGGTGAGCGCGCTGCTCAGTGACGGCGCGTGTATCACCGGCGTGCGTACCCGCCACGACGATTATCCGGCCGAGCAGGTGATCCTCGCTGTGCCGCCGGACTCCTCTGCCGCCCTGTTGGCGGACCATCCGACCTTGGCATCTTTGATAGCGCCGCTCGCGGCGCTGGGCAAGCAAGCGATCTGCACTGCGTATCTGCGCTACGCCCCCGGCTTACCGCTAACCGCCCCCATGACCGGATTGGCCGGCGGCCTCGGCCAGTGGCTGTTCGATTTGACGGTGATGGACAAACCCGGCTGGGTGGCGGTGGTGATCAGCGGCCCGGGCCGGCACCTGGCAATGGACAACGACAACTTGCTGAAGACACTTGTCGCGGAAATCGCCGTGCTCTGGCCGGGATCGGCGTGTTATCAAGACGGTTTCGTGATTCGGGAAAAACGTGCGACGTTCTCCTGCGAAGCGGAGGTCAATGCACGCCGCGCCGCGTCACGCACAGCCTTGGCCGGTTGCTGGCTGGCAGGCGACCACACCGCGACCGGTTACCCATCCACCTTGGAAGGCGCGGTGCGCAGCGGTGTGTCATGCGCACGGGAAATCATTACCCTGCCTAACGGCGCGAAACAGCGTTAAGAAACTCGATCCGATTGGTTGGAGCTTGCATGCAACTTCATCACTCCAATTGCACGGCGAAGACTTCTTCGAGTGAGGTCTTGCCGGTGCGGGCGAGGGTCAGGGCGTTGTCGCCCAGCTTGCTCATGCCGGACGCCATGGCGGCCTGCTGGATTTGCAGGGTGGAGCCTCCCTCGTTGATGAGCTGAGCGATCTCCGGGGTGACCACCAGTAACTCGCACACCGTCATGCGACCGCGATAGCCGGTTTGATTGCAGGCATCACACCCTGTGCCGCGGTAGAACACCTCGTCTGGCTGCAGATTGAGACTGTGGCGGATATAGCCTTCCACCACTTCCGGGGCGAGACACTTCGGACAATTGACGCGCACCAGACGTTGCGCCATCACGCCCAGCAGAGTTGAGCTCAACAAATAAGACTCGAGGCCCATGTCGACCAGGCGGGTGACGGTGCTGGCCGCGTCGTTGGTGTGGAGGGTACTGAACACCAAGTGGCCGGTGAGCGCGGCCTTGTTGGCGATATGGGCGGTTTCCTCGTCGCGGATCTCACCGACCATGATTACATCGGGGTCGTGGCGCAAAAACTGCCGCAAAGCTTGGGCGAAGGTATAGCCCTTCACTACCGATATCTGCACTTGCTCCACGCCATCCATGTCGTATTCCACCGGATCTTCCACGGTGAGCAAGTGGACGTCGCGCTTCTTCACTTCGTTGAGAATGGCGTACAGGGTGGTGGATTTACCGGAACCGGTGGGGCCGGTGACCAGGAATAAACCATGGGGACGGACCATCAGCCGCTTGATCAACGTGTATTCCCGCTCCTGCAATCCCAGGGAATCCAGCGGCCGCATGCCGGCGTCCTTGTCGAGGATACGGATTACCACACTCTCGCCCTTGACCGTCGGCACCACCGAAATACGCAGATCGATGCTCTTGCTGCCCCAGGCCAGACGGGCATGGCCGTCCTGAGGCAGCCGGCGCTCGGAAATGTCCATCTGGGCGGTGATCTTGATGCGGCTGACCAAGGCCGGCAGCAACGAACGGCTCATGGTGCGGGAATAATGCAGGCGGCCGTCGATGCGGTAATAAACGTTCACCCTATCCTTTTCGGGACGGATATGGATGTCTGAGGCGCCTTTGGTCACGCCTTGTATCAGGATGGCGTTGACCAGCCGCACGATAGGTTTGCGCTGGGCCTCTTGCTCCATGGCGTACAGTGAATCGGAATTGTCCGGTGAACTGCCCACCGGATCGAGCTGGAGATCCTCGATGGCCTCGTTCTCTTCCAATTTGCTGTAAAACTTCTGCAGTAAGGCGCGGATATCGCTGCCGGCGGCCATCACCGCCTCGATGCTGGCATTGGTATTGAAACGCAGGGCGTTGACCACTGTGTGATCCAAGGGATTCTCCATGGCCACCACCAGCTTGCCGTTCAGTTCACCCAATGGCACCACGTTATATTGAATGGCCAAATCGGCGGGCAGGCGGGAGAGCATGTGCGAGGGCAAATCGAAACCCTGCAAATTGAGAAAAGGAATACCCAACTTCTTGGCGA
>JAHFRV010000078.1 GCA_023266095.1 Gammaproteobacteria bacterium | reverse complement strand
CGCATCGTCGGACATCTGCTTCCTCGCAACGCGGATGCTGCATTTCCTCGCCGTCCGCTATCGGGATGCGCGGAGAGTCATTCGCAGCGCGGCGGCTGAGTTTATCAATTGACGGCAGGGGGCGTCCATCCGCTTTCGGCGTGTTACGGTGGCGGATCGGCGGGGCGTTCTTGTAGTGCGGATTCGCGCGGGATCGGGACTTCCGCGGGCGGCGCTTGTTTGGGTAATTCGCTCAGCAACAGCAGCGGCGGGGTATGCTCATCGACCAATTGCGGGCCGAGGAGTAGGGCCTGGTCCATCCGCTGGGTTTGGGTATGCCAGGCAAAGAGGCCGAGGTTGGCGATGATGAGTAATAGAAACAGGACTCTCACTTTTTCTCCGCGATGACGGCAAGACCGTCCAGCACCAATGCCGGCACATGATGATAGGGTCCGGCCAATAAAGGCAATAGGGTTGCCGCATCGCCGCCGGTGATGACGCCGGTGAGGGAAACACCCAAGGCCGCGCCGGTGTCGGTGATGATGCGGTCGATGGCGGCGACCGCAGCGTAAAGAGTGCCGCCGTCGATACCGTCGCGGGTGTCGCGGGCCAGCAGACTTATACTGCCGCCAGCCGGCGCGTCGGCCGCGAGTCGGATGCCTTCGCTACGTTCCAGCAAACTGCGGCGCATCATTTCGATGCCGGGCAGGATCAAGCCGCCCAAATGAATGCCGTCGGCATCGATCACATCCAGAGTGATGGCGGTGCCGGCATCGACGACGCACAGTGCTTCTTGCCAGCGGGCGCGCGCGGCGATCAGGCCCGCCCAGCGGTCGGCGCCCAGGCGCTCCGGGACGGTGTAGGCGTTACGCACGCCGAACGCCATCTCTTGGGCGATGATAAATTGCGGTTCTATTTGCCACTGCTGCAAGGCCCAGTCGCGCAGCGCGTCGGCCTGTGCCTGTCCGGCGACATTGCAGACCAGAATTTTTTTCGGCGCGCGCAGTTTGGTCCACGCCTCCGAGGCGAAGGCCTCCCACTGGTTTTCCAGCGGACGCGCGGCGTAGTGGCAGGCGGCGCATTTGCCGCGCTGGAGGCTGGCCCATTTTACCCGGCTGTTGCCGATGTCGATCAGCAATATCAAGAGAACATCCTTATTTGTAAAAGCCGTATCGCCGCCGGCTGAGTTGGCGCTGGTATGTCAAATCACCGTTTCCTCGGCGTGCGGCGTAGTGACGGCTGGAAAAAATTTCGCTGCTTATGCGCATCGGTAGCTTACGCCACTCTGAGACTGATTTCGCCGGCGAGGTGACGCTGGGTGACGCCGTCGCGGGTCAGCAACAAGGCACCGTCACGGTCCACTCCCGCCGCGACGCCGGTGATGGATTGATTGGGCAGTTGCAGTGTAACGGTTTTGCCGCATATCGCGTCGTAGTGTTGCCATTCGTCGAGCATGGGCGCGAGTCCCTGAGTTTGATAATTGCGCAGCACGGGCAATACTTCATTCAGTAATGAAGCCGCCAGTACATTGCGCGAGAGGCGGCGTCCTAGCATTTCTTCCAGATCGGTCCAGGGTTGGCTGATATGGGCGCCGGCTTCTTTGGCCATGCGGCAGTTGACGCCCAGCCCCACCACCACGGTGCTGGCGCCGAAAGATTCGCCGCTCATCTCCAGCAGGATGCCCGCCACTTTGCGGCCTTGCCACAGTACATCGTTGGGCCATTTGAGACCGAGGCCGTCGGCGCCGGCCGCGCGCAGGGCGCGGGCCATGGCCACACCCACTGCGAGACTCAGGCCGCCGAGCTGGGTGGGATCAAGGGTGAAGCGCCACAGGATCGATAAATAAATATTGGCGCCGAAGGGCGAGACCCAGTTGCGGCCGCGCCGGCCGCGACCGGCTTCCTGATATTCCGCCAGGCAAGCGTAACCGCTAGCCAGGCCGGCGGCGGCCTGCTGCATCAAATAGGTATTGGTGGAGTCGAGGCGCGGGTGGATTGCGATCCCGCCGAGCAGGGCGCGCGCTGTGTCGTTCATGGCCGCTGTGATGGCGTGGGCGTCCAGTAATTCCACCGGTTGAGCCAAACGATAACCTTTGCCCGGCACAGCGTAGATGTCCAGGCCCAGTTCGCCCAAGGCGCGCAGGTGTTTCCACACCGCGGTGCGGCTGACGCCGAGGGCAGCGCCCAGTCGGGTGCCGGAGTGAAAACCGCCGTCACTGAGAATTTTTAAGGCATCGTAGCGTAAAGACATGGGCGGATTTTACCAGCGGCGGGGGTTTAAGCCCATGTCGGATTGCGGCGAGCGCGCCGCGCGGCGGATCAGCCGCGGCCGGCGAGGCGTTGGGCGAGGATGCGGTCCAGTGTGCTGAACGCCTTGTCGATGATGAGGTCGGCATGGGCGTGATAATAAGCCAGCGTGCAGCGCAGCGGGGTGTGCAGGCTGCTGCGCGCTTCGAAACCGGTCCACGCCACGATGGGTACATCGTTGAGTTCGCGATCGACAATGACCCACACCTCGTCTTCCAAAATGAAGTCTAAACTGCGCAGGCCGGGCAGTTCGATACGCAGGGGGTTTTCCAGACGCAGCAGCGCGAGGCGGATGCGGTTGTAACGCGCGGCGAGCACACTGGCCGGTACGGACTTTAAGGTGGGAATGCTGTTTAAGCGGGATCGGTAGGGCATGTCACGCTCACATTTCCCCGACCAGGCTGCTATCGGGCATCAGTGATAGGTGTCATCAGTATCTCCAGCCCGGCAGGGGAAGTCCAGTCCGGGGCTTAGCGGGTCAGTCCCATGAACATCGTCGGCAGCCGTTCCGGCAGGCGATCGACGCGATCCACCACAGTGTAGTGGTTGGCGCCGAAGATGCGGCCCACGTAGTCGTCGGCGTTGGGATCGAGCGTGAGGCAATAGGTGGTGACGCCGCGGCTGACCAATTCTTCCACCGCCTTCTTAGTGTCGTGACGCAGATACTGCGGATCGCGCACGTCGATGTCGGCCGGTTCGCCGTCGCTCACCAGCAAGATCAATTTACGCCGCTGCGGCTGTTGCAGCAGAAAATGGCCGGCGTGGCGCAGCGCACCACCCATGCGGGTGGACAGGCCGCCCTTCATGCCGGCGAGTCTGGCCTTCACGCTGTCGTCGTAGGGCTGATTGAAATCCTTGAAGCGGAAATACTGCAGGTCGTGGCGGCCGTCGGAGGCGAAGCCGTGGATGGCGAAGGGGTCGCCGATGCCGGCTATGGCCCATGACAATAATGCGGTGGCCTCGCGCGCCAGCTGCAACACCGGCTTGTCGCTGCCGCCGAGTTTTTCGTTGGTCGACTCGGAGAGATCGAGCAGTACCAGCACCGCGAGATCGCGGGTCTTACGGATGTAGCGGATATTGATGCGCGGATCGGGCGTCTCGCCCAGGCGCAAGTCCACCATGGCGCGAATGGCGGCGTTGATGTCGATCTCGTCGCCGTCTTCCTGGCGACGCTGGCGCACCACGCCGCGCGGCTGCATGGCGTCGATGAGGTGTTTCAAACGGCTGGCGATGGGGCGGTGTTCGAGCAAGGTTTGCTCGATGAGGTCGGGATCGCCCTTGCCGGCGCGTTTCTCCAATACCGTCACCCAGTCGGGGCGGTGCAGTTGCACCTGATAATCCCATTCCTGATAGTGATAAGGTTCGCTGGCCGGCTCCTTGCCCCACATCTCGTTGTAGCTGACGCCGTGATCTTCATAGGGGAAGAGCTCCGTGTCGCAGATCCACACCTCCTGCGCGTCGTCGCCGGCCAGTTCGCAGTCCACCTCGTTGGCTATTTCCATGACGCTGACTCGCTTGCGCACTTGGCGCAGGCTGGCGGGAATGTATTCCGCGGCGTGCCATTCCGCTTCATCGAAAGACCAGATGTAACGATTGTCGTCGCGATACGGGATGGCCACCGCTTCTAGCGTGCGCAGGCTGGGAATGCGATGACGGCCAGCCAATTCATTATAAAAGGTGACACCGAGATCCCAGCAGAAACGATTATCGTCGGGCCGCGCGGCGAATTCGTCGCGGAAGGCCGCGGCGGCGTTGCGCACCCAAGGATCGACGTCCACATAGGAATCGTCGAGCATGGCGAAGGCGGCGCGTTCGAGTAATTCCACCACCGGATCCACCGCGCAACTCACTTCGCGGAGTTTCTCGTGGAATTGCCGCCACAGTTGTTTGAGCCCCGGGAATTCGCGGATGGCGAGATGTTCAATGCGCGCGTCCTCGAACAGGGCGATGAACACCATCTGCGCCGGCGTCAGCGCCTCGGCGGAAATCGGCGCGCGGGTGTACACCAAATGTGCGGCGGCGTGGGCGGCGGCGGCGCGGTAGAGTTCTTTGCCGGAAATGCCGACGTAATCGTCGAAGGCGTCCGGCAGATGAATCACCCATTGTTCGATGAACGGCTTGTAACCTTCGCGGCTTTCATAATCGCCGGAGGTGGGGCGCATGAAGAAATCGCGCGCCCACAAGGCGCGCAGATAAAAATTCAATTTGCGCTGGCTGTCGACGAATAAAGTGCCGCGCCGTTCCTTCTGTAATACCGCCTGGCTGTCGGCGCTTTGCAGATTGAAATAGAGCAGCTGAGTTTGAAAGTCGCGGCCATGAGCTTGCGCGCCCCACAAGGCCCAGCGCCGCAAGCCGCCGAGGGTGAGTTTGGAAAACAGCTCGTCGAGGTGGGAGAGCATGGGCCGCAAACCGCGCGGCACCTTGGCGGAGAGCTGATGGATCAAACCGAGATAACCGCGCAGCAAGTCGGTATCACCCAAGCGGCGCGCGGCGGTGGGCAAGGTGGCGAACAACAGGGCGATGATCTCGCCGCTCACCATGGAAACCAGATTGAGCGCGGCGTTGATAGTATCGCTTATCACTTCCTCGCCGCATTCCTTGACCACGGCGGGCATGTTCTCGAGGTAGGACTCGATGAGGTCATTGCCGCGGCCGAGTTGCGACAGCGCGCGGGCGCCTTCGAGATAATTGTGCAAACCCTGCGGCGACATCACCCGCGCCGCTTCGCTGAAGTTGGCTGCCAGCGTGTCGTGCAGGATCGGATTGATCCCTTCCAGCAATTCGCGGTAATCGTCGAGTTGTACGGCCATGGTGATTTCCCCGATGTAGGGTGGGTTAACGTAGCGTAACCCACCGATCCGCGCCGCCAGGCGCACCGTGTACAAGACACAAGGAGTCGCTGCGCGACAGTTTGGTGGGTTACGGCGCCTAACCTGCCCCCTACATTTTTAAAAATAGGTGGCGATGGCTGCGTCCAAGGTGTCGCGCATGTCCGGGTCATCGGTGATGGGACGCACCAGGGTCATGGCGCAGGCGGCCTTGGGCGCGATGCCTTTGGCGATCAAGTTGCCGGCGTAGACCAGCAGACGGGTGGAGATGCCTTCGTCGAGACCGTGGCCTTTGAGATTGCGCGCGCGGTGAGCGATGTGCACCAGTTTACCGGCGGTTTCCAAGTCGATGCCGGTCTCGTGGGCCACCACTTCCGATTCCACTTCACTTTGCGGATAGTCGAAGTCGAGCGCGGCGAAGCGCTGCTTGGTGGATTGCTTCAGGTCCTTCATCAGGTTCTGATAGCCGGGGTTGTAGGAGATCACCAATTGAAAATCGGCATGCGCGGTCACGAGTTCGCCCTTTTTTTCCAAGGGCAGTTGCCGGCGGTGATCGGTGAGGGGATGGATCACCACGGTAGTGTCCTGGCGCGCCTCGACCACTTCATCGAGATAACAAATGGCGCCGATGCGCGCGGCGGTGGTGAGCGGGCCGTCCTGCCAGCGGGTACCGTTGGCGTCGAGCAAAAAGCGGCCGACCAGATCGGAGGCGGTCATGTCTTCGTTACAGGCCACGGTGATGAGCGGCCGGCCCAGTTTCCAGGCCATGTATTCGACGAAGCGCGATTTGCCGCAGCCGGTCGGGCCTTTCAGCATCATCGGCATGCGCGCGCCGTAAGCTGCCTCGTACAGCGCCACTTCGTCGGCGACCGATCGATAATAAGGTTGATTCTGTATGCGGTATTGCTCGGTGTTGTGCTCGCTCACGAACTACTCTCCTTAAAAGGTCGCCAAACAGTAGGCGCAAGACGCGCTGATGAATCCTCTGCCTACGACTCGTCTCGATGTGGCAGAAAAAAAGCCCCTGTCCGTATGCCGACCAGGGGCTTAGTTTTCCAAGCTCAGTCTGGCGCGGTATTAAACGGACTTGCCGCGATATACAACCATCTCACAGCCCTTGGACTGGTTGAAATTGTTGTAGCCCAGCAAACGCACGTGATTGTTGGGGTGCGCCTTGTGACAGGCTTCGACTTCGGCCAGGACGGTGTCGACGTTGGTCTCACCGAACAGCGGCAGTTTCCACATGTACCAGTAGTGGTCGAAGGCATTCGCCGGCTCGGTGTGCTCGACGGCCGGGTTCCAGCCCTGGCTGACAATGTATTCGACTTGTTTGCGGATCTGTTCTTTGCTCATTTCCGGCAAATACGAGAAGGTCTCGAACTTGCGGCTGTTCACGTCGGCCAGGCTCGATTTGTAATCTTGCATTTCGCTCATGATAAAAACTCCAAGTTAATGTTCGATTCGATAAATGGTATTCGGAAAGCACCTCACTCCCTTATTTATGAGCCACGTCCAGCTTGTCCACGGTGTCGAATTCGAACTTGATCTCTTTCCAGGTTTCCAAGGCGATCTTCAATTCGGGGCTGTTCTTGGCCGCGTTGGTGAGGATGTCTTTGCCTTCCTTCTCGATCTGACGGCCCTGGTTGCGGGCCTCGACGCAGGCCTCGAGCGCGACGCGGTTGGCCGCGGCGCCGGCCGCATTGCCCCAGGGGTGACCCAAGGTGCCGCCGCCGAACTGCAAGCAGGCGTCGTCGCCGAAGATCGATACCAGTGCGGGCATGTGCCACACGTGGATGCCGCCGGAGGCAACCGGGAACACGCCGGGCATGGCGCCCCAGTCCTGATCGAAGAAGATGCCGCGCGAGCGGTCTTCTTTGATGAACTTATCGCGCATGATGTCGATCCAGCCCAGGGTCGCTTCGCGGTCGCCTTCGAGCTTGCCGACCACGGTGCCGGAGTGCAGGTGGTCGCCGCCCGACAGACGGAGGGCTTTGGCCAGCACGCGGAAGTGGATACCGTGGTGCGGGTTGCGGTCGAGCACAGCGTGCATGGCGCGGTGGATGTGCAGAAGCATGCCATTGTCACGGCACCAGTTGGCGAGACCCGTGTTGGCGGTGAAGCCGCCGGTCAGGTAGTCGTGCATGATGATGGGCGCGCCCAAGGACTTGGCGTATTCGGCGCGCTTGTACATCTCTTCCGGGGTCGGCGCGGTGACGTTGAGGTAGTGACCCTTGCGCTCGCCGGTCTCTTTCTCCGCCTTGTGGATGGCTTCCATCACGAAATCGAAGCGATGATTCCAGCGCATGAAGGGCTGGCTGTTGATGTTTTCGTCGTCTTTGGTCAAGTCCAGTCCGCCGCGCAGACATTCATAGACGGCGCGGCCGTAGTTCTTGGCGGACAGGCCGAGCTTGGGCTTGATGGTGCAGCCCAGCAACGGACGGCCGTACTTGTTGAGCTTGTCACGCTCGACCTGGATACCGTTGGGTGGGCCGCCGCAGGTCTTGACGTAGGCGATGGGGAAACGCACGTCTTCCAGGCGCAGAGCGCGGATGGCCTTGAAGCCGAACACATTGCCGACCAGCGAGGTGAACACGTTGACCACCGAGCCTTCTTCGAACAAGTCGATGGGGTAAGCCACGAAAGCGTAGTAGCAGGTGTCGTCGCCCGGCACGTCTTCGATGCGATAGGCGCGGCCTTTGTAGTAATCGAGGTCGGTTAGCAGGTCGGTCCACACCGTGGTCCAGGTGCCGGTGGACGACTCGGCGGCCACGGCAGCGGCGGCCTCTTCACGGGGCACGCCCGGCTGCGGGGTGATCTTGAAACAGGCCAGGATGTCGGTGTCGAGCGGGGTGTAATTGGGCATCCAATAGGTTTCGCGATACTCTTTTACGCCCGCCTTATAAGTCTTTACGGCCATGGTGATGAATCTCCTCGACATTAATGAATAGTGAGTCGGTTTGTCCTCAGTCCTCACCGGTACCGTTGGTGAAGACCGTATTCTGGAGCGCCGTGTGTAACGATGGCGCTATGGCGACAAAGTATAGTCCGGGTTTGCATAATGTAAATTAAATAAATATGATATAAGACATAAGTAATTACTTATGTGAATAGTGCAAGCGAGCCGCGATGAATGTCACCTTCCGTCAGCTAAAGGTTTTTGAAGCCGTGGCCCGCCAGGGCAGCTATACCCGCGCCGCCGAGGAATTACATCTCACCCAGCCGGCCGTCTCGATGCAGATCAAACTCTTGGAAGAGCAAGTGGGGCTGGCGCTGTTTGAGCAGGTCGGAAAAAAGATTTATCTCACCGAGGCCGGGCGGGAAATGCATTACTACAGCCGGACCATCGCTCAGGAATTGAATGAAGCCGAACGGGTGATGGAAGAACTCAAAGGCGTGCAGCGGGGCCGGCTGGTGATCGCGGTGGCGAGTACCGCCAATTATTTCGCAACCCGGCTGCTGGCCACCTTCAGCCAGCGTTATAAACACATCACCCTGAGTTTGGACGTGACCAACCGTGAGGGTCTGCTGCGGCATCTGGATAGCAATGACGCCGATCTGGTGATTATGGGGCAGCCACCCAGCCAGGGTTTAGATCTGGTGGCGGAGCCGTTCATGGAAAACCCGCTGGTGATCATCGCCGCGCCCGGGCATGTCTTGGTCGGCGAGAAAAAAATTTCCCTGAAACGTTTGCAGCAAGAGACCTTCGTAGTGCGCGAGCGTGGCTCGGGTACCCGTACCGCCATGGAACGGTTTTTCACCGATCAAGGAGTCGAGTTGTCCACTGGCATGGAGATGAATAGCAACGAGGCCATCAAGCAGGCCGTGGAGGCGGGTTTGGGTCTGGGGATTGTTTCAATCCACACCTTGGCCTTGGAACTGGAATTAAAACGGTTGGTGATATTGGACGTGGAAGCCTTTCCCATATTGCGTCATTGGTACGTGGTGCATCGCCAAGGCAAACGGCTCTCGCCAGTGGCGCAAGTCTTCAAGGAGTTCGTGTTGACCGAAGGGGCGCAGACTGTGCGCATGCCTCGTTGAAGCGGACTTGAGCGCGCGGTATTGGCGTTCGGCCTGGTTGAGTGGTTGCCGTCGCGAATTCTCGCCGAATCCTCTTTGGCTGAAGGTGGTATCAAATGTTGAGCTCAGCGGATCGAGTGGCCAGAAGCAACCATGTGGCGCCGGGCAGGATGACGGCTATGCTTATGAGAGCTTAAGAAAATTCATTGCGGATTTTCGGTGTCGGCTGCCCGAGGTCTGGTCCCGAGTGGATGCTCGATGGAGTATCGGGTCATAAACCTGCAGCAGGGCGGCGTTACCTAAGGCTGCGCCACCTTCCTTCATCTGCACTTCCGGAGTTCTCCTATGGAAATTATCCCTAATTGGCATCCCATCTTCGTCCATTTCACGGTGGCCCTGCTCAGTACCGCGGTGGGCTTTTTCTTGTTGGCGCGTTTTGATGCTCATCCCTCACGCCGATTGCGGTGGTCGACCTTGGCGCATTGGAATCTCTGGGTCGGCGCGGGCATCACTGTGATGACGGTGGGGGCCGGCATTTACGCCTTCTACACCGTTGATCATGACACGCCCTCGCACGAGGCGATGATCGAACATCGTAACTGGGCTATTCCCACCCTCCTGTATTTTTTTGCGATGGCCATCTGGGCCTGGCGTGGTATGCGGGCCGGGCGGGAGATATCGCTGGCGTTTATCGCGGCCTTGTTGTTGGGTGCGCTTTTGTTGCTGTCCACCGCTTGGCATGGCGCCGAGTTGGTGTATCGTCATGGTTTGGGTGTGATGTCGCTGCCGAAGGTGGAAGGGGAGGGGCATGCGCACCAGCATGCCGACGATGGCGCACAGGATCACGCGCAACGGCGGGAACAGGCCGTAATGCCCGCGCCGATGGCTCCCACGGCTGATCATGAGCATGACACGGATGCCGTGGAGCATGAACATGTCGAAGGCGCCACTGGGGAGAATTAGGCAGCGGGCCGGTAGCACGCGCATTGAATCACGCGGTGAGTTTCCGCGTCAGACAAGTTGCCGCGTCAAGACGCCGCGGAGCTTATTTTTCATTTAAGCTTACGCAAGAGAGTTAGGCGTTTCTTCGCTCCCCAGGATGGATGGCGACCCCCGCGTATTCAGAATGGCATCGACAATCTTGGGCGCCGTCTCATTGGGCGAACGCCGAGGTTTGCGTGAGTATTCCTCCAGTCCGACCGGGCCGCAATGCAGATAACGATCAATCCATTTATATCCGGTTTTGCGGCTGACTCCATAAAGCTCGCACAACTCGGTAATGGAAAGCATCTCTCGCAAATAATCGGCAATAAACTGTGTTCTTTGGTCCATAGGTGATGTTTCACTCCAGGGCAGATGGCACCTCCTTCGTTGCCCAAAAGTGTGATGCAACTGTTACCTATGTCCCCAGACTAAACTGTTACCTATGTGTCTGGACCGTGCCGAGTATAACTCTAACAACCGCATCGAGGCGACAGTGAAAAGCGCCGCGCCTCATGCGTGCCGTTGAGCCTGTAGAAAGTGTGCCGCAGTCACACAGAAAGACAGTTCAGTATGAACTGACGGACTGTGAATGAGCTGCATAGAAGATGAAGGTAGGCATCTTCGATGCCGGCTTTCAGAAGCAGGCGTCAAACCACCCCAAGCTGCTGCGATTAAGAGTCGTGGTAGTGAGCGTTGGGGTAAAAGCGGCGAGGATGTACCTCACGCGGGTATGGATCAGAGCGACGAACGAAACTGAACTTTCGATGACGCGTCGTAATTCAGAGAATTGTCGTCTAAACCCGGGGCGTTTCTACCTTCTGGGACAAGCTTGCCGGGGACCTGATTACTGGGCAAGCGGCGACCGGCGTATAGGGGGTGTGAAGCTGATCCAGGCTTCGGTGTGGAACTGCGGGAACCAGTCGTTCCGATGTTAACAGCCTGCTGAAAAAGTCCCCCAAGCCATCCTCTCATCCTGGAAAGGCGTAGTACACTGCGAATAACGAATAACGAAGAACTGAAGAGCAAAATCATGCGTGGAGCCGACATCAGC
>JAHFRV010000077.1 GCA_023266095.1 Gammaproteobacteria bacterium | reverse complement strand
CCTCGGCGTGGTGAAAGATGCTTTCAAACAAGGTGACAGCCAGACCTCAGTCAGCGGCATGTTCAAACAGATACTGCTGCTGGCGCTGGCGTATCCGCATCGTCTCACCCAACACGAGATTGGCACGGTCTACACCCTGCTCGCAAAGTGGGCCGCTCAGTGTCAACTGTACTCCGTCACGGATTTTAATAAACCGCCGGGCGTGTTCGTGGTAGACCTGAGCAGCGACACACCGCCGACCTACCTCATCTACAACTCGACGCAAGCTCACGCATCAACACGTTTACTCGATACCACCGCCCTCAGCCACAGCCTGCGCGGCTTCCTGGCGCAGGCCAATCAAGATGCCTCTTTGGCTAGCCCCCGCAGCACTGCCCTCGAAGAATCCACTCTTACCCGTGAACAGTTGAAGCGTCTATTGCTGTCGTGGGCTTATCCCTCCAAACGGGGTTTTTCCCGTTCAGCACAGACCACCACCCTTGCGATCACCTTCGGCCTCAGCGCCAGCCATGCAGCAGTGCTCCCGCGGCAGACCAACAACGTCCACCCGCTCCACGGGGCGCTGAACAGCCCGAGAATTACTTGCCAGATCATCAATGAGAGCGCCAGCGGAACCTGTCTGCGCTGGGAAGCCGGTGACACCGCGCGGGCACGGGTCGGCGAATTGATTACGGTCTACCGCGGCGAGAGCAGCGGCGAAACCGTGGGTATCGCCGTCATTCGCTGGCTTAAATGCCATGACGGAGGCAGCGTGGATTTCGGCGTACAACTATTGGTGCCTTCCGCAACCCCGGTGACGGTGCGCTTGTCCGACGCCGGGGAGGCGGATCGCGACTATCTCAAGGCGCTGCTATTACCGGCACTACCGCCCGGTGAAATCTGCGAAACCCTGCTGACCCCCGCTTTCCTCTACCGGCCCGGCGATATCGTTTCGGTTCATACCGAACAAGGTGAAAACCGTTATCGGTTGGTACGCGCCGTGGAGGCCACACAAGCCTATGTCCGTTTTCAATTCGCTCTGCTCACGGAATCATCGGAAGAAACCGCCGCGGAGGGCAGCCAACCGCCGCGCAGAACAGACTTCGATTCGGTCTGGTCCGGTCTGTGAACCGCACGCCGCCTTTCGGGCCTCAAACTTTAAATAGCCGATTGAACTCAGTCGGATAACGCAGCTGTCCGCCCCCCGCCAATACCCCCGGCACCAATTCGCGGGCCGTGATGGATTTCGCCGGTACCGGCAAGGAACAGCCTATCCCCCAGACCGCGGCCTCGGTGAAATCGAAACGGCCGTAATAATCGGGATGCCCAATCACTACGATCGCCGGGTAACCCAGATCGCGGGCGCGCGTGGCGGCCTCTTGAATCAAGGTGGAACCTATCCCCCGGTGAGACTGCGATGGCACCACGGCCATCGGCGCCAAAGCTAAAATGTCCACAGACTGGCCCGTCGGCCGTTCCAATTGAGCGCGAAATAATAAGATATGTCCGGCAATTCGCTCACCGACCACCGCCACCAGAGAAAGCTCCGGAATGAAACTTTTCGACCCCCTCAGGGCCGCCACCAGCTGGGCCTCCTCATCCCCCCCGAAAGCACTGCGGTTGACTAAGGAGATCGCTTCCGCATCGCCTTGTTTTTCTTGTCTGACACTCACTTCTTGCATGATGGGTCTCCACGCCTACTGATTTGCTTCAGCTGCCCTTGTATAGAAGCAAAGGATAGCGGCGCGGTCAACACTCATGTTTCATCCTCTATAGCCGATAGCCCTGGTGAGCAAACTAGGACAGGACTGATAACAGCCCTGGAGCGGGTTAATATCATAGGGGGATCCGATGTCTGAGGGGAAAACGGGTTTGGTTGAAAAAGCACAAGCAAACGGGCAGAGCATGCTGCGCCTTTTGATCTTGGAGGAATCCGCCTCGGAGGCGCAGACACTCATCGATCCCTTGCGCGAGGCGGGTTATGCCGTCACCGCCGCACGCGCTAAAACACCATTGGAATTTCAAGTCGCTCTCAAAAAACAGGAATGGGACATCATACTCAGCCCACCGGAGGTCTCGGGATTCACCGCCAAACAGGCGCTTGCCCTTCTAAAGCACGCCAAACTGGACATCCCTTTGGTGATTGTCTGCGAACAGTTCGAGGAACGGGAACTCAACGACGCGCTGCGTAACGGCGCGCGCGCCTTGCTCAACAAACGCAATGTCGAGCAATTGCAAATGGTGATAGACCGCGAACTGCGCGACCTCGGCGAACGGCGCGCCCGGCACTACTATGAACACATGTTTCGCGAAAGCGAACGACGTTGCCAGTCGTTACTGGAAAGCTCGCGCAACGCCATCGCCTGCGTGCGGGCCGGCAAGATCATTTACAGCAATCCGGCCTTCGACACCCTGACCGGCAAACAGCCCGAGGGCGGAGCTGCATCGCTCAACACCCTGGTGCACAGCGAAGACCGCCAAGTCTTCATCGACTTGATCAAAGAAACCAATAGCCAACACGCCGTCAGCAAACAACTGACATTACGGATACAAGGCGCCGATGGACACCCATTCAAAACCACGGTAGAGGCATCCAGTGTACACATCAACGGTCAACAGTGCGTGCAATTGACTATCGTCATGTCGGCCGCCGACCTCGGCCGCGCGGCCGCGGCCGCGCCACGCGACCCGCTGGGCCTGATCAGCTCGGGTGATTTCATCAGCACCTTGGACGGCCTGCTACAAGCGGAGCAACGTCCGCCGATGGCCCTCGCTTACCTGGAGATCGACGAGTTCGATAAGCTCAAACAAAGCGCCGGCGACGCGGAGCTGAAGGCCATCGTCCACGACATCGCCGCCGTCATCGTCAAGCGCGCGGGCAAAGGCATCACGATAAGCCAAAACTCGGCGCAAACCTTCACGCTGCTATTTCCCGAATTCACGGTAGAGCAAACCGTGAAAATCGCGCAGGCGATTTGCCAAGACCTGGCCGAACAAGCCTGGCAGCGCAACGGCCACAACATCACGACCACCTGCAGTATCGGCCTCTCTTCACCCGCCACCAACGTCAATAAAAGTGTCTCGGCGCTCGCCGACACCGACGTCGCCTGCCAACTCGCCAAACAGGCCGGCGGTAACCGGGTGCAGATCGCCGATCCCACGCACAACACCTCGGTCAGCGACGATCAGGCTTTGACCGCGCGGCAGCGTCTGCGCGACGCTCTGACGAACAACCGCTTCCGGCTGGTTTATCAACCCATCGTCAATCTGCACGGCGGACCGTTCCAATGTTATGACGTATTGATGCGTATGCTCGACGAACAAGGCAAAGAGGTCATGCCCGCCGACTTCATGCCCACCGCGGAGAAAGCCGGGCTCATGCCGTCGCTCGACCGCTGGGTGATTTCGGCCACCCTGCAAGTCTTGGTCAAGCAGCGTGCGAGCGGCAAGGAAACCAGCTTCATCGTCAAGCTGTCGGAAGACAGCCTCAACGATCAAACCTTGACCCCCTGGATCGGCAAACAATTACAGGAGCTGCAGTTGCCCGGCGATACGCTTATATTCGAAATCAAGGAAGCCGCCGCCGCACGCAATCCGGTGGCGACGAAACAATTGATGCAGAATTTGAAACAACTGCGTTGCCGCACCGCGCTGGGCCATTTCGGCACCGATCCACGTTCATTGGAATATCTCGATCAGCTGCGCGCCGATTTCGTGAAACTGGCGGGGTCATTCGTCGATAAACTGTCGGGCGGCGTGAAAGATGAGATGATGATTAAGACCGTGGTACAAGCGGCCCATAACCTCGGCACTTTAACCATCGCCACCTTCGTCCAGGAAGCCAGCAAGATGACCATCCTCTGGCAATGCCAGGTCGACTACATCGTCGGCTTCTTCCTGCAAGCTCCCGACGAAGACCTTACCTACAACTTCAGTGAAAACGAATAAGCCATAAAAAACGCCGCCAACTGTTACACAGTTGGCGGCGTCTGATTTTCTCCCAATCCTGTTTCTATCAAGTTACGCTTGAATTCAGCCCTGCGCGCGCAAGGCGGCGATCCGTTCTTCCAGCGGCGGATGAGTCATGAATAACCGCTTCAAGCCATGAGCGATGCTGCCGGAAATGCCGAAGGCCGCCAACTGATCGGGCAAGGGCGCGCTATGCGCCTGCGCCAGCCGCTCCAAGGCGCTGATCATCTTCTGCCGCCCGGCCAACTGGGCGCCGCCCGCGTCGGCGCGGAACTCGCGGCGGCGGCTGAACCACATCACGATGATGCTGGCGAGTATACCCAACACCAATTCGGCGACGATGGTCGTCACCCAAAACGCCGGGCCGTGGCCACGCTCATTCTTGAACACCACGCGATCCACGAAATGACCGACGACCCGCGATAGGAAGATTACGAAGGTGTTCACCACGCCTTGAATCAAGGCCAGAGTGATCATATCGCCGTTGGCGACGTGGCTTACTTCGTGGCCGAGCACCGCCTCGGCCTCATCGCGGCTCATGGAACGCAGCAATCCCGTGCTCACCGCCACCAGAGCCTTATTACGGGTCATACCGGTGGCGAAGGCATTGACGTCCGGCGCATCGTAAATCGCCACTTCCGGCATACCGATGCCCGCAGCGCGCGCCTGGCGCTGCACCGTCTCCACCAGCCAGCGTTCTTCCGGGGTACGCGGTTGTTCGATCACCTGCGCGCCGGTAAAGCGCTTGGCGGTCCATTTGGACATCGCCAGGGACAGAAACGAACCGCCCATGCCGAACACCGCCGCGAAGATCAGCAGCGAGGTCATGTCCAAACCCACCCCCTGCTCATCGAGTATCCGTTCGACCCCCAAGATACGCAGGGTGATGCTCAGCACGACCATGATGGCCAAGTTGGTGGCAAGGAAAAGCAATATGCGCTTCATCTGACAAGGCTCCAATGTAATAACAGACCAGTTTCAAGTGGGGGTGGCCGGCGGGCATTTCAAGCCCTCGCTTACCCCGCAAACCTCGGGTTCGACAGAAAAAAAGGGAGTACTATCCCCGGACCAAACGAAAAATTCAGATTGGTTCCACCGACAGACGATCGACCTTTTGCAAGCCGCGGGGCAAGGCCGTGCCGCGCCGGCCGCGTTCTCCGACATAGGCGGCCAAATCCGCCGGCTTCAAACTCATGTGACGCTGGCCGGCGTGAATGATCAGCGTGCCATCCGCTGGCAGCGCGGTCATGGCCACCACGTATTCTTCCCGCGCCGCCAATTTCGGCCCCGCGATGCCGATGATTTTGTCGCCCTTACCCTTGGCGAGGGAGGCCAGTTCGCTGAGGGACACCACCAGCATCCGGCCGAGATTATTCACCGCCGCCACCACATCGCCGGCCGGATCCCGCACCGCCGTGGGCGGCAGCACCCGTGCGCCCTTGGGCAAGGCCAACACTGCCTTGCCGCCTTTATTCTTGGCATACAAATCGGCCAGTTTGACCACGAAGCCGTAGCCGGCATCACTGGCGAGCAGATAGTGGTCCTCGGGGTTGCCCAGCATTAACCCCACGAACACCGCACTGGATGGCGGGCTGAGCCGGCCGGTCAGCGGCTCGCCCTGGCCACGCGCCGAAGGCAGGCTGTGGGCGGGCAAGGAATAGGTGCGCCCCATGGAGTCGATGAACACCGCCAGTTGATTACTGCGGCCGCGCGCCGCAACGGCGAAGCCGTCGCCGGCTTTATAACTCAAACTCGCCGGATCGATGTCGTGGCCCTTGGCCGCGCGCACCCAACCCATTTGCGACAACACCACGGTGGTCGGTTCGCTGGGTACCAGACTGTCGGCCGAGAAAGCCTGCGCCGCGCCGCGCGCCACCAGCGGTGAACGGCGCGGGTCGCCGTATTTTTCGGCGTCGGCCTCAATCTCGGCGCGGATCAGCGCCTGCAACCGTTTCTTCGACCCGAGGGTGCGTTCCAAACCGTCGCGTTCCTTGGCCAGTTCCGCCTGTTCGCCGCGAATCTTCATCTCTTCCAGTTTGGCCAGGTGGCGCAGTTTCAAATCCAGAATAGCGTCGGCCTGGATCTCGCTTAAAGTGAAGCGCGCCATCAAGGCCGGCTTGGGCTCGTCCTCGTAACGGATGATGCGGATCACTTCGTCGAGATTGAGATAGGCGATCAACAGACCGTCGAGGATGTGCAGGCGTTGCAACACTTTATCCAGGCGATATTGCAAGCGGCGGCGCACGGTGTCGGTGCGGAACTCCAGCCACTCCGCCAACATCTCGCGCAGATTTTTCACCCGCGGCCGGCCGTCGAGGCCGATGACGTTGAAATTGACCCGGTAGCTGCGTTCCAAATCGGTGGTCGCGAACAAATGGGCCATCAGCGCCTCGCCGTCCACCCGGTTGGAACGGGTGACGATCACCAGCCGCGTGGGATTTTCGTGGTCGGATTCATCGCGCAGATCCTCCACCATTGGCAATTTCTTGGCCGTCATCTGCGCCGCGATTTGTTCGAGAATTTTGGAACCGGACACTTGATACGGCAGCGCGGTGATCACGATGTCGCCGTCTTCCATCTCATAACGGGCGCGCAGCCGCACCGAACCGTTGCCGGTCTCATACATCTGCAGCAGATCGGCGCGCGGCGTGATGATCTCGGCCTCGGTGGGAAAATCCGGACCCAGCACCTGCTCGGACAACTGCGCGACGCTGGCCTGCGGCTCATCCAATAAACGGATGCAGGCGGCCGCGACTTCGCGGGCGTTGTGAGGCAGGATGTCGGTGGCCATGCCCACCGCGATGCCGGTGGCGCCGTTGAGCAAGACATTCGGCAGCCGCGCCGGCAACATCGCCGGCTCGTCGAGGGTGCCGTCGAAATTGGGGACCCAGTCCACCGTGCCCTGGCCCAGTTCGCTCAACAAGACCTCGGCATAAGGAGCGAGACGCGCCTCGGTGTAACGCATGGCGGCGAAGGATTTCGGATCGTCCGGCGAGCCCCAATTGCCCTGACCGTCGATCAACGGGTAACGATAGGAGAAGGGCTGGGCCATCAGCACCATGGCCTCGTAACAAGCCGAGTCGCCGTGAGGATGAAACTTACCGAGCACGTCACCCACCGTGCGCGCGGATTTTTTGTATTTCGCCAGCGCCGAGAGTCCCAGCTCCGACATGGCGTAAACGATGCGGCGCTGTACCGGCTTAAGGCCGTCGCCGATATGCGGCAGGGCCCGGTCGAGAATGACGTACATGGAATAATCCAGATACGCCTTTTCAGTGAATATTTTCAAGGGCAGGCGCTCAACGCCGTCCACGCTCACTTCATCTGTGCTGCTCATGTCTGACTACCTATCGCATTATGCTGGGGGACCGCGAGGCGGGCCGCGGCATTATACGACATGATCAGGACAGGCGTGGCAGGGGATCGCGGGACAAGCTTGGCCCGCACAACACGCGGACCGTAGAGCGGCCCGCATTGATGCGACGAAATTTACTCCGGGGTTGGCGCCACCAGAATTGTGCGCAAATAGGCCACCACGTCCTTGATTTCCTGCGGTGACAATTGCTCGCCCCATACCGGCATCACGGCCGAACGGCCCATCGCGGCACCGCCGTTGGTGATGATCATCTCTTTATACATATCGTTTTTGTCGCTGAGCGTGAGATTGGCGGGTGGCGGATTATAGAGCACCGAGGCACGTCCCTTGCCGTCGCCCTTGACGCCGTGACACAGCACGCAATTGGTTTTGAACACTACCTCGCCGCGCCGCACCGCATTGTCCAGCAAAGCGAGATAAGCGGTCACATCACTGATCTGCTCCTCGGACAACTCACCCTCCCACGGCGGCATGAAGGATGATCTGCCCACCCCCACACCGCCCTGGCGGATGAGTTTTTCATAATCAACTACCGACTGCGGAGAGATCATTAAATTCAAATCACTGTAGAGCTTGGAAGCGCGCCCCGTGCCATCGCCCACTTCGCCATGACACAGTGTGCAATAGTGTTTGAACACGATGGCGCCGCGCGCCGCCGGTTTAGCGATTTCTATCTCGACTCTCTCGCGGCTGTCGGTGGCCAGGGCGCCGGCGCACAGCGCCAGCTGAGCCAGCAAGGCCACCGCGCCCACCAGGTACAACCTTGCCTTCATTTACTTGACCTCCAACTCCAAAAACATCTGCGGATGGATGGCGCACTCCACTTCCGCGCTGCCCGCCTTATCGAAAACCACCGATTTAAATTGCCCCTGTGGGTAAGAACCCAAATCGAAAGTCTTGATATCGGACAACGAAAAGACATTGTGGAACCAAGGATCCATGTTTTTGAAGTGAATGGTGTCACCGACATTGATGGTCAGCTTCTCGAGCTTGGCGCCGTCTTTTTCAAAGGTCTTGTTATGCTGTCCCACCGTGTACTCCGCCGCAGCGGCGGCACCCGCCGCCAGCGTCATCGCGCACAATATAACCGTCACTTTCGCTTTCATAACACGCATCACACCTCTCCTTCGTTTATTGCGGCAAGTGCGGCACGGTGACCATCATCGGTTCACCGGTCAGCGCCTTTAAGAATTCCACGATATCTTTCTGTTCCTGCTCAGTGAGATTGAGTGGCTTCAAGTTGGGATCGAGATTCTCTTTCACATCGCCGCCCCGATTGTAGTGGGCCACCACTTCATCGAGAGTTTTGTACATGCCGTTGTGCATATACGGCGCGGTGAGGGCGACGTCACGCAAGGTCGGGGTTTTGAAAGCGCCCATCATCACGGCGACCGGAACTTGAGCATGGCGGCCCGCATCCTGATTACCCTTCAAGCCGAGATTATGAAAACCATCATCGATGAAGTTGAAGCCTTGATGGCAGGCCGTGCAGTTCGCCTTACCTTCGAACAGCGCGAAACCCTTTTTGGCGTAATCACTCATCGCCTTTTCATCGCCTTTAATCCACCGGTCAAACGCCGCGTCGCTGGAGACTACCGTGCGCTCGAAGCTGGCGATGGCCTTGGCGATCGTGTCCTTACTGATGCCCTCACCCGGATAGGCCTTCTCGAACATAGCGTGATAGCCGGTGATCTCTTTGAGTTCAGCGACCACATTATCCAAATTCTGATTCATCTCCACGTCCGCCGCGATCGGCCCGAGCGCCTGCTCTTCCAAGGTACGGAAGCGGCCATCCCACATTTGCTTGCGTTGATAGGCGGTGTTCAATATCGTAGGTGTGGCGCGGCCCAATATTTTCATGCCGTGACCAATGGCCGTGGGCAAGCCGTCGGACCAGCCCAGGGCGGGATTATGGCAGGTGGTGCAGCTAATCCAGTTAGAACCGGACAGGCGCGGATCGAAGAATAGGGCCTTACCCAGCTCGACACGTTCCGGCGTCATTTGGTTACTCGACGGCGCCGGCACCTTATCCGGCCGCAGAAAACTTTCCTTGGGCGCGGCCTGCACCGACATGCTTATAACAAGATCCAGCAACGCTGGGATCATCATTCCCGACTTCATCTTCACATCCTCCTCGCGATTCAAGAAATACCGGTCACCGGTTACAACTTAAACTTATCCACCACCAAATTGAGATCTCCCGCCGCAATATTCAGGTTCCCCGCCAAGTCATTAAGCAATTCCGTTTGTTTATTGGTATCCATGCTGAGAGAGAACAAATGACCTGTCGCGGCATGAATGCCTGCGATGGCCTGCTCCTGATCATTCATCAAGTGCCCGATACCACTAATGGTCTCTTGCATTGCGCGCACTTGCTCATCGCCTTTCGTGGTATCGTCGGCGACTTTTTGCAAACGCGCGACGTTTAGATTGGCCTGCTGCATAGTGGTTTCCAGCAGGGCTACAGTGTGATCGATATTGCCGCCGATGCTTTCCACCAGTTTGGAAATCTCCTCGGTAGCGTCTTCCGTGCGTTTGGCCAGACTGCGCACCTCATCCGCCACCACGGCGAAACCGCGGCCCTGTTCGCCAGCGCGGGCGGCCTCAATGGCCGCGTTCAAGGCCAGTAGATTGGTTTGCGATGAGATTCCGCGTATCGTCTTGGTTATCGAAGTAATGGTCTCGGCGGTACCCGTCAACTCTCTGGTCATGGTGACCGTAGACGCCATCTGGTCCTGGAAATGTTTAAAACCGGTCACCGTGTCATCTATTTCCTTGGTGACCCGCGCCGAATTTTCCGAGGTGAATTGCGCGGCACTCCCCGCCGCCGCCAATTGCGCCAAGGCCTCGGTGGCCGCCCGCAATACCACCTCGGCGTCGTGTTTGATCTCTTTGACCGATTCATGTAGCGCGGCCGAGACCCCTTTAATATCATCGGCGGTCTGGGTCACGCTATCGGCCTGTGTGGACAACTTTCCCGCGCCCTCGTACACCTTTTCCACCAACGCGTGGAGATCACGCACCATGCTGGCCATGGATCCGATGGTGCGGCCGATCTCATCCCGGCCCGCTTCCGGCAGTTGAATGGAAAGATCACCCTGGGCCAACGCCTCCATGGAGCGATCCAACACTTCAAGTGGTTTAGTCATGAGGTGGGCGGCGATCAGACTGATGATGGTCCCGACCACCACACCCACGCTGACGAAGACACCCAACAGCCATATCGTCGCGCGCGCCTGTTGCTCTTGTTGTTTCATCGCATCGTCAAGCTGACTGCGCTGTGCCTCGACGACGTTGCGGGACAGCTCTTCGATGCGCTGCAAGGGTTCCCGCAGCGCGGCGTCCAACTCCAGGGCGTGCACATCGTCATTGGTGCGGGCGGCCTTGATTACCGCCATCTTGCCGGGTTTGATGTCCTGAACCAATTGCGCCAACTCCATCACCGAGGCCTCGCCCGGCAAGGCCTGCGTCAAACCTTGTACGGCTTCCTCCAGCACCGAGGAGGCGCGAATGGCGTTGATCGATGATGCGCGAATTTGCTGAGGTTCGACGTAGCTAATCAATTCGGCTTGCGCCCGCCCCATCTCCAGGATGGCGTCCCGGGCCTTGATCGCCGCATCGACCTTGTCTTGCGACGACGCCAACGCCGCCTGCATGACACGGTTCTGATTAACGATGGTGTATCCACCCACCACGGCCTCGATGATCATGCCGATCATGAACAGACTCGTGATGCCAAAGATTTTTTTCTTCCAGCTCAAATTAGGGCCTGTTGACGTTTCGTTTTAAGGTATTGAAATAAAAAAGCAAACTCGTATTCTTGGATTCGCCAAAAAACAAAAAAAGAGTTTGCTAGATGCCCCGATTATTGCTCAGTGACG
>JAHFRV010000021.1 GCA_023266095.1 Gammaproteobacteria bacterium | reverse complement strand
GGGCGATCGCGTGGCCAAGCTGTTTGCTCAGGTGCTGTTGATCTGTGATCGCCAGGGACTGATTGGCCGTGAGATGTTTGCCATCGATGGGGTGAAACTACCTTCCAACGCCAGCAAGGCCAAGTCAGGTAGCCGCAAGGATTTTCAGCGTCAGGCGGCCAAGATGGAGGCGGCGGCCGAGAAGATCATCGCCAAGCATCGTCAGACCGACACTGCACCCACGGATGATGAAGTGATGCAGCGCGACATTAAAAAGCGGGAGCGGCTCAAGCAGGAGGCGCAGCAGATTCGCGCCTGGCTGGCGCAGAACAAAGAGGATCGCAAGGGTGCGCGTGGTGCAATACGGCTCTCCAACCGCACCGACAATGAATCGGCTAAGATGGCCACGGGCAAAGGGGTGATTCAGGGCTACACCGGCGTTGCCGCTGTCGATGAGAAACGCCAGATCATCATCGACGCTCAAGCCCATGGCACGGGTTCTGAGCAGGCGCTGTTACTCCCGGTTGTCACGGCTATTGAACCCTATCGATGCGACACCACTACCATTGCCGCCGATTCGGGCTATCACTCCGAAGCCAACCTCAAGGCACTGGCCGAAAAAGAGATCGACGCCTGCATTCCCGACAACGGCTACCGCAAGCGTGATGAACGCTACGCCGATCAGGCCATCCATGCCAGCAAGCCCGATCCCTTGTGGGACAAACGAGAAAAACCACCCGGCAAAGCCAAGTGTTACACCAATGCTGATTTCAAGCTGGCCGATGACCACAGCCATTGCATCTGCCCCGCGGGCAAGCGCCTCTACCGCAACGGCGGTAACTGCACCATCAGCGGCCACATCGCCATCAAATTCAGCGGCGCCCAACAGGACTGTCGGCCCTGCCAGCTGCGCGATGCCTGTCTACGTAAACCCGACAAAACCAGGACCCGGCAAGTCGCCTTCTTTCAAGGAAGGCGTGAAGGACCGAGCCACACCGATAGAATGAAACACAAGATCGACAGCGATGCGGGACGCGAGATGATCACCCGCCGCTTCGCCACGGTTGAACCTGTGTTCGGCAACCTGCGCGGCAACAAACAGCTCACCCGCTTCACCTTACGCGGCCAGCGCAAGGTGGATGGCCAGTGGAAGCTTTATTGTCTGGTCCACAACATCGAAAAACTGGCGCATCATGGCTATGCGGTGCATTGAAAAGGGGGCGAGATGCGTTCAATCACGCTCACGAAGAGCAGTAACGCAGCAAGCGGCTTTTTACAACTGGAAAAGTGACGGTTGAAACAGATGATCCTGAAAATGCAGCCGGGTAGGGTGGGCACGATGTTTGTGCCCACGCGGTGATGGCCATACGATAATGTGTGATGCATGTATGCATGTTGTACACGATAGGGTGTCGGGTTGGTGATGATGATGCATTCGTTACGTGATGGGGTGGTTTGTGTGGTGTGCTGCGTGGGCATAAAAACATGCCCACCCTTGGCTGAACTCTGGCGTTGGGCACTATGGGGAATCTTCCGTAAAATAGCCAGAAGTAATATTAAAGGGAGATAAAAAATGCAGGAGTTGTCATTACATTCAGCGATATTCGATGGAGTGAGCCAGCTACGGCAGCAAGGTCTCATATTCGATCCGTATCCAAATGCACTCGTTAATGATTTTCAATTGTTATCGCCAAACTATAGCGGTGCTATTGCTCTTCCGGTAATGAAGAATAGATTTAACAATGGATATAAATTTGTAAAAGTCACAGCGCCTGAGATCAAAGTTCCTGAGACCACTTTCGAGACATTATGGGAGTGTACAAAAGAACACTATGGGCTTACGGTAGTATCAGGACTTGCTATATATGGGAGCATTCCGGTTGATAAGGTGAAGCTTGGTCATTGGGTACAAAGAGGTTCAAGCGAAACTACCAATAGGGTAAGTCACTACGGTTTAAAGTTTTTTCCAAAAGCAAGACTACCTGCAGGATCAACTGCTGCACGATTAGCGAAAGCAACCTTTGGCACTATCCGTATATTTGGTATTGTAGGGCGAGCATTGCCCTTTGCTGCAGTAGGTTTGGCTGTCTTTGATGTGGTTAGTATCGGCATGTGCGCGTATGAGGCTCGCAATGGTAAGTGAGCTTACAAAAGATCAAGTGGTAGAAGCGATTAAAAACATTCTTATTGATGTTGTTGGGTGGGTTGAAGCAAGCGAAGTTTTACCTAATAAGGAGCTTGTGCGAGATATGCATATTGCAGGAGATGATCTTACGGTTTTTGCAATGGAAGTCGTAAAACATTTTGAGATCAAACCCACATTTGAAGAATGGAACCAAACAGGAACAGTTGATGAAATTGCAAATTTAGTATTGAAGCATTTGGCTCAAAAAAGGTGAAAGTTTATCGCCCAACAGGGCACTCAAGAGGACGCGCGATTGAGATTCCTCCGCGACTGGCCCTATTCGACGTTCCATCGCTTAGTCGACCAAGGCATTTACCCCGAGGATTGGGCTGGAGGTGATGAGAATGCATTGGGCTACGACGATTGACATTCGGCGCAATGCCCTTCGGTTATTGCGCCCTACGCGAGCTGCCTATCCTCCTCGGAGTGCTGATGTTCGGGGCGGGTCGTTTAGGGGCGTGAAGGCGCGGTGAGTTCAGCCGGCGTTGGGGATGAATACCACCGCCCCCAGCGGGGGCAAGCTGATGGAGATGGAATAGGGCCGCCCCATCCACGGCAGGGCTTCGGCCTCTACCATTCCGGCATTACCCAGGTTGCTGCCCGCATAGAGGCTTGAATCGGAGTTGAACGCTTCGCGGTAGAGGCCGGGATAGGGTATGCCCAGGCGGTAGTCTCGGCGCGGCACGGGGGTGAAATTCATGACCACCACGGCGACCTGCTCGCCGCTGCGGCGCAGGTAGCTCAGCACCGATTGGGTGGCGTCGTGACAATCGATCCACTCGAAACCGCGCGCTTCAAAGTCGTAGCGGTGCAGGGCGGGCAGTTCGCGATAGAGTTTATTGAGGTCGCTCACCAACTGCCGCACGCCCTGGTGAAAACCCTGATCCAGCACGTGCCAATCAAGCGCCGCGTCGTAGTCCCATTCGCGTCCCTGGCCGAATTCGCAGCCCATGAACAGGAGTTTCTTGCCCGGATAAGTAAACATATAGGTGTACAAGAGGCGCAGATTGGCGAAGCGCTGCCATTCGTCGCCGGGCATGCGGTGCAGCAGCGAGCCTTTGCCATGCACCACCTCGTCGTGGGAGAAGGGCAGGATGAAATTTTCGGAGAAGCTGTAGACCAGCCCGAAGGTCAGCATGTTGTGGTGGTAGTGGCGGTAAACGGGGTCTTTTTTCATGTAGGCAAGGCTGTCGTGCATCCAGCCCATGTTCCACTTCATACTGAAGCCTAAGCCGCCCAGCCAAGTGGGGCGCGAGACCATGGGCCAGGAGGTGGATTCTTCCGCCATGATCATGGTGCCGGGGAATTCGCTGTGGGTGACTTCATTGAGCTGGCGCAGAAAGGCGATGGCTTCAAGGTTCTCATTGCCCCCGTAGATATTGGGCACCCAGTCGCCGGCTTGGCGTGAGTAATCCAGGTACAGCATGGAGGCCACCGCGTCCACGCGCAGACCGTCGAGATGGAATTCCTCCAGCCAGAATACCGCGCTCGACAGCAGATAATTTTTAACCTCATTGCGGCCGTAGTTGTAAATCAGCGTGCCCCAGTCGCGGTGTTCGCCGCGGCGCGGGTCTTCGTGTTCGTAGAGCGCGCTGCCGTCGAAGCGTACCAGGCCGTGCGGGTCTTTGGGAAAATGACCGGGCACCCAATCGAGCAGGACGCCGATGCCGTGGGCATGGCAATGATCGACGAAATAACGGAAGTCGTCCGGCGTGCCGAAGCGGCTGGTGACCGCGTAGTTGCCGATGGTTTGATAACCCCAGGAGGCGTCCAGCGGGTGTTCGGTAATCGGCAGCAATTCGATGTGCGTGAAACCCAGGGGGGTGACGTAATCCACCAGGCGATGGGCCAAGTCGCGGTAATTGAGAAAACCGCCCTGTTCGTTCCGTTGCCACGAACCGAGATGGACTTCGTAGATAGACAAAGGCGCGTGCTGCCAATCATGCGCCGCGTGCGCGGCCATCCAGTTTTGATCTTGCCAGGCATAGGGCGTGTTCTGTCGCACCACTGAGGCGGTGCTGGGCCGCACTTCGAATTGTTGACCGAATGGGTCGGCCTTGAGGTAGATGAAGCCGCTGTCGCGGTTGCGCAGTTCGAATTTATACAGCGCGCCCGGCGCGAGTCCGGGGATGAATAACTCCCACACCCCGCTGCCGCCGCGGATGCGCATGGGATGACGGCGGCCGTCCCAGCCGTTGAAGTCGCCCACCACGCTGACCCGCGCGGCATTGGGCGCCCAGGTGGCGAAGAGCACACCGGCCACGCCTTCCACCTCGTACGGGTGCGAGCCGAGCAAGCGGTAGATATGCCAATGGTGGCCTTCGGTGAAAAGATGAAGATCGAATTCGGGGATCTGGGGCGGAAAGCAGTAAGGATCGTAGGCGGTGAGGGTGGCGCCATCCCGCGTCCGCCAGTGTAGTTGATAGCGGTCGGGCACCTCGCCGCTGTTGCCGCGCCACTCGAAGAAATCACTGCCATCGATGCGCTGCATGGGCAGCTTGCCGTCAAGGATGGACACCGATTCGGCGCCGGGCAGGTAGACGCGGATGAGTTCGCCCTTATGATCGGGATGTTTACCCAGCACGGCGAAGGGGTCGTGATGCCGCGCTTCTACAACGAGCTGAAGTTCCTTGGGCCGTTGGCCGTTATTGTCCATCAAGATGCAGCTGTCCTCTGTGCGGCTCGCGACTAACGCCGTTGCGCGCCGCCGAGCGGGGTCGGGATGGTATTAATTTTGATGTTACCCATTTCTATTTTCGCGCGGTTTTAATGTTAGCATATTACAGGGAAGGGCTTGATAGTGGGGCGCAGTCCTGTTCGCAAAGAGCGGCGGCCCGCGCCAGATTCACTAAAAAATACGGGAGGGGGAATAGCGTAATGGAACGTATGCAGACCGAGCGTTTTGTCAGCCGGCTTACCCAGAATACTCTGGCCTTGATTCTGGCCGGCGGGCGTGGTTCGCGCTTGAAGCATCTCACTTTATGGCGTGCCAAACCGGCGGTGCCGTTCGGCGGTAAATTCCGCATCATCGATTTTCCTCTGTCCAATTGCCTCAACTCCGGCATCCGCCGCATCGCCGTGCTCACGCAATACAAAGCCCACTCGCTGATCCGCCACATACAGCAGGGCTGGGGTTTTCTCCGCGCCGAATTGGGTGAATTCGTCGAATTGGTGCCGGCGCAACAGCGGGTGAAAGCCTCGTGGTACACCGGCACGGCGGACGCGGTGTTTCAAAATCTCGACATCATCCGCAATCACCAGCCTGATTACGTGCTGGTGCTGGCCGGCGATCACATCTACAAAATGGACTACGGCCCGATGATCGCTTACCACGTCGCCAAGGGCGCCGATCTCACTATCGGCGCCATCGAGGTGCCGTTGGAAATGGCCAAGGCTTTTGGCGTGATGTCGGTGAGCGCCGAGGGCCGCGTCACCGCCTTCGCCGAGAAACCCGATCATCCCACGCCCAAGCCGGGCAGCAGCGACACCGCGCTGGTGTCGATGGGTATCTATGTCTTCAATACCCTGTTCCTTTACGAACAGCTGATCCGCGACTCCGATACGCCGGCTTCCAGTCACGACTTTGGCAAGGACATCATTCCGCTGGCCATCGACAAATACCGGGTGGTGGCCTATCCCTTCCGCGATGAAGAAGGCAAACAAGCTTATTGGCGCGACGTGGGAACGGTGGACGCGTTCTGGCAGGCGAATATGGAGCTGATCGGCGTCACGCCGGAGTTGAACCTCTACGACCAGACCTGGCCGATCTGGACCTATCAAGCCCAGCTGCCGCCCGCCAAATTCGTCTTCGACGACGAGGACCGCCGCGGCATGGCGGTGGATTCCATGGTGTCCGGCGGCTGCATCATTTCCGGTGCCACGGTGCGCCGTTCGTTGCTGTTCTCCAATGTGCGGATCGGCTCGGGCTCGGTACTGCATGATTGCGTGGTGTTGCCCGACGTGGAGGTGGGCGCGCATTGCCGCTTGACCAAAGTGGTGGTGGATCGTTATTGCCGCATTCCCGACGGCACCGTGATCGGTGAAGACGCGGAAGAAGATGGCAAGCGTTTCTATATCTCGAAAGAAGGCGTAGTGCTGGTGATACCGGAAATGCTCGGCGATCGCAGGCATTATGTCCGCTAGCAGCCGGCTGCAAGTGGTGCTGTGCTGGCACATGCACCAGCCGGAATACCGCGATCTGCTCAGCGGCGAATACCAGCTGCCGTGGACCTATTTGCACGTCATCAAGGATTACGTGGACATGGTGGCCCACCTCGAGCAAGTGCCGGCCGCGCGGGCGGTGGTGAATTTCGCGCCGGTATTGCTGGATCAAATTGCCGATTACGCCGCGCAGATTCACGGTTATCTCAAGGACGCCAGCGCCCTGCGCGACCCGCTGCTGGCCGCTTTGGACGCGCCGGCTTTGCCGGTGCGCACCGAGCAGCGTCTGGACCTCATCAAAATGTGTTTACGCGCCAACCGGGCCCGCATGATCGATCCCTATCCGCCGTTCAAACATCTGGCACATATGGCGGACTGGTTGAAGGACGAGCCGAAGGCCGTCGGTTATTTCAGTGAGCAATATCTCGGCGATCTACTGGTGTGGTACCACCTCGCCTGGATGGGCGAGACGGTGCGGCGGAAAGACGCCCGCATCGATCGCCTGATGAAAAAGGGCGGCGGGTATAGCTTGCACGAGCGCCATGAGTTGCTGATCGTGATCGGCGAGTTGGTGGGCGGCGTCATCGGCCGTTACCGGGCCTTGGCCGAACGCGGCCAGATCGAAATCTCGGTGAATCCCTACGCCCATCCCATCGTGCCTTTGATGCTCGACCTCAACAGTGCGCACGAGTCTTTGCCCGACGCCCCCTTGCCCTTGCTGTCCGCCTATCCCGGCGGCGAGGCGCGCGCGCGCTGGCATATCGAACACGGCCTGGTCACCTTCGAACGCCATTTCGGTTTTCGCCCGCGCGGCTGCTGGCCGTCGGAAGGCGGCGTGAGCGGCCAAGCGCTGAGTTTATTCAATGAATACGGATTCCAATGGGCGGCCACCGGCGGCGCGGTATTAGGCAAATCCCTGCACGCGGCCGGAGTCGATATGAAACAAGGCCGCGCGCGCGCCTTGTACCGGCCGTATAAATTCACCGGTGCCGGCGACATCGCCTGTTACTTTCGCGACGATGCCTTATCCGATAACGTGGGCTTCACCTACGCCACCTGGCACGGCGACGATGCGGTGGCCAACCTCGTGCATCAACTGGAAACCATTGCCGATGCGGTGGACGATCAGCAAGCTTATCTGGTGCCCATCGTGCTCGACGGCGAAAACGCCTGGGAATACTACCCCAACAACGGCTACTATTTTTTGAACGCGCTTTACCAGAAATTGTCCGCCCATCCGCGCCTCGAACTCACCACGTTCTCCGATTATCTGCGGACCGGCGGCCAGGCGGGGATATTGCCGCGGCTGGTGGCGGGCAGCTGGGTTTATGGCAGCTTCTCCACCTGGATCGGCGATGCTGACAAGAATCGCGCATGGGATATCTTGGGCGAAGCCAAGCAGGCCTTCGACCGAGCGTTGCGTTCCGGTTATCTGGTGGGCGAGGCGCGCGCCGCGGCGGAACATCAGCTCGCGGTATGCGAAGGTTCCGACTGGTGCTGGTGGTTCGGCGACTATAATCCGGCGGCGACGGTCAGCGACTTCGAACGGTTGTACCGCCTGCACCTCGCCAATCTTTATCACCTGATAGGCGAGGAACCGCCCAATTATTTAACCCATGCCATCAGTCATGGCGGCGAGGGGTCGCAGCATAGCGGCACCATGCGCCCGGGTCAGACGAGTTGACCGATCGTGAATAATCCTCTGTTGCAACGGCGGGCGGGGATACTGTTGCACATCACTTCGTTGCCCGGTCCGGGGCGGTGTGGCAGCTTGGGCGCCGACGCCTATCGCTTCGTGGATTTTCTCGCCGCGGCGGGCCACAGCGTGTGGCAGACCTTGCCGGTGGGGCCGCCCCACGACGACGGTTCACCTTATCAATGTCTGTCGTCGCACGCCGGCGATCCCGCCCTCATCAATATCGACGCCATGATCGAGGCCGGTTGGCTGAATGCCGGGCTGGCGGCGGAGCCGTGGAACATGCTGTTTGCCGATGCGCGCCGTGGCTTTGAGCGGCATGCCCCGGCCGAACAACAGCAAGACTACGCCGAGTTCGTCGCCGCTGAACACCATTGGCTGGATGATTACGCCTTATTCCGTGTGCTGCGTGAAGAACACCATCACGCCGCCTGGGTCGATTGGCCCGCCGCGCTGCGCGACCGCGAGCCCGCCGCGCTGGCGGCGGCGCGCCGGCGCTGCGCGGCGGCGATCCAATTGATTTGCTTTGAGCAGTACGTATTTTTTCATCAATGGCTGGCATTGAAGGAGTACGCGCATCGGCGCGGTGTGCTGCTGTTCGGCGATATGCCGATCTTCGTCGCCCACGACAGCGCCGACGTATGGGCCCAACGCGATTATTTTCAATTGGACGCCGACGGCCGGCCGACGGTGGTGGCCGGTGTGCCGCCCGATTATTTCTCCGCCACCGGTCAGCGCTGGGGCAATCCCCATTATCGTTGGGAGCGCATGCAGCAGGACGGTTTCCAATGGTGGATCAACCGGGTCAAGACCCAATTGCGGTTGTTCGATCTGGTGCGCATCGATCACTTCCGCGGCTTCGAGAGTTATTGGGAAATCCCCGCCGATCATCCGACCGCCATGCACGGGCGCTGGATACACGCGCCGGGTGATGCGTTGTTCCAGGTGTTGTGCGCTTGTTTCGATCCGTTGCCGGTGGTGGCGGAAGATCTCGGCATCATCACCGCCGAGGTCGAAGCGCTGCGTTTGAGTCACGGTTTTCCCGGCATGAAAATTTTGCAGTTTGCCTTCGACGGCGGACCGGCCAATCCCTATCTGCCGCACAACCACCAAGCCCTCGCGGTGGTCTACACCGGCACACACGACAATGACACCACCCTGGGTTGGTATGGTGGGTTGGCTGCGCCGGTGCGGGCCTATGTCGATGACTACTTGCACGCCGCGGACGAGGTGATGCCCTGGCCGTTGATCCGCGCCTGCATGGCCTCGGTCGCCACCTTGGCGGTGATCCCCATGCAAGATGCCCTGGCCTTGGATGGCGCCCATCGCATGAATACTCCCGGCACCAGCGCCGGCAATTGGCGCTGGCGTTTCGAGTGGACGCAATTGGACGACGCGCTCGCGCCACGTCTGTGCCGTCTCGCTGAGCTTTATGGGCGGGTACCGCCGCGTTCGTAAGTCAAATCAGATCGCCCGCGAGGGATACGCGCGGACGATCCAACAGGCTGGTTCGCGCCGGTCAATCGTTTACAACCACTGCTACAACCACTTCATGCAACCCATCTCGAAGCGATGGCTGAGCAGCGGATGATGGGGATAGATGCGGATTTTGTAGTGCTGCAGGCCCGGCAGGGGCGGTGCCAGGTCGAGCCGGTAGCGCATGCCGCCATCAGGAGAGTGATCGACGGCGTGAAAATAATGGCTGGCTTGCAAGACGAACTCATCAGTCTCCGACACCGTGCCGACCAAACACTCCACAGTGACGGCGTGTGTTCTCAACCCGTTGAGATTGACCGACACCTCGATCGGCAAGGTATCGCCCGCCCGCAGTAGGCTGTGGACGGGATCGATGCGTTGCAGACTGACACCCGCCCAGCGGGCGTTGACCTCGGTTTTCCAGAGAGCCAATTCGCGCGCCGGGGCACAGTCGTGCTCCTGCATCGCGCGGTGCTGGCGGCTGGCGGGCCCGTAAAAGCGGCTAACGTAGTCCATCAACATCCGCTGCGCGTTGTAGCGCGGAATCAGCGTCCTCATCGAGGCTTTGGACATCTTGACCCAGCGTTCCGGGTAACCGTGGCCGTTGCGCTGATAATAGGACGGGATGATTTCCTTTTCGAGGATGTCCAATAATTCATTGCTCTCTTCGCGGTCGCGGAAGGCGGCATCGTATTCCGGGCCGTGCGGAGTGATGGCCCAGCCGTTGTCGCCGGAGTACCCTTCGCCCCACCAGCCATCCAGCACGCTGAGGTTGAGCACGCCGTTGATGCCGGCTTTTTGTCCCGAGGTGCCGCTGGCCTCCAGCGGATATTGCGGGGTGTTCAACCACACGTCCACCCCGGTCACCAGTTTACGGGCCAAGGACATGTCATAACCCTCAAGCAGGATGATTTTGCCTTCGAATTCCGGTCGGCGCGAGAGGTCGTGGATTTGCTTGATGAGGTGCTGCCCCGGTATGTCGTGGGGATGGGCCTTGCCGGCGAAGATCAGCATCACCGGCCGCACCGGATCGTTGACCAAGCGTGCCAGGCGGGCGGGATCGGCGAATAACAGGGCGGCGCGTTTATAGGTCGCGAAGCGCCGCGCAAAGCCCACCAGCAGGATGTCGGTATTGTCGGGAGAGAGGGCGGAAGTGAGCCGTTTGATCTGGGTGGCGCTCAAGCCGCTGCGGCGGTGTTGGCGCAACACCCGTTCGCGGGTCTCGTCGAGTAATTCCGATTTCAGGGATTGGTGCAGACTCCAGAAGCTGTGATCGGGAATTTCGTCGACCCGCGCCCAGTATTTTTCATTGGAGAGTTGGTTGCGCCACTCGCCGCCGAAACGCATATCGAACAGACTCATCCATTCGCGGGCGAGGAAGGTGGGTACGTGCACGCCGTTGGTGACGTAACTCACCGGATTTTCCGCGGCGGGGATTTCGGGCCAGATGTAATCCTCCATCTGCGAGGCGATGCCGCCATGGATGCGGCTGACGCCGTTGTGAAAGCGCGAGCCGCGCAGTGCCAGGGCGGTTTGGTTGAAACTGCTCTCG
The DNA here is from genome assembly GCA_023266095.1 of Gammaproteobacteria bacterium. GTDB lineage: Bacteria > Pseudomonadota > Gammaproteobacteria > DRLM01 > DRLM01 > CAKKSB01. The sequence continues at coordinate 40,733 of JAHFRV010000021.1, read as the reverse complement.
TTGCCGGGACTGCTGCCGAGGGCCAGGAATTCCGTCATGCTGATATTGAGCTGTTGCGCGTATTGGGAGAAATAGGTCTCCATCAAATGACGGTCGAAGATGTCGTGGCCGGCGGGCACTGGCGTGTGCGTGGTAAAGACGGTGCCGGAGGCCACCAGTTCGCGGGCGGCGCCGAAATCCATGCCCTGTTCCACCCGTTCGCGGATGCGTTCGAGGATTTGGAAAGCCGCGTGGCCTTCGTTGATGTGCCATACCGTGGGTTGGTAGCCCAAAGCGCGCAGCGCGCGCACACCGCCGATGCCCAGCACGATCTCCTGCTGAATGCGGGTATGGATGTCGCCGCCATAGAGTTGATAGGTGATGGAGCGGTCTTCGTCGGAGTTTTGCGGGACGTCGCTGTCGAGCAGAAACAGTTTGATGTGACCGGCGGTGACTTCCCATACCTTGAGCGTGACGCGTCGCTGGACGATGTTGACGTGGACGTAGAGTTCTTCACCCTCGCTGTCGCGCGCCGGCTGCAAGGGCAATTGGTTGAAGTCGGTCCGCATATAGTGGGCGATCTGCTTGCCGTGGCCGTCGATGGTCTGGCTGAAATAACCCTGGCGATAAAGCATGCCTACCGCCACGAAGGGCAGGCCGAGGTCGCTGGCGGCCTTGCAATGATCGCCGGCCAGAATGCCGAGGCCGCCGGAGTAAATCGGCAGGCTCTCGTGAAAACCGAATTCCGCGCAGAAGTAGGCGATCAAATCTTGCTTGGCGTCCAAATGCGGCGCCACTTCGGGACGCATGCCTTCCCGGCGATAGGTATCGTAGGCGGACAAAGCCCGGTTGAAGTCTTCGACGAATACTCGGTCGTCGGCGGTGGCGTTGAGCCGTGCTTGTGAGACGCGGCGTAAAAAGGTCTTGGGGTTATGGCCGCATTGTTCCCACAGATCGGGATCGAGCCGCACGAACAGTCCGCGCACCCGCCGGTCCCAGCTATAGAGTAAATCATTAGCCAGCTCTTCCAGGCGCCGCAGGCGGTCTGGTAAAGTGGCTTGAACTTCAATGCTAAAACGTGTCCCCATCATAAGTTTGTTCCAATCCCTTCAAAGTGCCTTGTATATTGTTCGTGTGTCGGCCGCAATATTCTAGGCAATTAATATGCCCGTATTGCGCGCGTCCTACGGTTATCGGCGCGGCGGTGACAAATGTAGAGTGATCTTAGGACATGATGGCGATATCTGGGTAGGTCCGCCACGTTAAATGAGGGGTATTGTTGCAAATAGTTTGTTGATTGTTGGTGCCGGGAGGGAGAATCGAACTCCCACGATGTCACCATCACCGGATTTTGAGTCCGGCGCGTCTACCAGTTCCGCCATCCCGGCCGCCAGGCGGGTAGTATATGAATTTATTCGCCGCGGGCAAGCGATTTGTTGCGCTGCCTTAACGTAGGCTGGGTGAACTTGGTACTATGCGCGCGCCATGCGCCGCAGTGACTTCAATTACCCGCTTCCACCCGAGCTCATCGCCCAGCGGCCCGCCGCCGACCGCGGCGCCAGCCGTTTGCTGTGTCTCGACGGCATCAGCGGCGGCGTGACCGACCGGACCTTTCGTGAATTGCCGGACATACTGCGGCCCGGTGACCTGCTCATCTTCAATGACACCCGCGTCATTCCCGCCCGCTTGTTCGGCATTAAGGCGAGTGGCGGCAAGATCGAGGTGCTGGTGGAACGGGTGCTGGCAGGACGGCGGGTTTCGGCCCATATCAGGGCAAGTAAGGCACCAAAGCCGGGCATGCGTCTGCATTTGGAAGGTGGGTTGGAGGCCGAGGTGCGGGGTCGCGAAGGCGATTTATTCGAATTGGTCTTCGCCGGGGAACAGCCGGTGCTGAGCCTGTTGGAACAACATGGCCACATCCCGTTGCCGCCGTATATCGACCGGCCCGATGCCGATGAAGATCGTGCCCGTTATCAAACCGTCTATGCCCGTCAGCCCGGCGCGGTGGCGGCGCCCACCGCCGGCCTGCATTTCGACGAAGCGATGTTGGAACAGCTTCGTGTCTGCGGTGTGGAGAGCGCCTTTGTGACCCTGCACGTGGGTGCCGGCACCTTTCAGCCGGTGCGGGTGGATGAACTGAGTACACATCCCATGCACGCCGAATACGCCAGCGTAAGCTCGGAAGTCTGTGAACGCATCGCCGCCGCCCGCGCCCGCAGCGGCCGGGTGATCGCGGTCGGCACTACCGTCACCCGCAGCTTGGAGAGTGCGGCCGCGGACGGTGACGTGCGGCCTTTTGCAGGCGAGACCCGTTTATTCATTTATCCCGGCTACCGCTTCCGAGTGGTGGACGCCATGGTCACCAATTTTCATCTGCCGGAATCGACGCTGTTGATGCTGGTGTGCGCCTTCGCTGGTTATGAATCAGTCATGGCCGCTTATCGCCATGCGGTGGAGAGGGAGTACCGGTTCTTCAGCTACGGCGATGCGATGTTCATTACCCGCAACGACGGTGTTTAGCCCGCATCGCGCGGGTGGGGGCTGGGTCTAGCCGATTTAAAAAGGTGATTGCCTACTTCTCGACGAAGGCCCGTTCGATCACGTAATCACCGGGTTCGCCGATGCGCGGTGAAATGTGGAAACCTCGTTTGTCGAGCAGGTCGCTGGTGTCTTTCAGCATATGGGCGCTGCCGCAGATCATGGCGCGGTCGTGTTGCGGATTGAGCGGTGGCAGGCCGATGTCGGTGAATAATTTTCCGCTCTCTATCAAGTCGTGCAAGCGGCCTTGGTTCTGGAAGGATTCGCGGGTGACCGAGGGATAATAGATGAGTTTCTCGCGGATCATGTCGCCGAGGAATTCATTGTGTTGCAACGTCTGGGTGATGAAGTCACGGTAGGCGAGGTCGTTGACTTGGCGCACGCCGTGAAACAGCACGATTTTTTCGAAACGTTCGTAGACATCCGGGTCTTGGATGAGGGGCATGAACGCCGCGAGGCCGGTGCCGGTGCTGAAGAGATATAAATTCTTGCCGGGTTTGAGATCGTCGATGATTAGCGTGCCCGTCGGTTTACGGCTCACCAGTATGGTATCGCCGACTTGCAGATGTTGCAGGCGCGAGGTGAGCGGACCGTTCGGCACTTTGATGCTGAAGAATTCCAGATACTCTTCATAATTCGGGCTGACGATACTGTAGGCGCGCACCAGCGGTTTGCCGTTCACTTCCAGGCCGATCATCACGAATTGGCCGTTGATGAAGCGCAGGCCCGGATCGCGGGTGGTCTTGAAGGTGAAGAGTTTGTCGTTCCAGTGATGGACACTCAATACGCGTTCTGTGGCATAGGTGCTCATGATGTAGTTGCCTTCTTAACGTGGTGCGGATGTGCGCAGTGCCGCTACCAGGGCGGGCACGGCTTCGAAGAGATTCGCCACCAGACCGTAGTCCGCAACCTGGAAGATCGGCGCGTCCGGATCCTGGTTGATGGCGACGATGACTTTGCTGTCCTTCATGCCCGCGGTGTGCTGGATCGCCCCTGAGACGCCGACGGCGATGTAGAGTTCCGGTGCCACCACCGTGCCGGTCTGGCCGACTTGCAGGTCGTTGGGCGCATAGCCGGCGTCGACCGCGGCGCGGGTGGCGCCCAGCGCGGCCTTGAGTTCCTCCGCCAGCGGTGCCAGCACCGCTTCGAATTGTTCGGCGCTGCCGAGTGAGCGACCGCCCGAGACCACCGCGCGCGCGGTCGCGAGTTCGGGGCGGTCGGAGACGTTGCGTTTTTCACCCAGCCAGCGCGCCAGCGGGGTGGTGGCGGACACCGCCCATGACGCGATGTTTGCGGTGCCGTCATCGGTTACGGCGGCGTAGCTACTGGCGCGCACGGTCACGATTTGGATGGTGTCGCTGCTTTCAACCGTTGCGGTGATGTTGCCGGCGTAGATCGGGCGAAGATAACTTTTGGGTCCGGTGACCGCGATCACATCGGCAATCATTGCCACGTCCAGCAGCGCCGCGGTGCGCGGCAAAACGTTTTTGCTGAAACGGGTGTGCGGCGCGAGGATGACCTGATAGTGTCCGGCGTGCTCGACGAGTAAGCCGGCGACATCTTCGGCGAGGGGGTGGGCCAAATGCGCGGCATCGGCTTGGATGACCTCGGTCACCCCCGCGATGCCCGCCGCCTCTTGCGCGACGGCCGCAATGTGATGACCCACAATTAAAATATGGATGGACGCCTGCCAGCTTCGGGCGGCGGTAACCGCCTGGCGGGTCACTTTTTTGAGTTTATGGCCGTCGTGTTCGGCGAGTATCAATACGCTCATCACAATACCTTGGCTTCAACGCGGAGTTTTTCGACGAGTTCTTGCACACTGCCGACCTTGATACCGGGCTTGCGCGGCGGCGGGTCGGCGACCTTGAGTTGGGTGAGGCGCGGACTGGCGTCGACACCGAGTTCCGCCGCGCTGATAGTCTGTATCGGCTTCTTTTTCGCCATCATCAGATTGGGCAGTTTCACGTAGCGCGGTTCATTGAGGCGGAGATCGGCGGTGACCACGGCCGGGAGACGCAGGGCGAGGGTTTCGGTGCCGCCGTCGATTTCACGGGTGACTACGATTTCCTCATCCCATATTTCAATTGCCGAGATGGCGACGCCCTGGCCGACGCCGAGCAGGGCGGCGAGCATTTGCCCGGCTTGGCCGGCGTCACTGTCGATGGCCTGTTTGCCGAGGAGGATGAGGTCAGGCTGTTCGCGTTCGACCACTGCCTTGAGTAGCTTGGCCACGCCCAGCGGTTGCAGATTGACCTCGGTTTCCACCAGAATGGCGCGGTCAGCGCCCATGGCCAGGGCATGGCGCAGCACATCCTGGTTGGCGGTACCGCCCAGCGACACGGCCACGACTTCGCTGGCCTTGCCGCGTTCTTTCAGGCGCAGCGCCTCCTCTAATGCGTTTTCGTCGAAGGGGTTGATGCCCATTTTGACGCCGGCGATGTCCACGTCCGAGCCGTCCGGTTTGATGCGGACTTTGACGTTAAAATCCACCACCCGCTTGACCGCCACCAGTATTTTCATAATCAACCTCCAATTGCAGGCTAGTATGATCGCGGTTAAACTATTTGTGAAATAGATTGATTAGATATTACTTATCGTCTTTGCAGATATGAGATACAGCTTACGGCAACTGGAAGTGTTCGTCGCGGTGGGGCGCTGTGAGAGTGTATCGCGGGCGGCGCAGGCCATTGCCTTGTCGCAGTCGGCGACCAGTACCGCGCTCGGCGAATTCGAGCGCCAGTTCGACAGCCAGTTGTTTGATCGAGTAGGCAAGACTTTGCGACTGAACGAGTTGGGCAGGCAGCTGCTGCCCAAGGCGGTCGAATTGCTGGACCGGGCCCGGGAGATTGAAGAGCTGCTGGAAGGCAAGGCCGGCTTCGGCGTCTTGCGGATCGGCGCCACCTTGACCATCGGCAATTATCTCGCCGCCCTGATCATCGCCTCTTTTCTCCAACGTCATCCCGAGAGCCGCATCCGCCTGCAGGTGCACAATACCGCTACCATCGTCCATCAAGTGGTACATCATGAGCTTGATCTGGGGCTGATCGAGGGCGACTGCCATCATCCCGATCTCGAAGTGCAATCCTGGGTGGAAGATGAGTTGGTGGTATTTTGTTCGCCGGCGTACCCGCTTGCTAAACGGGACGACGTGTCACTGGAAGCGTTGGCGGGGCAACCCTGGATCTTGCGCGAGCATGGCTCCGGCACCCGCGAGACCTTCGACCACGCCATGCGCCACCATCGCGCCCCGCTTAATATCCGGCTGGAGTTGGAGCACACCGAGGCCATCAAACGCGCCGTGGAGTTCGGATTGGGGATAGGTTGTATCTCGCGGCTGACCTTGCGCGAGGCTTTCCGTCGCGGCAGTCTGGTGCCTATCGCCACTCCCGAATTGGATTTGCGCCGGCAGTTTCGCTTTCTCTGGCACAAGCAAAAATACCAAACCGCGGGGATGCGGGAATTCTTGGCGCTTTGCCGTACCATGACCGCCGGCATTCAACGCAGCGACGAGATTCCGCTGCCGCTCATTCCTTAAAAGTTAGACGTGAGATAGGTCATGCAACGTGATGTGATGAGTTACGACGTCGTGATCGTCGGCGCCGGCCCGGCCGGGCTCGCCGCGGCAATCCGCCTGAAACAACTGGCCGCGGCCGCCAACCAGGAATTGAGTGTGTGTGTGTTGGAGAAGGGCGCGCAGGTCGGTGCCCACATCCTTTCCGGCGCGGTGATCGACCCCATTGCCATCAACGAGCTTTTGCCGGACTGGCGCGCGCGTGGCGCGCCCATCGTCACCGCAGTCACTGACGATCAATTCCTGCTGCTCAGCGAAACCGGTCATTTTCATATTCCGCATGCGCTGGTGCCGCCGCTGATGCGCAATGAGGGTTATTACATCGTCAGCCTCGGCAAGCTGTGCGCCTGGCTGAGTGAGCAGGCCGAGGCGCTGGGCGTGGAAATCTATCCGGGTTTCGCCGCCGCCGAGGTGCTGTATCACGATGACGGCGGTGTGCGCGGTATCGTCATGGGCGACATGGGCGTCGCCAAAGACGGCACCCCCAAACCGGGTTATGCGCCGGGCATGGAATTACACGCCAAATACACCTTGATCGCCGAAGGCGCGCGCGGTTCGCTGGCCAAACAATTGCGCGCGCGTTACGCGCTGGGCGAGGGCCGTGAGGTGCAGAAATTCGGCCTCGGTTTCAAAGAGCTGTGGCGGGTCGAGCCGGCGCGGCATCAATCGGGCAAGGTGGTGCACACTTTGGGCTGGCCGCTCGACGACCGCACCGGTGGCGGAGGCTTCCTCTATCATCTCGAAGACAACCGAGTCGCGGTGGGGTATGTGGTGCATCTCGATTACGCCAATCCTTATCTCAGCCCCTTCGACGAGTTTCAGCGTTTCAAGACTCACCCGGCGCTGCGCGAGGTGTTTACCAACGGCGAACGTTTGAGTTACGGCGCGCGGGCGATTACCGAAGGCGGGCTGCAATCGATTCCCAAACTCACTTTTCCCGGCGGCGCGCTGATGGGTTGCAGCGCCGGCTTCGTCAATCTGCCGCGTATTAAAGGCAGTCACAACGCGATGAAGACCGGCATGCTGGCGGCGGAGGCGGCGTTTGAGGCGATTTGTGTGGCGGGCCGTAAGGGCGGCGACGAACTCAGCGCGTATCCGACAGCAGTTGCCGATTCATGGGTGTATAAAGATCTCGACGCGGCGCGCAATGTCAAACCCGCGCTGTCGCGCTGGGGGCTGCGCGGCGGCATGGTGTACGCAGGACTCGAGTTGTGGCTGCGTCATTTCGGCATCCGTCTGCCGTGGACTTTGCGCCACGGCAAGGCCGATCATGAGTCGCTGGCGTCGGCCGGCAATAGTCGGCCTATCGCCTATCCCAAACCCGACGGTAGGGTGAGTTTCGACCGATTGAGTTCGGTCTATCTCGCCGGCGTGAGCCACGAAGAGGATCAGCCGGTTCATCTCAAGCTCGCGAAACCGGAGCTCGCCATCGAGCACAACCTCAAACTCTACGACGCTCCCGAGCAGCGCTACTGCCCGGCGGGGGTTTATGAGATCATCCGCCCGGTCAACGATCAGCCGCGCCTGCAGATCAATGCCGCCAACTGCGTGCACTGCAAGGCCTGCGACATCAAAGATCCCTTGCAGAACATCACCTGGGTGACGCCCGAGGGTGGCAGCGGGCCGAATTACCTGGATATGTAGCGGCGGCAATGTGTTCAATTGATCTGGAAAGCAGTGAATAGCAATGCAGTTTGAGTTATTGATTCAAGACGGCGCCGCGCGCCGCGGGCGCATGAGCTTCGCGCGCGGCACGGTGGAGACGCCGGCCTTCATGCCGGTCGGTACTTACGGTACGGTGAAGGCGATGACGCCGGAGGAGTTGCGCGGCCTCGGCGCCGAGATCATTCTCGGCAATACTTTTCACCTCATGCTGCGGCCCGGCACGGACATTATCCGCTTGCACGGCGATTTGCACGGCTTCATGCATTGGGAAGGCCCCATCCTCACCGACTCCGGCGGCTTTCAGGTGTTCAGCCTCGGCGAGCTGCGTAAGATCAGCGAGCGCGGTGTGGCTTTTCAGTCGCCGGTGAACGGCGACAAGGTCTTTCTCGGCCCCGAGGAATCCATGGCGGTGCAGCGCGCGCTGGGCGCGGACATCGTGATGATCTTCGACGAGTGCACGCCGTATCCCGCCACTGAGCAGCAGGCGCGCGATTCCATGGAGTTGTCGCTGCGCTGGGCGGCGCGCAGCAAGGCGGCGCATGGCGATAATCCCGCCGCCTTGTTCGGCATTGTGCAGGGCGGCATGTACCCGCACTTGCGCCGCGCTTCCTTGGGGGGGCTGGTGGAAATCGGCTTCGACGGTTACGCCCTCGGTGGTTTGTCCGTGGGTGAACCCAAGGCGGAGATGCTGCATATCCTCGATGAAGTGGCGCCGCATCTGCCCAGCGAGCGGCCGCGTTATGTGATGGGCGTGGGCACGCCGGAAGATTTGGTCGAGGCGGTGCGGCGCGGTATCGACATGTTCGACTGCGTGATGCCGACCCGTAACGCCCGCAACGGTCATTTGTTCGTGCGCGGCGGCGAGATCCGCATCCGCAACGCCCGTTACCGCGATGACCCGCGCCCGCTGGACGAGACTTGCGAGTGTTACACTTGCCAACATTACAGCAGGGCCTATCTCCGTCACCTCGATCAGTGCAATGAGATTTTGGGGGCGCGGCTCAACACCATCCACAACCTGTATTACTACCAAACCTTGATGCGCGAATTGCGCGCGGCCATCGCCGCCGGAGGCTTGGAAGCCTACGTCCGGGATTTTTATGGCAAGCGCGCGCAAAACGGACCGGCTGTGGCATAATACCGGCCTTTCGCGGCTCCGCGGCGCGGGGCTTGCGCTCGAAGAATTCAAGAGGGGAAAAGATAGCCATGAGTTTTTTCATTTCGGATGCGTGGGCGGAGGCCGCTCCTGCCGCGGCTCAGGACGCAGGTTTGATGGGCTTCCTGCCCTTGATCATCATCTTCGTGATCTTTTATTTTCTGCTGATGCGTCCGCAGATGAAACGCGCCAAGGAGCATCGGAAGATGGTCGAAGCCTTGAGCAAGAACGACGAAGTGGTCACCAGCGGCGGCATTCTGGGTAAGGTCACCGACGTAGAAGAAAGCATGATTACCGTGGAGATCGCCGAGGGCGTGCGCGTCAAAGTGCAAAAAAGCGCGGTGTCTTCCATTTTACCCAAGGGTACCGTGAAAAGCTGATCCGCATTACCCGGCCCGCCTGAGCTGAGAAAGCACGCCCCACTATGAATCGTTACTCGCTTTGGAAATACCTCTTCATCGCCTCGATATTGCTGGTCGGCGCCCTCTACGCTCTGCCTAATCTCTACGGTGAAGACCCCGCTTTGCAGATTTCTTCCACCCGCGGCGCGAAAGTGGACGCCGCCACCGAAGGCCGGATCAAGGTCGCGTTGCAAGAGGCCGGCCTCGCCACTCATGGCAGCGAGCTGACGCCGGGCAGTCTGCTGGTGCGTTTCAACGACACCGAGGCGCAGCTCAAAGCCCAGGATCTGGTCAAGCGCGAGCTGGGCGACGACTACATCGTGGCGCTAAACCTGGCGCCCACCACGCCCGGCTGGCTGCGCGCCATCAATGCCAAGCCGATGTATCTGGGCTTGGACCTGCGCGGCGGCGTGCACTTCCTGATGGAAGTGGATATGGCCGCAGTGATGGAGCAGCGTGCCGAGCGTTATGTCGAAGATCTGCGCGGCACGCTGCGCGACGAAAAAGTCCGTTACACCGCCGTGGCGCGGCGCGGTAACCGTGTCGAGGTGAAATTCCGCAGCGCCGAGGAGCGCACCGCGGCACGCGAACATATCCGTAAAACCTTCCCCGAGTTGCAGCTGACCGAGAGCGAAGCGAGCGACGGTCAGACGCTAATCGCGCAATTGACCGAGCAGCAGCAGCGCGAAACCCAGCGCTTCGCGGTGCAGCAGAACATCACCACCTTGCGCAACCGCGTCAACGAACTCGGCGTGGCCGAGCCGGTGATTCAACAGCAGGGACAGAACCGCATCGTCGTGCAGCTGCCCGGCGTGCAGGACACCGCCCGCGCCAAGGAAATCCTCGGCGCCACCGCCACCCTGGAGTTCCGCATGGTGGACGAACAACACAGCGCCGCCGATGCCGCGGCGGGCCGGGTGCCACCCTCGTCGCGGCTTTATCGCAGCCGCAGCGGGCAGCCGGTGCTGTTGCAAAAACGCATCATCATCACCGGTGATTCCATCATCGACGCTGCCTCGACCATCGACCAGCGCGACGGCAGCCCGGCGGTGTCGATTTCGCTGGACGCGAAAGGCGCACGTTCCATGCAGAACACCACCCAGGAAAACGTCGGCAAGCTGATGGCGGTGGTGTTCATCGAAAACAAGACCGAGACCCGCTACGTCGACGGCGTGGCGGTGAAGACCAAGAAGCGGGTGGAAGAGGTGATCAATCAGGCCACCATCCGCGAAGCCTTCAGCAAACGTTTCCAGATCACTGGCCTCGATAATCCGGAAGAGGCGCGCACCCTCGCCTTGCTGTTGCGCGCCGGCGCGCTGTCGGCGCCCATCGACATCATTGAAGAACGCACCGTCGGTCCCAGTCTCGGTCAGGAAAACATCGATAAGGGCTTTATGGCCTGCATCATCGGCCTGATCGCCATTACCCTGTTCATGAGTATGTATTACCGGGTGTTCGGCGTGATCGCCAGTCTCTCCTTGTTCATGAATCTGGTGCTGATGGTGGCGATACTGTCAATGATGCAGGCGACGCTGACCTTGCCCGGCATCGCCGGTATCGCGCTTACCATCGGCATGGCCATCGACGCCAACGTGCTGATCTTCGAGCGGGTCCGCGAGGAGCTGCGCAACGGCAATACGCCGCAGGCCGCGATTCACGCCGGCTATGAACGTGCCTGGGGTACCATCGTCGATTCGAATATCACCACGCTGATCGCCGGCTTCTCTTTGTTCCTGTTGGGATCGGGACCGATCCGCGGTTTCGCGGTGGTGTTGTGTATCGGTATTCTCACCTCGATGTTCAGTGCGGTGCTGGTGTCGCGCTCCATGGTGAACTTGGTCTATGGTCAACGTAAGCTCAGCAAGCTGGCGATTTAATAGGGGATAGTCCATGGAATTTTTCCGCATCAAAAAAGACATCCCGTTCATGAGTTATGCCCGGGTCACCACCGCTATTTCGCTGGTGACCTTCATACTCGCGATCGCCGCGCTGGGCATGCGCGGTTTGAATTTCAGTATCGACTTCACCGGCGGCACCGTGATGGAGCTGCATTATCCGCATGCCGCCGATGTGCAGATGATCCGCGGCGCCCTCGAAGGCGGCGAGTACCGCGACGTCACGGTGCAGAATTTCGGCAGTACCCAGGATGTAATGATCCGGCTGCGTTTACAGGAAGGCGTGTCCTCGGCCCAGGCCAGTGAAAGCGTGATGACCTTGCTGCGGGCGCAGGATCCCAACGTCGAGTTGCGGCGGGTGGAGTTCGTGGGCCCGCAGGTCGGTGAGGAACTCTACAACGGCGGGGCGCTGGCGCTGCTCCTGGTGTGCGCGGGCATCATGGTTTATCTGGCGATACGCTTCGAATGGCGTTTCGCGGTCGCCGCCATCATCGCCAATATGCATGACGTGGTGATCATTCTCGGTTTCTTCGCCTTTTTCCAATGGGAGTTTTCGCTGGCGGTGCTGGCGGGCGTGCTTGCGGTGCTGGGCTATTCGGTGAACGAATCGGTGGTGGTATTTGACCGAATCCGGGAAAACTTCCGCAAGATGCGCAAAGCCTCGGTGCCCGAGATCATCGACAACGCCATCACCCGTACCATGTCGCGCACTATCATCACCCATACCACCACGGAGATGATGGTGTTGGCGATGCTGTTTTTCGGCGGCGAAGCCTTGTTCTATTTTGCGCTGGCCTTGACCATCGGCATTCTGTTCGGCATCTATTCTTCGGTGCTGGTCGCCAGCCCCATCGTGATGTGGCTGGGCGTCTCGCGTGAGAATTTGATGCCGGTGAAAAAAGAAGGCGCGGAGCTGGACGCTCGCCCGTAAGCTACCCGCGTTCGACTGAAATCCAGGGTGGTTCCACCGGCTCCGCCGCGGTAACCGACCTTGTCGCGGCAGTCGTTATAACGCTGAGGCGTCCGCCGCGGCCTCTCTCTCAAAACTTGTTCAAAGCTATTTATTCCTCATCCCCAGAGCAGAGAAATAGACGCCGGGCCCACGCTCACGCCGTGGAAATGGATGTCGAGGTGCTGCTGGCGACTTCGGCGCGATCGAATTCGATGCGATTACGGCCCAGCTGTTTGGCGCGGTACAGAGCGTGGTCGGCGCGTTGGATGATGGCCTCGGGGCTTTCGCCGGGACGAAATAAGGTGAGCCCGGAGGAGAAGGTAGGTAAGGGAATGCTATTGCCGTCGTATTGGAAATTGGTTTCCTGGGCGCGTTTTTGCACTTTGCGGAGGGCTCGCAGTGCGCCTTCGATATGGGTGTTGGGCAATAGCACGGCGAATTCCTCGCCGCCGTAACGGGCCACCAGATCGTGATGGCGGAAAATCGACAGTATCTCGGCGGCGATGACCCGTAAGACTTCGTCGCCGGCGGCGTGCCCCAATTTGTCGTTGACCGCCTTGAAGCCGTCGAGATCGATTAAGGCCAGCGACAGCGGATTGCCATAGCGCTGCACGCGGCCCACTTCGTCTTGCAGGCGGCGCAGGAAGGCACGGCGGTTGGGCAGGCCGGTGAGATCATCGGTCAAGCTCAAGAGATGAATGCGAGTCAGCTCGTCGCTGAGCTGCTGGCTGTCCGATTCGATGACGCCGAGGAATTGTTGGGTTTCCAGCAACTTGCTGGCGATGATCCGGTGTTCCGTCAGCAGAGCCTGGGTCTCGCCTATCAGTTGCTCGCGCGCCACGATGAGGTCCTGTTGTGAATTGGCTTGTTGCAGTATTTCCAATTCTTTTTCCAGCATGGTACCGATGGATTGATTGTTCTTGATGCAGGCCGACGCCTGGTTCGCCAAAGCCTGTTGAATACGCTGGATGCCTTGGCGTTTCTCGTCCAAATGACGACGATAGGAACTATCCACCCGTCGTTCGGGCGGAGTAGCGGGATAATTGTAATCGGGCGCGGTATCGGCAATGGTTTCTTCATCAGCGGCGGAAACCAGTTCCGCTACGGCGGGTTCCGATTTTTTATTAGTAAAGCTTTCCAGGAGGGGTGCGAGGCTCAGTTCGATAACATCATCGCACTCGCGTACGCCGCGGGCGATGTCATCGACGTGCGCGTCGAGAAACCTCTTCAACTCGGCCAGATCAGTGGTGGCGAAGGGTGGTGAGAGCCGCACTTCCAGCAGTTTTAGCTGGACCTGCAAGGGCGAGCCATTGGCCAACTGGCGGGCTAGGGTATCGAGGAGTAAGCGCAGCAGGCCGGCATAGGTTTGTTCGATTTCCTGGCTATGGGTTTCGGCGGAGCAGAGGGTTTGCTCGATATAAGCGAAGATGCTGTCACCGCTCTCGCTGCGTTTGAGCGGTTCGAGCAGCCGTAGAATTTTTTTCGTCACGCTGCTACCCAAGATGTTTTCTTTTTGATCCGGCAACATGGATTGCTCCTGATTATTGTTATCCATCCCTGATTGTTGTAGTCAATCCATGTTGATCGCCCCCGCGTATCCCAGATCGGGGCTAGGTGTGCATGATCAAGTTAATCTATGATCGACTTGTAGCACTAGAGTTGTTTTCTCTATTTTGGACTTGCTGGCTCTGGTTAGAGAGCCGCCATGGCCCTCCCGGCGCATAGTCCACAATGTGTTTTATCATGATGATGTGAAATATAACACGGATTACAAAGTGGTAAAACGGTTCGCGGCGGCGGACCCTGTGTACTGCAAGGCGGCGGAAAATCGGGTATCCTTCACCCTTTTTCCAGCCCCCATTTGTTTTGCTAGGTGAGAGAGAGATGTTTACACGAGATATGCGGATTGCCGGCTTTGATGACGCGCTATGGACAGCCATCGACCAGGAGACCAAACGCCAGGAGGACCACATCGAGCTCATCGCTTCCGAGAATTATGCCAGTCCCCGCGTGCTGGAGGCGCAAGGCTCTGTCCTCACTAACAAATATGCCGAAGGTTATCCCGGTAAACGCTACTACGGCGGCTGCGAATACGTGGATATCGCCGAGCAGCTGGCCATCGACCGCGCCAAGGAATTGTTCGGCGCCGATTACGTCAACGTGCAGCCCCACTCCGGTTCCCAGGCTAATGCCGCGGTATACATGGCCCTACTCAATCCGGGTGATACCATCCTCGGTATGAGTCTGGCCCACGGCGGACATCTCACTCACGGCGCCAAGGTCAGTTTTTCCGGCAAACTTTATAATGCGCTGCAATACGGCCTCAACGTCACTACCGGCGAGATCGACTACGACCAAGTCGACGCGTTGGCGCGGGAGCATAAGCCGAAGATGATCGTGGCCGGTTTCAGCGCCTATTCCCGGGTGGTGGATTGGGCGCGCTTCCGCGCCATCGCCGACGAGCTGGGCGCCTATTTGTTCGTGGACATCGCCCACGTGGCGGGGTTGATCGCTGCGGGCTTGTACCCCAATCCGGTGCAGATCGCCGATATTACCACCACTACGACGCACAAGACCCTGCGCGGTCCGCGCGGCGGCATGATCATGGCCAAGGCCAATCCCGAGATCGAGAAAAAGCTCAATTCCATGGTTTTCCCCGGCACGCAGGGCGGCCCGTTGATGCACGTGATCGCCGCCAAGGCGGTGGCTTTCAAAGAGGCGCTGCAACCGGATTTCAAGGCTTATCAGCAACAGGTGATCGACAACGCCCGGGCGATGGCCGCGGTGATGATGGAGCGCGGTTACAAAATCGTCTCCGGCGGCACCGACAACCACCTCTTTCTGCTGGACCTGATCGACAAAGAGATTACCGGCAAGGACGCGGAGGCCGCCCTCGGCGCCTGCGATATCACGGTGAATAAAAACGCGGTGCCCAACGATCCGCGCTCGCCGTTCGTTACTAGCGGTATCCGCATCGGCACGCCGGCCATCACCACCCGAGGCTTTAAGGTGGCGGAATCGCGGGCGCTGGCGGGCTGGATCTGCGACGTATTGTCCAATCTGAACGATCCAACTGTGTTGGATCGGGTGCGGAATCAAGTGGCGGACATCACCCGCCGCTTTCCGGTTTATCAAAAATAAGCCGGGCACCGGGCCGCCGGACGCGGCGATGAAATAGGAATCAGTATGCGTTGTCCGTTTTGTGGTACCGATGACACCAAAGTAGTCGATTCGCGGCTCGCCAGCGAGGGTCACTCGGTGCGTCGCCGGCGGGAATGTCTGTCCTGTGCCGAACGTTTCACCACCTTCGAGACCGCCGAACTGACCTTGCCGCCGATCGTCAAGAGCGACGGCCGGCGCGAAGCGTTCGATGAAGCGAAACTGCGCGGCGGCATGTTGCGCGCGCTGGAGAAACGTCCGGTCGCCACCGAGCGTTTCGAGGAGAGCATCACCCATTTACTGCATCGTCTGCGCGCCAGCGGCGAGCGGGAAATCAGTTCGGGTGCCTTGGGTGAATGGGTGATGGATGAGCTACGCAATTTGGACGAAGTGGCCTATGTGCGTTTCGCCTCGGTGTATCGCAGTTTTCAAGATGTCAACGCGTTCCGCGAAGAGATCGAGCGTCTGCAGAATTCGCCGCCGTCGGATCTGAACAAACAACAGATTTCGCTGTTGCCGGACCCGGCGGACAAGCGTAAAAATCCGGCCGCCTAACACCCCGCCGCGGATGGCGCGTGCGTTTCCTATCGATACCGGCTCTATGTTCACCAGCGCTGATCATCAATTCATGAACCAGGCCGTGCGGCTCGCCGCGCGCGGGCTGTACTCCACCGATCCCAATCCCCGGGTGGGTTGCGTGCTGGTGCGTGACGGCGCGGTCGTCGGCACCGGCTGGCACGGCCGGGCCGGCCAGCCCCACGCCGAGGTGTTCGCGCTGCGTGAAGCGGGCGAGCGGGCCCGCGGTGCCACGGCTTATGTCACGTTGGAACCTTGTTGTCATCACGGTCGCACCCCGCCCTGCAGCGAGGCCTTGATCGCCGCCGGCGTGACGCGGGTGGTGGTCGCCATGGCCGATCCCACTCCGTTGGTGGCCGGCCGAGGCATGGCGCAATTGGCGGCCGCCGGTATGACGGTGCAATCCGGTCTGCTCGCCGCCGACGCGGCGGCGCTCAACCCCGGTTTCATCAGTCGTATGCAGCGCGGCCGGCCCTGGCTGCGGGTCAAATCGGCGATGAGTCTCGACGGCCGCAGCGCCCTGGCCAACGGCGTCAGCCAGTGGATCACCGGTGAAGCGGCGCGGCAGGACGTGCAGCACTGGCGGGCGCGCAGTTCGGCGATCTTGACCGGGATAGGCACGCTGCTGGCGGACGACCCGGCGCTCAACGTGCGCTTGCCGCCCGCCGAATGGAATGAACAGGGCGACGGCGAAATCCGCCAACCGTTGCGGGTGGTGGCGGACAGCCGTTTGCGTTTGCCGGCCGCTGCGCGCGTGTTACAGGTGGCCGGCGCGACGCAGGTATTCACTTGCAGCGAAGACATTGTCCGCGCTGCGCTGCTGCGCGAGGCGGGTGCAACGGTGAGCGTGGTACCGCCGGGCGCGGGCGGCGTGGATCTCGCCGCGCTGTTGCTGACGCTGGGTGCGCAAGGTATCAATGAAGTGTGGGTGGAGGCAGGTCCAGGTTTGAGCGGTGTGCTGCTCGCGCAGGGTTGGGTCGATGAGCTAGTCATTTACATGGCGCCCAAGCTGCTGGGCGATACGGCGCGCGGTTTATTTCACTTGCCGCAATGGGCCTCTTTAAGTGAGTGTCTGTCGCTCAACATCACTGACGTACGCGCGGTGGGCGCCGATTGGCGTATCATGGCGCAAATAAATAATCAGACAGCGACGGCGCAAGACTGAACATGTTTACCGGCATCATCCAAGCGAAAGGCGAGATCACCGAGCTGCAACATCACGGCGGCGACGCCCGGCTGCGCATCGCCGCCGGCAGGCTCGATTTGAGCGATGTGCGCGTCGGCGACAGCATCGCCGTCAACGGTGTGTGTCTCACCGCGGTGGCCTTGCCCGGCGACGGTTTTCGCGCTGACATGTCGGCGGAGACCTTGCGCTGCACCACCCTCGGCCGCTTGCGGAGTGGTGACGTGGTGAATCTGGAAAAGGCGCTGACCCTCGCGACGCCGCTGGGCGGCCATCTGGTCAGCGGTCACGTCGATGGCGTGGCCACGGTGACGGAGCGCGCCGAGCTGGGCGGTTCGCTGCGGCTGGCGTTCACGGTGCCCGCGCCTTTGGCGAAATACATCGCCGCGAAAGGTTCTATTTGCGTCGACGGTGTGAGTCTCACGGTGAATGCCGTGAACGGCGCGGCCTTTGAAGTCAATCTCGTGCCGCACACGCTGCGAGAGACCAACCTGGGCCGTCTCGCCGCCGGCGACGCAGTGAATGTGGAAGTGGATCTGGTCGCGCGTTATTTGGAACGCTTGCTGTTGGGCGACGCCGCGGCCCAGCCCACCGGCAGCGGTCTCACGCTGGCCGTCTTGACGCAACAGGGTTTTGTGAAAGGCGATGCGCGCTGACCCGCGGTCTCGGTGCACGAGTGGAAGTAACGTGACGGCATTCAGTCCTACCACCGATATCATCGACGACCTGCGGCGCGGCCGCATGGTGGTCATCGTCGACGACGAAGACCGCGAGAACGAGGGCGACCTGTTGATGGCGGCGGCCTGCGTGCGGGCCGAGGACGTCAACTTCATGGCTCGTTACGGGCGCGGCCTGATTTGCCTCACCCTCACTCAGGAACGCTGCGAACGCTTGCGCCTGCCGCTGATGGTGGCAGGTACCCATACCAAACACAGCACCAATTTCACGGTGTCGATCGAGGCGGCGCGCGGCGTGACCACCGGCATCTCCGCCGCCGACCGGGCGACGACCATCCTCGCCGCGGTGGCGCCCGAGGCTGAGGCCACGGACCTGGTGCAGCCGGGACATATCTTTCCGCTGATGGCCCAGCCCGGGGGCGTGTTGACCCGCGCCGGCCACACCGAGGCGGGCTGCGATCTGGCGCGGCTGGCGGGCTTCGAGCCGGCGGCGGTGATCGTGGAGATCCTCAGCGAGGACGGCACCATGGCGCGGCGTCCCGAGCTGGAACGTTTCGCGGCGCAACATGGCTTGAAGATCGGCACGATCGCCGACCTCATCCATTACCGTTTGCAGAATGAAAAGACCATCGAGCCGCTGGGTGAGTGCTCCCTGCCCACGGAATTCGGTGAGTTTCGTTTGCTGGCCTTTCGCGACAGCGTGGGCGGCGACACCCATTTCGCCTTGGTGAAGGGGACTTTGCACGCCGATCGCCCGGTGCTGGTGCGGGTGCATATGCTGGACACCTTGAGTGATCTGTTCGGCGCCGCCCGCAGTGACGCCCATTGGTCCTTGCGCGAGGCCCTGGCCCGCATGGGCCGGGAGGACAGCGCGGTGGCGGTGGTGCTGCGCAAGCCCGATGAGTCGCGCGCCTTGCTGGCGCGTATCCGCGACTACCGCTTGCGGGCGCAGGGCGTACAGTTACAGACACCGCCGGCGGGGGATGATCTGCGCGCGTACGGTGTCGGCGCGCAAATCCTTGCCGAACTCGGGGTGGGCAAGATGCGGGTGCTGGGTACGCCCAAACGGCTGCATGGCCTGGCGGGTTTTGGTTTGGAAGTGGTGGAATACGTAGGGGACGAATAGAATAGTCCCCCTCTCTCCGGCGGGCGCCGGATTTTTTTAGGAAGCAGCGGCATGACCAAGATCAATACCTTTTCCGGTGATTTCACCACTCGCGGCGGGCGTTATGCCCTGGTTGCCGGGCGTTTCAACAGTTTCATCGTCGAGCACCTCATCAACGGCGCGGTGGACACCCTGATGCGCCACGGCGTCGAGGCCAAGGACATCGACCTCATCCACGCCCCCGGCGCCTTCGAGATTCCCTTGTTGACGCAGAAGGCCGCCGCCAGCAAAAAATACGATGCGGTGATCGCGCTGGGCTGCGTGATCCGCGGCGCCACGCCGCACTTCGACTACGTGGCCGGCGAGTGCGCCAAGGGCATCGCCCAAGTGGCGTTAAAATACGATCTGCCGGTTGCCTTCGGCGTGCTCACGGTGGACACCATCGAGCAAGCGGTGGAGCGTGCGGGCACCAAGGCCGGTAATAAGGGCGCCGAGGCGGCATTGTCGGCGCTGGAAATGGTCAGCCTGTTGAAGCGGATGGCTTGAGATGATCCCATGTGGTTTTATTTGTCGTGATATCACGCCTCCGCTTGCGGGCGGCCGGCGATGAGCCGCGCGCGCAGCAAGGCGCGGCGTTGCGCGTTGCAGGCTTTGTATTCCTGGCAGCTGGCCGGCCAGGATTTGGCCGACATCGAAAAACAGTTTTACGCCGAACAGGATGTCGCCGGCGCCGATCGGGCCTATTTCAGTGAGTTGCTGCACGGTATACCCAAACAAACCACCGAATTGGACGGCCATTACCGCGCGTTTCTCGACCGCAGCGTGGAAGACCTCGATCCCATCGAGCTGGCGATATTGCGCATCGGCGTTTATGAATTGACCCAGCATCCGGAGATTCCTTTCCGGGTGATCATCAACGAAGCGGTGGAATTGGCCAAGGTCTTCGGCGCCGATCAAAGCCACCGTTACATCAACGGGGTGCTGGACAAGGTGGCGCGTACTCTCCGCGCCGTCGAAGTCAAGATGAAGGCGCCGTAGCCTTCGTCGGTGGCGCGGCCGCTGTTTCAACACGCCGCTCCAATTTAAACAC
This sequence comes from Gammaproteobacteria bacterium, assembly GCA_023266095.1. Taxonomy (GTDB): domain Bacteria; phylum Pseudomonadota; class Gammaproteobacteria; order DRLM01; family DRLM01; genus CAKKSB01. The sequence goes on along the minus strand of JAHFRV010000021.1, from coordinate 20,783 downwards.
TTCAACTTTCTGGCGGTGCGGCCATGACCCTCTCCGAATTCGACATCATCCGCCGTTATTTCGCCGCCGCCGGCGCGCGCCGCAACGATGTGGCGGTGGGCATCGGCGATGACGCGGCGGTGGTGGATGTGCCGCGGGGCCGGCAACTGGTATTGGCCATGGACACCTTGGTGAGTGGTGTGCATTTCCCCGAAGAGACCCGCGCCGAGGACATCGGTTACAAGGCCCTCGCGGTGAATTTAAGCGATTTCGCCGCCATGGGCGCCGAGCCAGCCTGGGCGACGTTGGCCTTGACCGCACCGCGCAACGATCCCGCCTGGTTGGCGGCCTTCGCCGAAGGCTTCAGCGTCTTGGCCCGCGACACGGGTGTGCAGTTGATCGGAGGTGATACCACGCGTGGACCTCTCACGGTCACGGTACAAGTGCAGGGCTTCGTGCCCCATGGCCAGGCCGTGCTGCGCAGCGGCGCCCGGCCGGGTGATGTGGTTTATGTCAGCGGCAGCCTCGGCGACGCGGGCCTGGCCTTGCGGCGCTGGCAACAAGGCTGGGCGCCGATCTCGATCGATGAACAATACCTGGCCATGCGTTTGAATCGGCCTGTCCCGCGTCTCGCTGAAGGTTGCGCGCTGCGCGGTCTGGCCAGTGCGATGATCGATGTCTCCGATGGGCTGGCGGCGGATCTGGGCCACATTTTGGAAGCGAGCGGAGTAGGCGCCACGCTGGCGCTCGACGCCTTGCCTTTGTCGCCTGTTTTCCAACGAGTATGCGCGGCGATGGGTCAAGTCCAGGGAGCGCGTCTCGCGCTCAGTGCCGGTGATGATTACGAACTGTGTTTCACCGTGCCCGCCGCACGGCAGGAACAAGTCGAGCGGCAGTTCGCGGCCTTCGACTGCGGTTGTCGCGTCATCGGCGTGATTGAAGAACGGGCGGGCTTGCGTGTGCGGCAGACTGACGGGTCGCCGTTGTTGTTCGAGCACGGCGGTTACGATCATTTCGCCGCGCCGTGATACAGGCTGTGTTCTCCAATGAGTTCGACAAACATCACGCGCTACGCAGCCTCACCGTCGTTCATGCCGAAAGTCTGTCAAAAACTGTTTATGCTGTTGGGTAGACTTCCCTGACCGGAACAGGCAGCGCTTAATCTACAGTGGTAGCGGATAAAACCGATGCCGCTTTAATATAAAATTGCGGATGTATAACCACGTAGATCACAGAGGCCACGAAGAATCAGGATGTCGTGGCAGAGGGGGATCAGCTGTTAGGTACAGCGACAAGAACATGCAGTCGTTGATTTTCCTCCACGATCTTCATGACTTCTGCGGCCGACTGTTTTTTTCAGGTTTAAGTGAAATACCATGAGTGTCGTGAATCAGTGAGACGTGCCTATCCACCCTTGCCCGCGGGTTTTTTCCGACGACATCCCGCGCATATTTTCGCTTTCGGTTTCGGCGCCGGCGCCATCCCGTTCGCGCCTGGCACCTGGGGTACCTTGGTCGCGGTGCCGTTTTGTTTGGGACTGCAATATTTATCCGTTCCGCAGTATCTCGCCTTTCTGGTCCTGACGTTTGTCTTCGGTGTCTGGCTGTGCCGGACGGCCGGTAAAAACTTGGGCGTAGCCGATCATCCCGGCATGGTGTGGGACGAGATGGTGGGTTATTGGATCGCGGTGGCGCTGGTGCCGCCGCATTGGACATGGTGGCTGGCGGCGTTTGTGTTGTTCCGGCTATTCGATATCTGGAAACCCTGGCCGATTAGTGAATTGGACCGGCGCCTGCACGGCGGTTTGGGCGTGATGGCCGACGATGCGCTAGCGGGGATCTGCGCCGGCGCGTTGTTGTTTGCCGCGCACATCTGGCTCGCTACTGGGTAATAACCGCCGGACGCCAAGCACACAGCGTGTTTATGTCCAATTACTCCACCACTAGATCCGGGAACCGTTAAGCGGCGTCTATACCTGTGGGGTATTCTGTTCGCTGAGGCGCCAGCCCGATTCTTTCAGCCAGCGGCCCAAGGCCGTGGCGGTCAAGGGACGGCTGATGTAATACCCTTGCGCCATGTCGCAGCCCATCTCGATCAAGGTTTTCAGCACCGCTTCGTTTTCGACGCCTTCTGCGACCACCCGCCGGCCCATATTGTGGGCCAGATCGACGGTGGAACGAACGATTACCAGGTCTTCATTGTTGTCGAGCATGTCGATGACGAAGGATTTGTCGATTTTGATTTCATCCACCGGCAATTGCTTTAAATAAATCAGCGACGAGTAACCGGTGCCGAAATCGTCGATGGACAAGCCGACTCCCATCACGTCGAGTTGGGTGAGGGTGTCCATGGCGCGCAACGGGTTGGCCATGATCGCGCTCTCGGTGATTTCAAACTCCAGCAACTGCGGTGCCACTCCCCATTGCTGCATGGTGGCGACGATCTTGTCGGCCAAGTGTTCGTCTTGCAGATGGCGCGCCGACAGATTGATGGCCATCCGCAAGCCGATTCCGGCTTTCTGCCAGAGGTGGAGTTGATGCAGGGCTTCGTCGAGCACGAAGAAGGTCAGCGGCCGGATCAGGCCGGTGTGTTCGGCAAGCGGAATGAATTCATCGGGCAACAACAATCCGCGTTGGGGATGGTCCCAGCGCACCACCGCTTCCACCGTAGTGACCAGCCCGGTCTTGAGATCGATCTTGGGTTGATAGAACAGCACCAGTTGTTTGTATTCGATGGCGTGGCGTAGCTCGCCGACCAGCGACAGGCGGCTGACGCTGTGCTGGTCTTCCTTGGAATCGTAGAGGGCGAAGCCGCTATTGGCGCGTTTGGCCACGTACATGGCCACGTCGGCGTGACGCATGAGGGTCGCGCCGTCTTCGCCGTGATCGGGATAGAGAGCGATGCCGACGCTGGCGCCGACATGGAAACTCTGATCTTCCAACAGTATGGGTTGTTCGAGGGCGGAGATGAGTTTGAGCGCGGCGGCGATGGCGTCGGCCTCGTTTTCTATACCGGGCAGCAGCACGGCGAATTCATCGCCGCCGAGGCGGGCGATGGTGTCGGACTCGCGCAGTGCGCCGCGCATGCGCTGCGCCACCTGTTGCAAGACCAGGTCGCCGTAATGGTGGCCGAGGGTGTCATTGATTTCTTTGAAACGGTCGAGGTCGGTGATGAGCAGCGCCAACGGTGTGACTTTGCGTTGCGCGGTGAGAATTGCATGACGCAAACGGTCTTGTAATAACAAACGATTGGGCAGTTCGGTCAGGCCATCGTGCAAGGCTTGATGTTCCAATTCGCGATTGAGCGAGGCGAGTTCGCGGGTACGTTTGATGACCCGCCGTTCCAGGTCTTCCTGGAGAGCCTTGAGTTCGGCCTCGGCCTGTTTGCGTTCGGTAATGTCACGCATGATGCCGGTGTAGAGCATGCCCTCGGCGCGTTGCAGTTCGCTGATGGCCATCTCCATGGGGAAGGTGTGTCCGTCCCGGTGGCGGCCCACGGTTTCATGCTCCGCCAGGCGGCTGATGTCGTCGATCGAACCGGCCGGTTCACTTTCACCGCGGCCGATCCGGCAGGCATAGGGCTGCCCCAGCAACAAGTTGAGATTCTCGCCGGCTATCTCGGCCTGCTTATAACCGAAGATTTTCTCCGCGGCGTGATTCATCGATTCGATATTGCCACGCGCATCGATGGTGACGATGCCGTCCACTACATTGTCCATGATGGCGCGGATGCGTTGTTCCCGCACCGCGACCGCCTCGGCATTGTTCACCAGTTTTTCGCGCATGCGCTCCAAATCTTCGGCGAGACCGGCGATTTCATGGATGCTGGAATTGACCCGTAAATGCCCCACCGTGTCGTTGTCGACGATGCGTCGTGCCGCGTCGCGCAATTGGCGCAGGGGCCGAGTCAGTTGGGGCGTGACTATCACCACCAGTAATAAGGAAAGCGCTACGTAGCCGATGGCGAGTAACACGCCGCGTTGATAGGCCTGGTAGATCTGTTCCTGGGTCGCCGTTTCGTCGTAACCCACCCGCAGGGTGGCGGCGCGCTGGAAGGGTTCACTGTGAAAAGGCACTGCGATGAAGTAGAGGTTATTGGCGTGTTCACCGAAGTAAAAGTCTTCGTTGAATGTCTCGTTACTGCTTTTATTGGCCAGCGCGGCGATATTGCCGCCCCCTTCGAATATGATCTCCGCATAGGCCAGACGGCCCGAGAACACCGCATCGTCGAGCTGGGCGCGGATCTGATCGGCGTGGGTCTGCTCGCTGATACGTTCCGCCACTTGCCGCGCGTCGTGACGAACGTGGTTGAGGAATTGTTCCTTGTAACCCTTGGCGACGATGAACAACACGCTGCTGAACAGGAAGGGGATCAGCAGTAAATGAATGATGGCCCCGCCGAGGATGATCCGGCCGGCGAAACCGTGCAGAAAGGTGGTTAGTTTGCTTCGTGGCGCCATAACTCACCTATCGCGATCAAATGGGGGTAGGCGGTGAGGTCCGCTTGCCACATGTAGCTGACGGCGCCGGGTTGTTTGTGTAGCCTGTCGGCCAGCAGGGATTGCTCCTTGAAGGTCGGCGGCAACTGGCCACCTAATTGCACGACGTTACTCAATAAGTGCAGCTCGTAGACATTGGCCGACATGAAAACCACTTTTTGCAGAAAGACCTCGTAGAGCCGCGTATCACTCTGGTTGATAACCGCGGTCAGCTGTTTGCCTGCCAGGTTGACGGGAAACCCGAGGAATAAGCGGCGGATTTCACTGGCTGATAAGCGGCTGATGCCGCTGGCTTGGTCAGTGACCAACACCAGCCGTTCGCCGTGACCGTTACGCGCGAGGCTGGGTTGCGCCAGTACCATCAAGCAACTCAGAAGCAGGCACGTCCACTTCCGTATCATGGCAACGCGGCGCTCCATTGCAGGGTGGCCTGACTGTATCGCTGCCCGAACTGATCTAAATTGGCCAGTTCAAATTTAAGGGCTTGGGTCTGGTCGAGCTGGTAGCGCGCGCCGATCAGACTACGCTGGCGGACATACTCCGGTATTTGTTGCAGATAAAGATTGTTCGCCGCCCATTCGGTGATCTCGACGCGGCCATAAAAGGTCCAGTCGATTTGTTGCCGGTATTCCGGTTGCAAATAAGCGTAGAAAAAAGCATCTTCCGCTTTATCGCCGTTCGATAAGTCGAGCTCGGTGCCGATGCGCATCAACGAGCCGCGGAGGAGCCAGCGGTCGTGGGAGTAATTGCTGTAGGCGCCGACAACGTTGAGCTGGGCCTGCTCGATGCCATTTATCGAAGATGGGATCATCACGTAACCCACAAATAAGCCGCTGTCGTCGAATGGGGTGTCGATTGCGTGATGGGAAAGCGCCAGGGTGGCCAGGAGTTGATGATCGCCTTCACCCGGCTTAAGTATGTCGACAGCTTGCAAACGTCCCGGCGTCAATTCCGGTCCCAAACCGATGTCGAGGGTGAAATAAGTCATGTGCTTGGCACTGTGCCGGGTTTTTTGCAGGGAGATACCGGTGGCGTGGGCGGGGATGACACCGCCGTCCTCTTCGAATTCAATGATGCCGGGGCGGTAGATCGTGGTTTGCAGGTAGGCGCCGTGGTGATGTTTGCGGTTCCATTGATCGAGCGCGGTATGATACCGGCCTAGCCAGAGCCGGGTGTCTTCCCCGAGAACCCAGCCCAAGGCCAGGCGTTCCATTTCCCTCTCCTCATGGTCAACGTAAAATTCCGCGAGCAGGCGGGCCCGCCCGTACTCCGCAGTATAGAAGAAGTTGACCGCGGCATTGGAGCCATGTTGGTCGAGCTGGGCGACATCGCGGTCATTAAAATGAATTGTGACCTGGGGAAAGGGGATGAAGTCCGCTTTGTATTCGGGGGGGCAGATGAGTCGGCACGGGCTGATGAGGCCAAGAAAAACAACGCCAGACCCGTCAAGACGAAAAAGAATTCTAAAATCAGGGACGAACTGAGGATGCTTTCCGTGTTCCTCACCGCCCAGGGTAAAGGTGGGTGGGTCAGGGGATGTTGATCCCGCCGGCTTGGGCGGGTTTGCTGTGTCGCGTGGGGGATGACCGCGGGCCGTTGCCGTCCTGGCTGTGGGCGATTGTTCATTGGGTGCGCCATCCTTTCCTTATTGCTACATAAGTTTTATGTTTGTGGGCATTTTTCAATGCGGACAAAGCCAGTCCAAAAATATAGGATTCTATGGCTTGCTGAGCGGCTTGGCTAGATAGACTATCGGATGGGCGGAAAATATTGTTAGCTTGATCTCATGAAGGGGTGTGGGTATTTCATAGAGGTTTTACCACGTATCCTTCTTAAGTAGCTGCTGGATGGCGGCTATACCGCAGGCGAGGCAACGGCCGGGACTGTTAGCGGGTCGTGGTGGTTTTGTCGTGGCTGATCTTGGCGTAGGCCGAATGGTTGTGTATGGATTCGAAATTTTCGGTTTCCACCGTGTAGGCCAGGATACGCGGATCGGCATGCAAACGCGCGGCGACGTCGCGCACCATGTCTTCAACGAACTTGGGATTGTCGTAGGCGCGTTCGGTGATGTATTTTTCGTCGGGACGTTTAATGAGGCCGAAGATTTCGCAGGAGGCTTCTTCTTCCACCAGGTCGATCAGATCTTCAATCGACACGCCTTCGGTTATCCGGGCGTTCACTGTGACGTGAGAGCGTTGATTGTGGGCGCCGTAGTTGGAGATTTCCTTGGAGCACGGGCAGAGGCTGGTAACCGGCACCAGCACCTTGAGACTGACGTTTGCGGCGCCGCCGCTGCGTTCGCCGAGCAGCGTCACCTGGTAGTCGAGCGCGCTTGCGACGCCGGACACCGGCGCCTGCTTGGTGATGAAGTAGGGGAAAGTCACTTCGACCTGCGCCTGCTGCGCATCGAGGGTGCGCTGGATGGTCGTGAGCAAGTGCTGCATGCCCGCCACTGACAGCACGATGTCGGTGTTGTTGAGAATCTCGACGAAACGCGACATGTGGGTGCCGCGCACATCGTGCGGCAGATTGACGTACATGCTGTAGGTGGCGACGGTGTGTTGCACCGTGCCGTCGCGGCCGGCGATGCGTAGCGGATGGCGGATGTCTTTTATGCCCACCTGGTTGATGGCGATGCTGCGGGCATCGGCGGCGCCTTGTACATCGGCGATGGTGACGGCGTTATTCATGGCCGGCTTCCTCATTATTCTTCACTGTAGCGCACACAGGCGCGCTCGGTTTCCCACAGCGTCACGGCGCCGACACGGGTGCGCGCGCCGTTCAGCACGCGCGACAACTCGGCGTATAAATAGGCGGCGATGTTCTCCGCCGTGGGATTGATCTGGTCGAACGGTGGTATCTCATTGAGGTGATGGTGATCGAGTCCGGCGATGATCTCTTTGGTCGCGCGTTTGATCGTCTTAAAGTCGAGTCCCATGCCCACCTCGTCGAGTGCGGAGGCGATCACTTCGACTTCCACCTTCCAGTTGTGGCCATGCAAACGGCTGCATTCGCCGGGATAGTCGCGGAGCAAATGGGCGGCGGCGAAGTCGGTGATCACCTTCAATGCGTAACGGGGTGTCATAGTCGGATGCTTGAGTGTCAGTTGGAAGTTATCTGCGCGGGCAGGCCGTGGCAAACCTCGCGAGCGAAGTGAGCTTTGATGCGCGCGGCGATGGCATCGGCGGTGAGGCCCGCCTCCTTGAGCAGTTCGGCGCGGCTGCCGTGCTCGAGGAATGAATCGGGCAGACCGAGGTGGATGAGCGGCACGCACAGTCCCAGTGCCGCCAGGCTTTCCCCGACCGCGCTGCCCGCGCCACCCATCACCGCGTTTTCTTCTACGGTCACCAGCAACTCATGAGTCTGGGCTAGGCGCGCGATCAAGGTCTCATCCAAGGGCTTCACGAAACGCATATTCACCACGGTGGTATCCAGTATGTCACCGGCCTGCAGGGCCGGCGACACCATACTGCCGAAGGCGAGAATGGCGACCCGCCGGCCGTCGCGCAGCACATCGGCCTTGCCGATCGGCAGAGCGGTCATCGCCTTCTGCACCGGCACGCCGGGGCCGCCGCCGCGCGGATAACGCACCGCCGCCGGCTGATCCAGCAAGAAGCCGGTATAGAGCATTTGCCGGCATTCGTTTTCGTCGGCCGGGGCCATCACCACCAGATTGGGCAGGCAGCGCAGGTAGCTCAGATCGAAGCTGCCGGCGTGAGTCGGGCCGTCCGGGCCGACCACGCCGGCGCGGTCGATGGCGAACAGCACCGGCAGATTCTGAATGGCGACGTCGTGGATGAGCTGGTCGTAGCCGCGTTGCAAAAAGGTCGAGTAGATCGCCACCACCGGCTTTTCGCCTTCGCAGGCCAAACCCGCCGCCAGGGTGACGGCGTGTTGTTCGGCAATACCGACGTCGAAATAACGCGTGGGAAAACGTTCCGAATAGGCGACCAGGCCCGAGCCTTCGCGCATCGCCGGGGTGATGGCCATCAAACGGGGATCTTGCGTCGCCATGTCGCAGATCCAGTCGCTGAAGACTTCGGTGTAAGTCGGCGCGCCAGCCTTGCCCGCGCTCACGGTGCCGGTGCGGGGATCGAAGGCGCCGACGCCGTGGTAGCCGCAGGGATTGTCTTCGGCGGGTTGGTAACCCTTACCCTTTTTGGTGACCACGTGAAGAAACTGCGGGCCCTTCAGGCCGCGCAGATTGCGGAGGGTCTTGACCAGGGTAGGCAGGTCGTGGCCGTCAACGGGGCCGATGTAATTGAAACCGAGTTCCTCGAACAAGGTACCGGGAATCACCATGCCCTTGACGTGTTCCTCGGCGCGGCGCGCCAGCTCCCACACCGGCGGCATGTTCTTGAGGGCCTTTTTACCCTGCTCGCGCAGGCTCACATAGAGTTTGCCCGACAAAATGCGCGCGAGATGATTGGACAGGCCGCCGACATTGGGCGAGATCGACATGTCGTTGTCGTTGAGGATCACCAGCAAATCGGTGTGCAGGTCGCCGGCATGATTCAGCGCCTCGAAGGCCATGCCGGCGGTGAGGGCGCCGTCGCCGATCACGGCCACGACTTTACGGTCCTGGCCCTGGCGTTCGGTGGCGATGGCCATGCCCAACGCGGCGCTCACCGACGTACTGGAGTGGCCGACGCCGAAGGCGTCGTACGGGCTTTCGCTGCGCTTGGGGAAACCGGCCAGGCCGTCTTTCTGGCGCAACGAACTCATTTGTTCGCGGCGCCCGGTCAGGATCTTGTGCGGATAACTCTGGTGGCCGACATCCCATACCAGCCGGTCCGTCGGGGTGTTGTAGATATAGTGGAGTGCGACCGTGAGCTCGACGACACCGAGATTGGCCGCGAGATGGCCGCCGGTGCGCCCTACCGAATCGATGAGAAAACGGCGCAATTCATCAGCCAGCGGCGCAAGCTGGCTTTCCGGCAGCGCGCGCAACTGGTCGGGATGGTGGATAGCGTCCAGCAAAGGATAATGCATACGGGCGGTCGTCACTCACTTGACCATAAAGTGAACAGCGCATTATCCGGGCTTGAGGGTCGGATGGCAAGCTGGGGCGGGTGGTTGGTCTCGTACAAACCTTTATTAGGAAGCTCTGAGTAATTCCATCCTGGAATTTTCAGAGCAAGGAAAGCGAAAAATGTGATTTTCGCTTTCCTTCATTTTCAATGGCCTGCCGCCATTGAAAATGGCGGCCCTCCCTGTGCCGCAGCAATCTCTGAATAACTCAGAGATTTCTATAAATAAATGGATTGGATTGAGGATCGGTAGCCGGGCTGCCCACCTGGCAGGCGCGGTGACGCGGGCCGGACCGTTCCGGCACGAGAAAGGTATAGTGAGCCCATGGCTGGATGAGGAACGGGTATGAGTGGTTGGATGTTGGAACATGAACTGGCGGTCCGCCTCGGGATTTTCCTGGGCGTGCTGGCGGCGATGGCGGTTTGGGAATGGGCGGCGCCGCGGCGGCGCTTGACCCTACCCAAGCTGGGACGCTGGACGAGTAATCTGGGCATCGTGGTTCTCAATACGGCCGTGCTGCGTCTGTTGTTTCCCGCGGCGGCGCTGGGCATGGCGGCTTTTGCCGCCCGGGAAGGTTGGGGAATATTTAATTATTTCGCCGCGCCGTCCTGGCTGGCGCTGATGATTTCCGTGGTGATATTGGATTTCGCCATCTACCTGCAGCATGTGATGTTCCATGCCGTGCCTTTGTTATGGCGGCTGCACCGGGTGCATCACACTGATCTCGACTTCGACGTCACCACCGGTCTGCGTTTTCACCCCATCGAGATCGTGGTGTCGATGTTGCTCAAGTGTGCGGTGATCGCGGTGCTGGGGCCGCCGCTGATCGCGGTAATGATCTTCGAGGTGCTGCTCAATGCCAGCGCCATGTTCAACCATGGCAATGTGCGGCTGCCGCTTGGCTTGGACCGGCTGTTACGCGCGCTGATCGTGACGCCGGATATGCACCGGGTCCACCACTCGGTGGAGGACCACGAGACCAACAGCAACTTCGGGTTTAACCTTTCCCTGTGGGACCGGTTGTTCGGCACCTATCGCGACCAGCCCGCCGCCGGGCATGAGGGCATGACCCTCGGCATACACGGCTTCCGTGATCCGCGGCTATGCGCACGTTTGCCTGGGATGTTGCGCATTCCTTTCATCGGAAGAGTGGAAGATTACGCGCTCAACCGACGGGATACGTTTTAGGCGGAGTTCGAGACCTAGGCAAATTCGCCTATTCACATGGGGAACCGCTGATATTTCTGCGACACCTGGCTGTGCCTGCCTATTTCAATGAAGTTGCGATATTGAGGGCATTGCGTCTCTTTGATAGACCCTACGCTCGGCAACATGGTAATTATAATTTTGCCACCGATAACCCATTGTCCACTGTGACCGGTGGCCGTTATACCTGGGTCACGGGCGCCGGTTCCAACACCAGCTATGGCACGTATACCTATGATGTCGGCGATTTCTGCGTCTACAGCATTGATTGGTTAAAATGCCGCATCGCCGTTCAGAATACCAACGCGGGTGGCTGTAACGGCGCGTGCTGATCTGACGATTGATCTCGCTGCCATACCGGCAGTGGCGGGTACGGTTCAATGACCGCGCGCGATGATGTAATGCGAGACTCCGCGCAAGGCGTCGGCCCGGTGGTCGAAATCCGCCAGACTCGCCAAGGCGTCTTCGTGCAGCAGGCGCGCCCGCTCTTTCGCTTCCGCGAGGCCGAGCAGGGATGGATAAGTGGGCTTGTCGAGGGCGATGTCCGCACCCTGTCGTTTGCCCAAAGTTTCGGTGTTGGCTTCCACGTCCAGAATATCGTCGCGGATTTGAAAGGCGAGACCTACGCATTTGGCGTAATGGTCGAGTCCCTGCAACGTGGCGGCGTCGAGTCCGTTGCCGCACAAGGCGGCCAGTCGGACCGCGGCTCGGATCAGCGCGCCGGTTTTGTGGATGTGCATGTCTTCCAGCTGGGCGATGTCCAGTTGCTTGCCGACCGCGGCGAGATCGATGGCCTGTCCCCCGCACATGCCTCGTGAACCAGCGGCGTGGGCGAGGATGGCGATCATTTCTACCCGCGCCTTGGGGCTGGCCGCCATGGCCTCGTTGCGGGCCAGGATCTGGAAGGCCAGAGCCTGCAGGGCATCTCCCGCCAGTATGGCAGTGGCCTCGTCGAAGGCGCGATGACAGGTGGGTTTGCCGCGGCGCAGATCGTCGTTGTCCATGGCCGGTAAATCATCATGAATTAATGAATAAGCATGGATCAATTCCACCGCGCATGCGGGACCGTCCAAGCGAGCTTCGGCCAAACCCAAGGCCAACCCGGTGGCGTAGACCAGCACCGGACGCACCCGCTTGCCGCCGCCCAGTACCGAGTAACGCATGGCTTCGTGTAACCGCGTTGGATGCAGGCTGGTGGCAGGCAGGCAACCGGCCAGGGCGATTTCCACCCGCTCGCGCCAGCCCGGCATGCGCCGGGTCAATTCGGCGAGGGCTTCAGTCTTCATCGGTGAAGGGTTGTACGCTGGTCTGGCCGTCTTTTTCCAGAAGGATTTCCACTTTTTGTTCGGCATCGCGCAGGGCCTGCTGGCACTGGCGGGTGAGGGCGACGCCGCGTTCGAAATCGCTCAGCGATTCTTCGAGACTGAGATCGCCGCGCTCCATTTTTTCCACTAGCGTTTCCAGTTCTTTGAGCGCATCTTCAAAAGAGGCGGTCGACTTTTTCTTGGCCAAGGCTATGCTCCAATAACGAGGACGCAACGTTAGCGCACCGTCTCTTGCCGGTCAACGCGGGCGAGGGGTGACGGCCGCGCGTACGGTATGCAAACGGTGGGTTGACAGTGCTCAGTCCCAGGCCTAGATTTAGGCTTCCCATTAGAATTGTTCTAAAGTTTAGTGCGAGATCTCGCACTGGTGGCGGGATTTGGATACATGTCAAAAATGGAGGAAGTAACATGGCGCTCAAAAACAGTAAGACCGAAGAGAATCTCAAGGCGGCCTTCGCCGGTGAATCGCAGGCCAATCGCCGTTATCTGTATTTTGCATCCAAGGCCGACGTGGAAGGTTATAATGACGTGGCGGCGGTGTTCCGTTCCACGGCGGAAGGTGAGACCGGACATGCCCACGGACATTTGGAATATCTGGAAGAGGTGGGCGATCCCGCTACCGGCTTGCCCATCGGCGGTACCGGTCTGAACCTCAAAGCGGCCATCGCCGGTGAAACTCACGAATACACCGACATGTACCCCGGTATGGCCAAGACCGCCCGCCAAGAAGGTTTCGACGAGATCGCTGATTGGTTCGAGACCCTGGCCAAGGCCGAACGCTCTCACGCCAACCGTTTCCAAAAAGCGTTGGATACACTCGGCACTTAGAAATGCGTGCAAATAGCGGCGCTGGGGATACGCGTCCCCAGCGCGATTTTTTTCTGGCTTTGAGTCGTAAGGGAAGAGTATGACCGACGCGACGACCGCTCCGAGGGAAGGCAGTCTCGAGGCGCCGACCCGCCACCCGCTCGATTGGCGCAATCCGCAATTCTATGACGAGAGTCTCCTGTTAAAGGAATTGGAGCGGGTCTACGACATCTGCCACGGTTGCCGCCGTTGCTTCAGTTTATGCAATGCCTTTCCCACGTTATTCGAGGCCATCGACAATTCCGAGACTCAGGAATTGGACGGCGTGGCCAAGCCCGTGTATTGGGATGTGGTCGATCAGTGTTATCTCTGCGATATGTGTTATATGACCAAGTGTCCCTACGTGCCGCCCCATCCGTGGAACGTGGACTATCCGCATCTGATGCTGCGTGCCAAGGCGGTGAAATTCGCCAAAGGTGAGGTGAAGCCGCGCGACAAACTGTTCACCTCCACAGATAAAGTGGGCAAGCTGGCGAGTATTCCGGTGGTGGTGGAGATGGTCAACGCAGCCAATAAAATTCAATCCGCGCGGAAACTGCTCGACAAGGTGCTGGGCGTGCATCCCGATGCCATTCTGCCCGAATACCACAGCCGCACCCTCACCAAACGCCTCGCCGGCCACACCCGGCCCGATCTTGCGCCGCAACCCACCGAAGGTACCCGGGGCAAGGTGGCCTTGTTCGGCACCTGCTACGGCAATTACAACGAACCGCAACTCGGCGAGGATTTGCTGGCGGTGTTCGAGCACAACGCCATCCCCGTGCGCCTGGTCGATAATAGCCGCTGCTGCGGTATGCCTAAATTGGAACTGGGCGATTTAAAATCGGTGGCCGCCGCCAAGGCCCACAATATTCCCCTGCTCGCTGCCCTGGTGGAGGAGGGTTACGACATCGTCGCGCCGGTGCCGTCCTGCGTGTTGATGTTCAAACAGGAGTTGCCGCTGATGTTTCCCGACGATACGGCGGTGGCCAAAGTACGCGCCGCGATCTTCGACCCTTTCGAATATCTGGCGTTGCGCCACAAGGCGGGCAAGTTCGACACCCGTTTCAAAACCGGGCTGGGCAAAGTCGCTTATCACGTGGCTTGCCACTTGCGGGTACAGAACATCGGCCTCAAGACCCGCGACATTTTGAGTTTGGTGCAAGACACCCAAGTGGAGGCCATCGAACGTTGCTCGGGCCACAACGGCACTTACGCGGTCAAGAGCGAATTTCACGAGGCCTCGATGAAGATCGGCAAGCCGGTGGTCAGCCGCGTGAATAAGGCCCAGGCCGATCATTACAGCAGTGATTGCGCCATGGCCGGCCATCAAATAGAAAACGGCCTGGACGACGGCAGCGCGCCGACCCATCCCATGAGTTTGCTGCGGCTGGCCTATGGTATTTGACGAGGTGGATAATGAAAAAACTGAGTTGTGCAGACCTGTTCACATTAGAGGCGTATTCCGCCCAGCGCGCCGCCTTTCGCGAGAAGGTCATCGCCCACAAGAAAAACCGCCGCGTGCAACTCGGTGAACATGTCACGCTCAACTTCGAGGACAGGCTCACCATCCACTATCAAATCCAGGAGATGCTGCGTATCGAACGCGTCTTCGAGGCCGAAGGTATCAACGATGAACTGGCCGTTTACAATCCGCTGATTCCTGACGGCACCAACTGGAAAGCCACCTTCATGGTGGAATATGAAGATGCCGAAGAACGACGCGTCGCCCTGGAGCGCCTGGTCGGTATCGAGCACCGGGTGTGGCTGCGGGTGGACAGTTTCCCGCCGGTATTCGCGATCGCCGATGAGGATATGGAACGCACGACCGACAAGAAGACCTCCGCCGTGCATTTTCTGCGTTTTGAGTTGACGCCACCGATGATCGCCGCCGCCAAAGAGGGCGCCGCGCTGGGCGTCGGCATCGATCTTCCCGCCTATCGTTACTCCATCGGATCTTTGCGGGAGACAACCCGCGCCGCCTTGGTGAAGGATTTGGACTGATCCGCTTTTTGGGTTGTGGTAAAGCAGGGGGACTTGCCGTCAAACTGTAGGCACGTCGTCATGGTTGGTGAAGGCGAAGGACGCGGCGCGGCTTAATTTTATACATACAATGACATAAACACGGTCAGTCCTAATCGTCGCCGCGGTGACGAGGCATGCGTGAAAAATTATTTCGCCAGGGTGAAATAAAAACAGGCGCCTCTATCCGGGTTGGCTTCCGCCCAAATCCGGCCGCCGTGTTTGTGTATGATGCGCTGTACGATGGCCAGCCCGACGCCGGTGCCGGGCATTTCGGCGCTGGAGTGCAGGCGCTGGAACGGTGTGAAGAGTTTGCCGGCATAGGCCATGTCGAATCCCATGCCGTTGTCGCGCAGATAGTAGTACGTTCCCTCGTTGGGATCCTCGGCGCGGCCGAATTCGATCTTCGCATGCTCGCGTTTCGAGGTGAACTTCCAGGCGTTTGATAACAGGTTTTGCAGCAGGGCGTGCATCAGGCCGGGATCGCCCGAGATGAAAAGTTCTTCGGCGAGCACGAAGTCGAGATGGCGTTGCGGCGGCAGCGAGCGCAATTCGGCAATGATTTCGCGGGCGATGAGGCTGAGGTTCACCTGCTCGCGGCGTACCGGCACATGGCTTAGCCGCGACAAGGTCAGCAAGTCCTCGATGAACTGCTCCATATGGTGCACCGAACGCTTCAGGCGTTGCAGGTATTCCTGGCCTTCCTCGCCCAGTGGGTCGGCGTAATCTTCGAGCAGGAGGTTGCTGAAACCCTGCATATGCCTCAGCGGTGCCCTTAGGTCGTGGAACACGGCGAAGGCGAAGGCTTCCAGTTCCTTATTGGTCGCCTCCAGCTGGGCGGTCCGCTCGCTTACGCGCTGTTCGAGTTCCGAATACAGCCGGATATTTTCCAGCGCGATGGATGTGCTGTTAGCCAAGGCTTGTAACAGGTTGAGTTCTTCCGATGTCGCGCGGTGATGATCCGCCCAGTAGTTGCCGATGGCGCCGATCGGCGCCACTGGCCGGATGGGAATCATGGCCAGGCTTTTGACGAAAGTGGGACGATAGGCATCCACCGGAATCCGCGCATCGCTATAGACGTCTTCGATCACCGCCGCTTGGCCGTTCAGCATCACCCAGCCGCTGATGCAGGTATGAATGGGAAAACGCCGTCCCTTCCACAGCGGGCCGATGGCGTTTTCTTCCGCGTAGTAGCATTGTTCACCTTCGCGCAACACCAAGGTGGCGCCGTCGGCACCGGTGAGTTCGCGAGCGGCGGTGCGTACGATGGACATCACCTCTTCTAGCGTATGTGCCAAGGAAAGCGCTTGGATCGCGGTGATCAAAGGCGCCGTTCCCGAGGAGGTATACGAGATTGGGTAAGTCGAGGTCGTTTTGTGATTTTTCGCCAAAGCGTTTTGCACGGCAGCCACCAGTTCCGGCAACTGGGCCTTCGACACGTAAGTAGTGGCGCCCGCCGCCTCGAGTTCTTTGATGCCGGCTGGATCGAGGTATCCAGACACAAAAATAAAGGGAATATCCGGACATTGTTCGCGTGCGATCTTGAAGGCGGATAAACCGTCGAAACCTGGCACCTGACTGTCGGACAAAATGATATCCATCTCACCGCCTTCTATCGCCGTGAGGTATTTGTGACGGGTGTCAACGATGTTGATCGTTGAACCAACCACATTTTTTTTCAAGGCATTGCGTACAAGCTCAGCCTCGTCGAGATCGTCTTCCAGATAGAGAATGCGCGGAGGATTGCTCATGGGTAACTCCTGCTGTCTGACTGCTCCTGATCACGCCGAACCGTTCAGTTGTTATCGCTCCTGATTAATATAGTCATAGCCATCGTCGTAAGCGAATAAAAATTAATTATAGACAGAACCGAACAAATGCCTAATTTCACCTCCTTGTTATTCACGAACTTTGATTGTCTCATCGCCAGCTTACCCCCACATACGGCTTCACTTGTTCGCCGTATTTCTGCGCCAGGCTGGGATAATAATCAGATTACATGCAAGACATGTGAATGATACGTCATGCGGGGACACTCGATTATTGCTGAGGCGGCATTCGCGACCTTGCCGCATGTGTGCCGTTCACAATAGGATATTCAACTTGCGGCCGCGTCGAGGTTGAAATGGAAGGATTGGACGCCGGCCGCATTCATGATTTCGTGCAGCGGTTCGCCGACCAGGACGCTGATGTCATGCGCATCCGCGGGCCCCGCCGGGTGGATGTTCGCGATCATGCTGTGTCCTCAAAAGCCGTTGCGGAAAAATCCCCGCACCGGCGCGTAACTCTGGCTAATCACTCAGGACTTGTTTACCGGCAGGGTAAAACGGAATGTTGAGCCGGCGCCTTCCCGGCTCTCCACGCTCACCTTGCCATGGTGAGCCTCGACGAAGGTCTTGACGATGGCGAGGCCCAGGCCCACGCCGCCCTCCTTGTGCGCGTCGGTCTCCATTTTGTCGAAGATTTTTTCGAGACGATCGGCCGGGATGCCCGCGCCGTTATCGCTCACCCAACATTCGATCATGCCCGAATCGGCCAGTTCGCGGGCGCCGATGATCACTTCACCGCGCGGCGTGTAATCAATGGCGTTGGCGATCAAGTTCTGAAAAATCCGCCGCAGCAGGCTGGCATCGGCGTACACGACCAAATCGTCGGGTACTCTATTGATGAGCTGGGTACTGGCGCTGCCGCCTACCGGATGGAGGTCGTGGATCAGCGCCTCCACCAGCGGCCACAAATCCAATAGACGCCGTTCCAGTTTGTCGCCGATTTCAGTGAGTGACGCGGTATTTTCCTGAATGATCTTGCCGACCAAGCCGTTGAGATGTTGCACGTTGCGACGCAAGGTTTTCAACATCTGGACGCTTTCGGGGCTGGCGCCTTGCGCCGGCAGGCTCAGTTCGAGAATACGCGCGGCCAGGGAAATGGCGTTGAGCGGCGTGCGGAGGTCGTGCGCCACGAACGCCAGATACGCCTCCTGGCGGTGTTGGATTTCCAAGGCACGTTGCGTGGCGTAAGTTTGTACCGCCAGGCCGATGGCGGTGTCGAGGATGCGGTTCAGAATATGGAAAGAAGGTCCTTGCAGGGTTAACCCGTTGGCATCGGCAAGATCATGGATGCAGCCGCGCAGGATGTTATATTCCGCTACAACCTCGGTGATATCGAAGCCGTCTTGTACGCGTTGTATGCCATGGGCCGGCGGGCTGCCTTCGTTGACCGCCTCCGGGATGGTTTTATCCGACCTTGAAATAAGCGCCTCGACCAATTCATCAATCAGCCTAGGAATGTGATCGGTGAGGGTCGGCGTGTCGAGCTGGCGGGCCGAGGAGAGTTGCCTCACCTGTTCCCGCCAGCGTGACAGCAAAGGCGCGCGCTCGCGTTGGATGAGCATCGCCAGTTGGGTGAGATCGTTGCCGGCCATAGTTTCTCCAATTGCATGTCGGTTGCAGCGGGGTGGGAGTGCCGAGACGCGTGAGAGTTCGTATCATAAGGCAGGGGCCCGCGGCGTGTCGCGCCTGTTTTCAGCCCGATCCGGGCAACTTGTTTTGCCCCGGTAGGCTGTGTAGCATCCAGTCCGCCAATTATGGCCATCGGTACTTCGAGTACCCGATGCCGGTTTTTTAGAGGATGCCCATGAGCAATAATTATGACGCTGCCGCCATCGAGGTGCTCACCGGCTTGGATCCGGTGCGCAAGCGTCCGGGCATGTACACCGACACGACCCGTCCCAATCATCTTGCGCAGGAAGTCATCGACAACAGTGTCGACGAGGCGATGGCCGGCCATGCTCGGCGCATCGAGGTCATACTCTATAAAGACGGTTCGCTGGAAGTGAAGGACGACGGCCGCGGCATGCCGGTGGACGTCCATCCCGGCGAGCAGGTGTCGGGGGTGGAGGTGATACTCACCCGGCTGCACGCCGGCGGCAAATTCTCCAACAAGAATTACCGCTTCTCCGGCGGTCTGCACGGGGTAGGCGTGTCGGTGGTCAATGCCCTATCGAAACAGCTGCAGGTGTGGGTGCGGCGCGGCGGCAAGGAATACCGGATGAGCTTCGCCCATGGCGAGAAGGTTTCCGAACTGGAAGCGGTGGGCCAGGTCGGTAAAAACCACACCGGCACCACGCTGCGTTTCTGGCCCGAGCCCAAATATTTCGACACGCCGAAATTTCTGGTACCCAAGCTCAAGCACATCCTGCGCGCCAAGGCGGTGTTGTGTCCCGGCCTGCAGGTGACGTTTTTTGACGAGGCCAGCGGCGAACGGGAAGAGTGGCAGTATCAGAACGGCCTCACGGACTATCTGCTCGACGCCCTGCACGGTTTCGAGCTGCTGCCGGAAGAGCCGTTCACCGGGGTGATGGAAGGCAATCACGAGGCCGCCGAATGGGCGGTGGTGTGGCTGCCGGCGGGCGGTGAACTGGTCGCCGAGAGTTATGTCAATCTGATCCCGACCCCGCAGGGCGGCACCCATGTCAACGGTTTGCGCACCGGCCTCACCGAGGCGGTGCGGGAGTTTTGCGAATTCCGCAATCTGTTGCCGCGCGGCGTGCGGCTCGCGCCGGAGGATGTCTGGGAGCGCTGCGGTTATGTGTTGTCGGTAAAGATGCAGGAGCCGCAATTCAGCGGCCAGACCAAGGATCGTTTGTCGTCGCGCGAGTGCGCGGCCTTCGTTTCCGGCGTGGTGAAGGATGCTTTCAGCCTGTGGCTCAATCAGCACATCGAGGCCGGCGAGCGCATCGCCTTATACGCGATCAACAACGCCCAGGCGCGGTTACGCGCGGATAAAAAAGTCGTGCGTAAAAAAGTCACCAGCGGTCCGGCCCTGCCGGGCAAGCTGGCGGATTGCAGCTCGCAGGATTTGTCGCGCACCGAATTATTTTTGGTGGAAGGCGATTCGGCCGGCGGTTCGGCTAAGCAGGCGCGCAACCGGGATTTCCAGGCCGTGATGCCGCTGCGCGGAAAAATTCTCAACACCTGGGAAGTGGATTCCGGCGAGGTGCTGGGTTCGCAGGAGGTGCACGATATCTCGGTGGCGGTCGGCGTCGAGCCCGGCTCCGATAATCTGCAAGGTTTGCGCTACGGCAAGGTCTGCATCCTCGCCGATGCCGATTCCGACGGCGCGCATATCGCAACCTTGCTCTGCGCCTTGTTCCTGCGCCATTTCCGCGCGCTGGTGACGGCGGGGCATGTCTACGTCGCGATGCCGCCGTTGTATCGCATCGACGTGGGCAAAGAGGTGTTCTATGCCCTCGACGACGCCGAGAAGGTCGGCGTGCTCGACCGCATCGCGGCGGATAAATTGAAAGGCAAGATCAACGTGCAGCGCTTCAAGGGGCTGGGTGAGATGAATCCTTTGCAATTACGCGAGACCACCGTCGATCCCGATACCCGTCGTTTGGTGCAACTCACCGTCGCGGCCAGTGACGAAACCGATGCCTTGATGGATATGTTGCTCGCCAAGCGCCGCGCCGCCGACCGCCGGGTCTGGCTGGAGGACAAAGGCAATCTCGCCTTGCTTTAGCCCCCTCGGCCGCCCCCGCGTCCTTGAGACTCCCGCTTCCTCGAAATTCCGCCTTTGCCTAGGCGGACAGGCCGTTTATACACGTATTTCAAGTGTATAGACCTCTGGGCATATATCCTCAATTTTTACTCAAGTAAGGGGTTATCCCGTCCGCTAAGTTAAAAGCTAGTAGATACACTAGCAACACCTGGTGGTTTATCGCTAAGGAATAACTAGGATGATGACTGACCTCATCTCTAGGGCCTGTTGACGTTTCACATGGGCAGCCATAGAAATCCGCAGGCTAGAGCGACCATGCTCTGGTAGTTTCTCTTCAATTTGTCATACCTTGTCGCGATCGACCGCAAGTGCTTGAG
>JAHFRV010000020.1:13901-52206 GCA_023266095.1 Gammaproteobacteria bacterium | reverse complement strand
CTGCATGAAGACCGGTTCCTGTTGGTAGGGTGTGGGTTTGGCGATTTGCAGCCTACCATGGTTCCGGTCTCTTCTAACTTGTAATTCAACCCCTTGCGCTTAAGTAAGTGCCATTCGGGTCGGACCCCTTTAACTGCCGGTTCCGATTATCAGCGCAGTTTTATCGTCAGCATAGCTTCAATGAGGCCTCAGCGTAATGCTGAGGATGTCGGTGTTTAAGCAAGGCTATGACAAAACGTCATTGATTGCTTCAATGAGGCCTCAGCGTAATGCTGAGGATGTCAGTGGATGACCGGCGGCGTACCGAATCGCTACCGCTTCGCTTCAATGAGGCCTCAGCGTAATGCTGAGGATGTCCTGTGCTTACCGTGTGCGTGCCGGCTCATGGCGAGGCTTCAATGAGGCCTCAGCGTAATGCTGAGGATGTCTATCCACGTGGCGTCGTCCCATCCAAGCCAGTACACGCTTCAATGAGGCCTCAGCGTAATGCTGAGGATGTCCTGCTGGTGATCCTCAGCCAGGCACTGTCGTACCGCCGCTTCAATGAGGCCTCAGCGTAATGCTGAGGATGTCTACGCGGCCAACGGCCGGTATGACATTAAAACCGTGGCTTCAATGAGGCCTCAGCGTAATGCTGAGGATGTCAGCGCGACACTTGGTTTGTGATAGTGGCCCAACGCTGCTTCAATGAGGCCTCAGCGTAATGCTGAGGATGTCCGCCGATACTGGACAGGTAGATTTTGTTGCCGGTGCTGCTTCAATGAGGCCTCAGCGTAATGCTGAGGATGTCCACGCAGGAGTGGGCCGACAAATACCGATACCTCGCGGCTTCAATGAGGCCTCAGCGTAATGCTGAGGATGTCGAGCTTGCCGCCCCTTGCAACCCCAAGTTCCGCGACGCTTCAATGAGGCCTCAGCGTAATGCTGAGGATGTCGATGTTTCGCCATGCTGATGGCGCGCTGAGCCATATCGCTTCAATGAGGCCTCAGCGTAATGCTGAGGATGTCCGCTCAGGAATTACAGACTGCCCTCAGCGATTTTACGCTTCAATGAGGCCTCAGCGTAATGCTGAGGATGTCGCGATAACTTTCAATGCTTCCTCGACGCGCGCGTCCTTCAATGAGGCCTCAGCGTAATGCTGAGGATGTCTACACGGTTGTGAGAAATCATGCGGCGCGCTCCCAGCCTTCAATGAGGCCTCAGCGTAATGCTGAGGATGTCCCCGTGCCTGTCAGCGTGGCATTGCAAATCATTTTTCCTTCAATGAGGCCTCAGCGTAATGCTGAGGATGTCGAGGCCAAGAGGCTGCGAGATACGGGGCTTACGCTCCTTCAATGAGGCCTCAGCGTAATGCTGAGGATGTCGCGTCCGCGAAGTCCATCCTGTTCGGCCTGTTCGACCTTCAATGAGGCCTCAGCGTAATGCTGAGGATGTCCACATACCGCGAGAAGCAAAATACTTGCAATCCTCACCTTCAATGAGGCCTCAGCGTAATGCTGAGGATGTCAGCTTCTGCGAGTATCTAGCTCGGCACCGCCTCCGCACCTTCAATGAGGCCTCAGCGTAATGCTGAGGATGTCGTGCGCCGAATTGGTACATTGGATCGAAGGCGAAAACCTTCAATGAGGCCTCAGCGTAATGCTGAGGATGTCTGTGCGCGACAAGCACTATCGGCTCGCGGTCGAGAACCTTCAATGAGGCCTCAGCGTAATGCTGAGGATGTCCAGCCTCGTCCGGCTGGCAGCGATCGCGCCGCCGTACCCCTTCAATGAGGCCTCAGCGTAATGCTGAGGATGTCGTGCGCATCCTGTGCGACAACTACATCGACGGAATCCTTCAATGAGGCCTCAGCGTAATGCTGAGGATGTCGGCTTGAGCAGAGTCGCTAAGAGAGCTTCCAACCACCCTTCAATGAGGCCTCAGCGTAATGCTGAGGATGTCCATGTCAGCGCGCGCCGGCCTTCGCGCTTTGCCCGACCTTCAATGAGGCCTCAGCGTAATGCTGAGGATGTCAAGGGGCGCCGCGTCTACTTGCCCGCTTGAGATCGTCCCTTCAATGAGGCCTCAGCGTAATGCTGAGGATGTCGACCAGCGGCGGGACCTTCGAGCTGTTGCTACTGCACCTTCAATGAGGCCTCAGCGTAATGCTGAGGATGTCTAGCGTGGTAGTCGAAGTATCGGACAGAACCAGCTTGCCTTCAATGAGGCCTCAGCGTAATGCTGAGGATGTCACAGACCATGATCAACATGACCACCCAACGACTCAACCTTCAATGAGGCCTCAGCGTAATGCTGAGGATGTCAGCAAGCCAACCGCCGAACACCCAAAGAAACTTTCGCCTTCAATGAGGCCTCAGCGTAATGCTGAGGATGTCCGCCTTATGGTGTTGCGCACGACAAAGCAAGCGCGACCCTTCAATGAGGCCTCAGCGTAATGCTGAGGATGTCTGGCTCAGCGCACCATCGGCATGGCGAAACATCACATCCCTTCAATGAGGCCTCAGCGTAATGCTGAGGATGTCGCGGTCGCAGACCGTGAACAGCATGATCCACGCGAACCCCTTCAATGAGGCCTCAGCGTAATGCTGAGGATGTCGGGAAGGAGGTTGTCGCCGCTGACGCGTCGAACCCGGCCTTCAATGAGGCCTCAGCGTAATGCTGAGGATGTCGGCAGCACCCCTTCGCGATCCGCGCGCACGGTGCTCCTTCAATGAGGCCTCAGCGTAATGCTGAGGATGTCCTCGATCACCGGCGGCGGATTGTTCGGCACAAAATGGCCTTCAATGAGGCCTCAGCGTAATGCTGAGGATGTCGCGGGTGGAGCACGTGGGCCAGATCATCCAGCGCGATCCTTCAATGAGGCCTCAGCGTAATGCTGAGGATGTCGCATCAATGCCTGTGAGCAATGGGAACGCCCACCACCTTCAATGAGGCCTCAGCGTAATGCTGAGGATGTCAGATCAAGGCCGACAAACAAGCCGACCTTGAACGCCTTCAATGAGGCCTCAGCGTAATGCTGAGGATGTCGAAATCAAACACCGGCTGGTAGTGCGCGCGAAGCACCCTTCAATGAGGCCTCAGCGTAATGCTGAGGATGTCCTGGCGCCGCCTCCGTGGCCGGGCGGTTGCAATCCTCCTTCAATGAGGCCTCAGCGTAATGCTGAGGATGTCGTCTCGCCGCCACCTTCGTCAGCCTGATGGACATCCTCCTTCAATGAGGCCTCAGCGTAATGCTGAGGATGTCTGGATCACCACACTTGTCTTGCCCACCTCGGCCAACACCTTCAATGAGGCCTCAGCGTAATGCTGAGGATGTCATAACTCAGCGTGAAGCCCGCGCCGCGAGCCGATGACCTTCAATGAGGCCTCAGCGTAATGCTGAGGATGTCGGCGGCGGCGGGTGCCGCGACCGCCGCGGTCTGTATCCTTCAATGAGGCCTCAGCGTAATGCTGAGGATGTCGGCCCCCCTTGGGGGCCATATGCGGCAAGGAATATCCGCTTCACATGCGAGAGGTAGTTCATTTTCAACCATAGTTCTCCCTGTAAGGCCGCCATCTTACCAATCCCAGTTACATTTTTCCAAATTTTTAAAGAGCTTACCCATCGCGAGCGCTCCCCGGGTTTTTCTTCAACATCACACCGCTCGCGCCCCATAGGCAAAAAAAAACTACACAATAACCGGCTCGCGCTCGACCGGTTTAAACGTCTTACCCAGACTGACCACTTTGGGCGTGACCGATTCGGTGGGGCCCACGTCCATGATTAACACATGATCGTGGTCATGATGAATAATCTCGGCCACGGTGACAAGCAGCTCGGCATGTCGACGCCGATTTAACCGGCACTGGAATAGGGAAAGCTGCAACCACTCTCCATACCCCTGCATAAGCTTGAACACGGCACGCCAACGCTTCTGGTCGGCAATGTCGTAGGCCACTATATAAATGTGTTCGTCCATCGGCATCAGCGGGTGGTGAAGTTGGGATAATCATCCAAATCGCCCAGCAGGTAACGCCCCAACAGCCGCGCCTGCAACTCGATGAGACGGCGATAGCTCAACTTATAGCCGAACAAAGGATGAGTCACTTCATGGCTCAACCGCCGCTCGAAAGCCGCGATAAAGCGCTTTCGCCCGTCGCTGGTAAGGGCAACGCCGCCACCGGCCTTGATGAAATCACTGGGGCGCACTTCCCCATTATT
Organism: Gammaproteobacteria bacterium; assembly: GCA_023266095.1. Lineage (GTDB taxonomy): Bacteria > Pseudomonadota > Gammaproteobacteria > DRLM01 > DRLM01 > CAKKSB01. Next base: position 48,004 of record JAHFRV010000020.1, on the reverse strand, counting down.
GATGGCCGTGATCACGGTAGAATCCGCAATCAGTGGCCTAAAAGGCTCCATCATATCGAGCGCCAATGCAGGCCGCCCGTATCTGGGTTGATGATAAAACCCTTTGTAGGGATCGAAGCCAACCGCGCTTAGCGTCACGGTCCACGTGCGCACCAGCAACGTGTAGGAAAAAGACAGCATGGCGTTAACCGGGTCCGTCGGCGGGCGACGGTTACGCTGCATAAAGTCGAATGAAAAGCTCTTGGCATCGGCATCTTGCTTAATGATCTGTGGAAAAGCGCCGAAATAACGCGCGGCTGCATTGCCTTCCACGCCGAGCAGCATCTGCAAATCTTTCACGCGGCCTACTTGATCAATATCGCGCTTGAATTCTTCCATCAGATCGTCAGCCTTGTCATCCCCGCGCCAATTGCGGCGCAACAAGGTTCTGCCGTTCTGAATCTTGGCCTTGACCAGCCCCTTGGCCAAGCGCAGGCAAATGGAGTTATCAAAGCTCGCCTTATATTGCACCGTCCGCAGCTCGACGTTCTTGTGTCCTGTCCCCATGGTATGGCCAAAGAACCAACCCCCATAGGAATGCCACGTCACAGGAATATCGCGGCTCATCAACTCCTGCAAACACGGCGTGGTGATATAGACATTCCCCATCACCACCACTTGCGACACCTCCGCCAAGCGCGCCGACGCGGCCAGTTTGTCGTCCACCGACACCTCCAGGACCTCCCCTTTCTTGGAGACGCGCGCCTGATTGGCCTGTACATAAAGCGGCAACGCCGTATCGTGCGCCACCGCCAGCGGCCGCGGATTCACTCCGGCACGCCGCAAGAAATTCACCTCATCCGGCAGACATATTCCCACCAAGGAACAGCGCGGACATTTGGGGCTATCCTCCAACGGCGGCGGCATCTTGCCACCGGCAGCGAGCAACCGCAGCCCATTCACGGCCGACAATGTCTGCGCCCGTAACTCCTCGTCAAAAATGACTCGCACCCGTTCCTTGGACTGAACGAAATAGATGGCGCCTTCCTCACAAACATAGCCATGCTCCTCGAGCAACATGGCCTGCACACACACCTGCACCAATTCGGGTGTATAGGCGCCCCTCGCCACATGAGGGCGCTTGCCGCGTTTATATTCCACGGGCGTGACGACGTTGCCCTCACCCTCGATCAAATCCAATTTCGCGACGAGACCAAGGCGGCTGGACGAAAGCGTAATCGAACGCACGTGTATGCGCTCTTCATCATCGGCATTTTCCGGCGGCGGTAACTCACCGGACGGCTTATCAACCCGGCGGTGGCTATAGCGTCCCTCGACCGTATCGGCGGACTCCGCCCACTCGCCCTGCACCCATTCGAGATACGCGAGGCGCGGACAATACTCGTATTCGTTGATCATACGGGCCGGCAGCAACGGCAGATCCCCGGACAGCTCCGGGAAGGGAAGAGGGAGTTCTTTTTGGACCTCTTCCGACATGTCGTTTATCTCAAAGGCGGGGACATGCGAGACGAACAAAGCGCCCATATCCAGCGTTGCCGCAAACTGCCGCATGCATCGATAACAATTTCTGGAAGTGCTGTGCGTGCCTCTTCCTCCGCCGTCACCCAGCACGACTGCGCATACTTCAACACCAACCACTTGGTGCCATGGTGGTCAAACCGCACTGACAAACGCCCATTCTCATCACGTTCGAGAATAGTGCCGAAACCGAATTTTGGGTGGAAAACGCGGTCGTTGGGGTGGAGGTCGGTAGTGGTGTTATTCATGCTTGTTGATCCGGAATGGTGCGGAACATTCCAAGACCGAAGTGGCTACCGTAACCCAGACAAATAGGTCCTTGCACAGGCTCGGCAAATCTCAACTGTAGCGCAAATCCGCAGTCGATCGGCGGAGCCGGCCCAAATCGGCGCGTGCGAATGAAATGGCGTTGGCGCCGCGCTAAATCATGCTCATGAGGATCAAGCACCTGCACATCAATCACATCAGGCAGATTGCGGGATGCCAACTCTGCTCTCACCTGCCCCTCAAGCGTATGCGCCCCATTCTTCTTCACATAGCGAGGTGGAACAAAGGGAGTTGCGCTGATCCATTCGGTGCCTTTATGCAAAACCTTGCGCAAGCCTGCGCCATACTCTCCAGACAAGACCAACAACTCATCCAGGCTGGCGGCACCCGCAAGGGCAAGGCGTAACACCCCTACTCCACCTTTGGTATATGTTCGGCGTGCATTGCGAATAGCTGACTGCGCCTCACCATCCAACCCCATCGGCGCCCAGACCAGAATATGGTCGAGATGTCCATCGCCATTCATGTCCAGCGGGAGGATGTGCGCATGTTGATGCGGCAACGTCAGCGGCTTTCTTTGCTCATCACAACCAGTAAGCACGATGTTGTGACGCCCCCGCAGACTGCCTACCAGTTGGCGATGCAACATTTCAGCTTGGGAAAGGGTGCGGGTTACGCTAGGTAGGGCGTGTTCACTGCCACTTTGCGTCGCCATCGCCAGCAACATGGCTTCAACAGGAGTAACTTCACGCACACGATGAATTTTCGGTACACCCACTTCGATTGCATTCGCCTTACGCCAATAGAACACACGCTGGCTACCCGGTGGTTGATTCCAGCCAAACCCCTGAAGTTCTGATGTCTGCATCTGTAGACACGCCAACAGATCGAGCGGGTAAGGCTTTGTGGCTTTTTCCAACTCCTTCTTCATTTTGGCGGTGGGTTTCTTGCCTGGCTCTGGTTGAGGCATATCCTCCATCACCTTGGCGACGGCTTTGTCGCGCCACTCGACATACGCTGTGGCGGCGATGGGCGCATACATGGGCACCTGTTCCCAGCCTGATTCGAGCGGAGCTTCTCTGCCTTCAGGCCAGCAACGTTCGCCTTGCACCACCGCCTCACTCGGCGTAGCGACATGCGCATTGATCCAGCTCTCTGAACGTCCGAGATAGCCCATGCGTTCGGCAAGCTGCTCAAGCAGCACCTGCTCATCCGGCGATAGCGGAACATCCCATGTCACCGCCAGTTCGCCAGAGACTCGCGCCCAGGTGTCGAACACCAGACAGGTCTCCTCGCGGCCATTCTTGAAACGCGCCATCGGCATGTAATGGCGGCTGTGCGTACCAACAGCCTTGGGTAACACATAGCAAGGCAGCACGGCGGCCAGCTTTTCAATCAAGGATCTCGCCTCTGGCGGCGCTCCAGCGGCAGGCCAGTGCATGGTGGCGTAGCCAGTTGCGAGAAGACCACGCAGCAAACGCCAAGGCGAAGGCGGCCATTCAATCATGCCTTCGTTGACGTGATGCCCCCACGGCGTGGCGTGATAACGCCCGGCGGGGAATTGCAGAATGAGTGTTGGCATGATTACGCCTCCGCGCCTTCCTCGTCGTCCCCTGTCTCAGACTCATCGGAGCCGTTGCCCTTATCCTCTTTACCCTTCTTCAATTCATCGTTAAAAGTGACTTCGGTGACAGCCATCCTCTCCTTGCACGATTGGATTGCGGCCTTTAAATCAGTGGTCATATCACTAAAGCTTGGCAACGTAAATTCCTTGGGCTGCATGGCACTGATGTTTCCAGAATCATCTTCAAGTTTAAAATCACAAGCAGTACGCAGGCGCATACCGCCATCCACCAGTGTGCGCAGTTTGTACAGCGCCAACAAAATCAGAAGACGCTCCACATCCGCACCCAAACCATAACCGCGAATCTGTGCCAGATCGAGATTGACGTAGAGAGTGATGTTATCCGCCGTGAATTCATCACGGGCGAATGGCACATTGCCGAAGCCACTCTTGGTGTCACCCGACGGATTAACATGGTCGTTCTTGACACCACCGGATGCCGCGACACGCACGCCATCAGCCTCAATGAAAGCAGAGAGGGCTCGGGCTACGCGCAATCGGCCACCGGCAAGCTCTTTCTTGGCGATGAACACGCCGTGCAACAGTGAGCCAACATCATATTTCAGCAAAGCATCCGCCAACACACGCCGGTCAATTGGCCCCTCGGCAAGCACTCCCAGTGACTCCTTCAACTCGTTATAGAATTTTTTGTCAGCCCCCTCCAGGATGTAGGGACTATTGATGCGGTGCGATTCAAGAATCGTATCTGTTAAGAATTTGCCTTGACGCAAAACCTTTACATGAGAGATGCCATTGAGCTCATCTTTAACATCCTGTTTTGCATCATCCCACAGCGTCATTTCAAGCCGGTTGGCCATGCTCTGCGCACTCTCCACCAGCAGGCTCTGGCCTTCACTGGTTTGGAAGGTGGCCGCCCCGAGACTGGGAAAGCCGGTGGGCTGGAAGCGTTTTCCCAACACGGGTTCGAGAGGAATCGCAAACAACAGGCGGTGAGTATTGGCGAGTGCAGAAAGATTGATAGTCATCAGAGTTCTCCTTGGTTTAATTGGTCAGTGCCAGTGAATGTGCATCAAGACGGTGAACAAACTGTTCCGCCATTGTTCGATTGATTGGAAATGCCAATGCTGCCGCCCAAAGTCTGGCGGTGTGCGGTGAAACGGTGCCTACCCTGACAGCGGGTTGAATGCCCGCCGGACGCAGCCGGCGCAGGGCGAGTTCGATGGCCATGCCCGCATCACCGCTTTCAAGACGGCGCAGAATGGCGGGGTCTACGCCAATGCGCCGTCGATCGGGCAGGGGCCAGGGCAACATGGCGAGGCGAATCGCCAGCCAGCCCTCATCGGGCCAGCGTGCAGCATCGGGTTGTTGCAGCAGTTGCGGACGTAACGCCCAGGCGCGACCATTCACTGCCATCAATACACGAGCGAAGTTCAGTGTGCGGTCGAGGTCGACTTCGCCCGCGAGCAGCGTCGCGAGATCGGCAGGCGATGCACTCGCCTTTCTCGCGGCCACCAGCGGCAGACGGCGCCCCCCTTTCTGCGCCGCCTCGATGAGTCGCCGTTCCACCAGCGCAACGGCGTCATCCACGCCACGGCGACCTTGCATGACGGCGGCGGTCTCCTGATTTTTGGCGGGCACCCAGTGGCGTCGCACCGGATCAATCGGGGCGCTGTCATCCCGTCGCAAGGTCGCTGACTGCAAGGCAAGAGAGACTGCCAGACGCCATTCGGGTGAACCATCATCAGCAACGCTCGCCCACTCAGGACGTAAACGTGGGATGGGACCGCAACGCACCTTGCCGCTATTCAGAAGTATCATCTCGACATCGGCCAGCGCCAGCACCACCGCCTGCCAGCGCGCCGCCTCATCGGGATGCTGCGCCACGGCAAACAATGACTCTGATAACCGCCGCTCCGCCATCCGCAACCGTCCCGTCGCCACCTTGTCACGAGCAGCACGGCGCAACCGGACCAGCCAGGCATCAAGATCATCGAGACAGGCAAGACGCGGCGAGACATGATCGGGCACATGAAAGCGGCCCAGTGGAACCGCCAGATTGGATTGGCCATTGCGTTCGATGTAACCGAAACGCTGGAATGCCGTGATACCACGGGCCGTACCTAAATTTGCCACAGCTCGCGCCAAGTCGAGTGGCTCATGCGCCGCCTTGGCTCCGATCTGCGCCCGCCCCTCTGCCAGCAGGCGCTGCAACTCGGCAAGCGTGGTGGGCTGCGACCATAACGGCATCCACTGTTCGCCACGCGCGCTCTCGTCGCTATCACCGGCGCTGGCATAGCCTGCACTTTGCGCGCTGACCGCAAAGGGGGCCGCCGCTCGTGATGAGTGTGTTGAACCGAAACGGCGTGTAGCATGTGCAGTGAACAAGACAGTCCCTTCGAGCATCAACAAGAAATCAACTGGATTGAGCAAACTACCTCCATCTGCGCCCACAGTGCTATTAGCGCCTCCAGCCGCGCCTGGTGCGTACTGCCCCACCGCACCGCGCTGATAGGTGTTGATACTTCTGCCAAAGAGCGCATCTGAAAACCATCCGTAGCCGTCGCTCTTTGATTTGCCTTCGTTATCGCCTACATCAAAAACCTCGTTGATCTTCTGAAAGTAGTTATTGGTGAAATCAAGGCGGCCATCATTGCCGCCAGTACCCAACAACGCCGGAAACTGTGGACTGCCTTCATCATCCAGCACCATTGCAGCATCCATCCATTCCCGGTGTGGTCCACGCCATGACAATCTGAGACGGGGAATGAAATCTGCCTTGAACACCTTGAAACACTTTTCAGCTTCAGCAAGGCGTTTCTTGTATGCGTCATCTTTCTTCAAGGCGTCTTTGTGTGCCTTTGTCATCCCATTCTGTTTTGCCTCACCTTTAATTGAACGCACTGTCTGATCCGCAACAGACAACTCCCCCAGCAGAGAGCGGCTCGCAACAATGCCCTGTCGCAGTTTTTCAAATCGTGGGGCAGTGGAACTCTCAATCGGAGAAAGGCCAGGATCATCGGCATAGAAAAAACCTGAACCTTTATTCCATGGCGCCACCAATGGCGTCGGCTCATACCGCTCCAGAAAAAACCTCAGCAACTCATCCTCATCAAGGTGAGTCGCCAGTAGGAAACGCTCGCCTTCCCACCAGCCGCGCGCCTCGGGGTCGGCCTGTTCCGATACGAGACGGAGAATGCCCAAGGCCTTGAGGTAGTGCGCCAGCGGTGTGGGGGCGCAGCCTTCGAGTTTGTGCAGGATCATGCGTTTCCCTCCTTTTCAAAACGGGTGCGCCAGTATTCGATCAACGGTTGAAGGTTGGCGTTGTCGGCGGCCCTGAGCGCCTGGAGATAACGCTGGGTCTCTTCGCCGGGTTCTGGCGTGGGGTCGATGGCGGGCAGGCCGAGCCGTTGCAGTATCTCGGCCAGGAGTACTCGGGTGATGCGGCCATTGAAATCCTCGAAGGGGTGTATCCAAAGCAGTCGTCCTTCGGCGAAGGCGAGGAGTTCCAGCAGGCGCTCATCGGGAATATCGTCAAGTGCGGTGATACGCGCATGGAGATCGCGGCAATAGTCTCGCATGAGGAGGGGCACCTGCGGATAGGACGGCGCTTCATGATCGCTGACGCGGACATTGACCCGCCGCCAGCGCCCGGCGAAGGCGGGGACGAGGTCGCCGCAAATCCGGTGATGGAGATCGAGGATCAGTGCCTCATCGATGGAGAGATTGGAGAAAGCGCCTTCGACGATTTCGTCTTCGAGCGCTTGAACACGTAGCGAGAGGTGAGGGGCGAGTTCGGCATAACTGAGGATGCCGAGTGTGGTTTCTAAATAGCGGGTGGCGTGGTGCGGCGCTTGTGTTCGGCTTCCAGCATCCGCTGATCCACCGGCTCCCCCTCGAAGGCCATGCTGCGGGCCACCTTGCGGGGAATCCGGCTCAGGCGGATGCGCTTCTGCTCCTCGGGGGGCAGCTTGCGCCAGTTCTCTATTGTCTGCTTCCAGTCCATGTTCACCATTATCGGCCTCCAATAGTGGGTCCGCAATCTTCATATCCCGGGAGGCGCGCTGATCTGCGGCGCGCAGCAATGCCTCCATCCAGGCCAGCGCGAAAGGGCCATGCTGACGCATCAATCCCAACACTCGCTCCGTCCAGCCTGCGCCAAAGGTTGTACCCAATCCTGCGGCTGCCAAGCCGAGTCCAGCCGTGAACCCAGGCAGCGCTTGCGGCGCTCCGCTTGCATCGCACAACTGCACTGATGGCACGGCATCGCCCTCCTGCACACCGCGCAGGCGCGGCAAATGACTCCTGGCCTCCTGATCCGCCGGCGCGGCGTGCCACGCTACGCGCAGTTTGCCGTGGTGGCTGCACACCAGATAGGCCAGCAGGTTGAAGCGCTCGGCATCGAGCGCGAGAACCTCCTGCTCCAGTGGAGTGGCTGGCCGTTCTGTTTGTGGCGACGCAGAAATATTCGCGCCCATTTTCTGAAGCAGATCACGCCATGGTCCCAGCAGCGCGGAATGGTCCGGTTGATGACGTTGCAGCACGGAGAAGAGCGCCAGTGTGCTGATGAGTTCATGGCGGAATCCGGGGCGGCGCTCACGCTCACTCATCGGGTAAAGCGCCCGCCCGGTGAGCCATGCGCCTTTCGGCGCCTTGGCCAGATCGTGACGGCCCGGACGCTCAGACCCAGTAATGGAGTTCTGGAAGGCAGGGAAAGCCTTGCCCGCATCGTGCCAGCGCCCCGCCAGGTCGAACAGGTTCGATAACTCCGCATCCAATGCCGAGGCGATGGCGCGCGCCAGTGCGCCCGTCTCGCGTCCGTGGGTGGCGATGGTTTTCCAGGGATAGGCGCTCAGTGATTCGTCGTCCTGGCTGGCGTCGGCCTGCTCGTCAGGTGCGATGTTCGTAGTGGGATGAATCTCGAATTTTGCTTTACTCTCGGGAGCCCACCCCTTCTCTGGATCGTAACCGCCACACCCCTTTTCAACCAGCACAGTCTGACCCGGATAGAGATCACGCCGCTCGGCAGTGCGCCACGCGCCATCGAGCCAATCCCACACCCAAGCACTCATACCTTGCTTGAGCCGAGGCGCTTTGGCTGTGGATGTCTCCTTACCGCACAACCAGTCGCGCGCCTTGAGGAAAGGCACTGCGCACAACTCTTCACGCGATGGACGCAGCTTTGCATCGGGCATCTGCTTTTCAGGCACGGCTGCCCAGAACACCGAGAGGTCGCGCTCTTCGCCCGAACGGATGAAGCGGCTGATGTCGATGTCTGCCCCTGTGAGATCGGGCGTGGTATCGAACAGCTCATCCAGTTCGTGGCGCAGCAGCAGGCTCTTCGGTTCGAAGGGGTAGAGCCGCGCCAGCAGTTCAGGATGGCGCTCTTCAAACATTTCAAGACGCAGAGGCGAGACATTATCAAGCTGCGCCAGCGCCTCGCGAGCGGCATCAATCTCATCTTTTGAATAGGGTGCCGCCGCCTTGTCATCCTTGGGAGAAAAATCGATCACAAACACATTGGCTTCACCACCCCATCGCGCGCAACGGCCAAAGCGCTGCACCAGACTGGCCCATGGAGCAAGATCGGTAAACAGCACGCCCGCAGAGATATCGACACCCGCCTCGACCACCTGTGTGGATACGATGATGCGATCCGTGCCAGGTGCGCTGGCCGCGCGGTTCAGAAACTCTTCGCGCCACTGCTGGCGTTCATGCGGTCGGAAACGACTATGCACCAGCCGGATGTCGCTCTCCTTGAGTGACTTGTCCTTGCGCAGTAGCTCGAAAATCTCCACCGCCCGTTCGACACGGTTTACAACCACCAGCGTTGGCCCCCTATCGCCACGCCCTGAACTGAGATGCTCCTCAGCAATTCGCGTTGCCAGTTCTTTTTCTTTGGTAATCGGCTCAATGCAACAGGGCTTCTGCACGTCATCCCACAAAGCACCTCTGCGCTGCTCAGGCCTAATTGAGAGTTGCGGCAATGCCGCTGCCAGATCGACGGTATCGGGGCTTTTTTCCAGCCAGTTACGTTGCAGGGTGGCGCTCATCCACCAGCTGATACACGGCCTGCGGCCTTTACCCCGCTCTTCTTCGCGGAATGCCTGTAATTGGGTGGCAGTGGCAAGCCCTACATCCATAAGCTGCACTTCATCCATTACCCAAAGGGCATCGTGATTGAGAAGACCAAACTCCATCGGCCAACGTGCGCGCGGTGATGCGTACCCCCGATTCATGGCCCGTGAAAGCAACATGTCCTGCGTGCCAATAAGCACGGCGCACTCCTCCGGATAGAGATGCCATTCGCCAACATTTGCTCCACCCATCAGCACATGCACACCAACCTTACCCTGATGGGAAGAGTTGCCATCCCATAACAGCCCGGCTCTAGATAGCGCCAGGCGAACTTCGCTTTCTGTTTGTTCGACCAATACCCGCATCGGCAAACACCACACCAGACGACGGGGCCAGCGTTCATCCTTACGATGCGCTCGATGCCATAACCAAGCAGACAAAACACCGAGCGTTTTGCCAAATCCCGTTGGAATGCGAATCAACTGGTTTCTACATGCCTCAGACTCCATCAACTCACTCTGCCACTCCATGGGTAAAAGGTGAGATGTAATGTCCGAGAAAAATTGATTACTCATTCAAGCCCCCTTGCCGCAAACGAAATTCATTTTTCACGATTTCTCATTTTTGTCTCAATTTTCCAACACAACTTGACGTCGCCCTCGTCCCGAGGGGTATCCGCCAACCCGCGCCATCATCCCGAGACTATGGGTTCTATCACAGCCACTGCTGCAATTCGTGCAACAATCCCTCCAAAAATTCATTCATCCCCACCCACTCCTCACTCCCCATACCTCGCCGCCATCTCGCGCACCCGCTGGACAACCTGGGCTCGCAACCCCTCCGGCCCCACCACCTCCACCTCCGGCCCGTACTTCAAGATATCCATGATGACTTCGCACGGGTTGTCGTAGGGCAGGCGCAGTTTGTAGCAACCATCCGCCAGCCACTCGCCTTGCTGTTCCGAGTGTCAGCATTCGTCGGCCACTCAACGGGCGCGCCCGGCGATGAGATACGCCAGCAACTGCCCTTTACCGGGCAGCTTGGCTGCGGCGTGTAACGTACCCGCAGAGGAGTGATTAACCATGCCGCCGGAAGATTCGATATGCGCCTCCGGATCGAAACCCGACTCGCGCCGGATATAGCCCTGAAAGGCGGAGGAGTACTTGCCGAGGTCATGCCACAAACCGGCCAGTCGCGCCCATTCCAAAGCGGTGAACTCTTCGGCAAAACCAGCGGCGATTTCACCGACGGCCCGCAGATGCTCCTCCAATCCATGGAGCTGCCATTGTCCATTCCCGGCCATCCCCACCTTGACGGACATGGGCCAGTGGAATTTGATTGTGAATACCCTCCATCGGCAACCCCTTTTTGGTTTTTGACATCCTGTCACAGCCACTGCCTCAAACCATGAGCCTGTGCCCTCATTCCGTGCCCAAGCAACACTTCTTGTATTTCTTGCCGCTGCCGCACGGGCAGGGGTCGTTGCGGCCGATCTTGGGGACGGGGCGAATGTAAGGTTCTTCCACGGGTTCCCGATCGCGGTAGTCGTCCATTGCGTCGCGGCGCGTTGAACGCTCGTCTTCTTCGCGCCAGCGCTGTTGCCGGCGGCGAATCGCAGCGGGATTATAAAAACTCAAGTAGTCGCGATGGCGCTCCCACGGCGGTGGTTCGTCGCCTTTTGCAAAGGCGTGTTCGACGTCGCTCAGGCCAAAGGGGCGGCCCCAGGTTCCGGTGCGTTCGAATTCGCGGGCGAGGTCTTCCAGCAGGGGGCGATGACGTTCACGGGGGAAGTCCAGTAATAAAAATCCGACCAGGCCCAGCATGAAGTCGTCTTCTCGCGTATCCGCGGCGACCTGTGCCAGACGATCGAGCACTGTCTCGAAAGCCCTCGGCCCGTTGGCCAGGCCGGCCTCCAACAAGGCGGCCCACGCTTCGTAACGCATGACCGCGGAACCGTCTCGATCGCAGGCCATGGCCTCCAAACCGGCCGCCGCCTGCTCGCGCTTGTTCTGAAATAAGATCGGCCAGTGGTTGTCCAGCCAATCCCAAAGGTGGTAGTCGGGGTGGCCACGCATCTTGCCGAACAGCAGCAACAAGGTGTCGGCCGCCTCGCGGCCGGGGATGGCGCCGAGGATGAAGGCGGCGTGAAGGGTGGCCCACCACTCTCCGCTGGTACAGTCACCGGACCAGATATGCTCACTCGCCACGTGAGCGCGCAGACGCGGGATAAAGGTCTCTCCCCGCCGGATACATTCGTCGATCAGGATGCGCGGCACGCAGTCTTCGTGCTCGATCAGATCGGCCAGCAGTTCATCGTCGCTCAAGGCGCGCAGTTCGTCCTCGCACCCGATTTCGAGCAGCTCGGCTTCATCGAGTGTTTCACGCGCATCGGCATCGGCCAGCAGATAGGCCGCCATTTTCCGTACCGTCGCCCCGAGCAGAGGAGCATTCTCGCGCACGAACTCCTGGTGCGGCTGAGTCGAGATATCCAGATCCGCATACACTCTTGGATTGGCCAACAGATTGATGAAGAGCAGCGGCTTGCCGGCCTCCGGAAACGCGTCGCTGAATTCCCGCCACTCGCTATCGTCCACGGCGACCGCGCGCAGGAAACCGGCGCACCAGCGCAGACAATCCGACTCGGCGGCGATCAAGGGAGAAAAATTGCCCGCCTGCAAGGCGGCGTGCATGTCGGCGATGGCTTGGTCAGCGCTCTGACGGATTTCGTCGGTGGGCGCGCCTTCACACAGTACGCGCAGCCAGGGGAGTTGCTCTATGTCGCCGGGATGCAGGGCCACCGCGGTAAGAAATCCATGTACCGCCGCCGGCTCCAGCGCGGCCGGACCGTTGTGGATGAGGGTGAGGAATCGCTCCAAGGTCATAGCTTGATATTCCAAGATTGTCGTAAGAACCTGTTCATGATCTCGCTGAAGGGCGCATCGCGGCGTTAAAATCGCCCTCAAAATGCTCACATACTCTGTGTATGCTGCGCTTTTTCGGTCGATTTTGCCTTGCGCTGCATCCCTTGATCGAGATCATGAACAGGTTCTAAGATCGGGCCGCCCGAATCTAACCCGGATGATTCGTGAGAACTCATGACCGGCCTTGCCCGTCCCGCGCATAAACCTGCGCCGCCTGTCGCAGCCGCTCCATCACCTCATGCCGCAACTCCTCCGGCCCCGCCACCTCCACCTCCGCCCCGTATTTCAAAATATCCATGATCAATTCGCGCGGATCGCCGTAGGGCAAGCGCAGTTCGTAACGGCCGTCGGGCAGCCATTCGCCTTGTTGTTCCGGGTGCCAGCGTTCTTCGGCCACCCAGCGGGCGCGTTCGGGGGTGAAGCGCAGCACGGCGGTGTGGCGGGCGGGGCCGGCGAAGATGCCGTAGGTGCGGGTGTAGTGTTCATCCAACCGTGTGTCTTCCAGATCGATGGCCGGGTGCTCCAGCGGTTTGGGTGTCTGGACGCGATCGAGCGAGAAGGTGCGGAGGCCGTTGCGCAGATGGCACCAGGCGTCGAGGTACCAGTTGTCGCGGTAGTGCACCAGCCGTTGGGGCGAGACCACCCGCGCGGTGACTTGATTGCTGGCGCGGTCGTGATAATGGAGCTGCAGCCGCTGGCGTTGCACCAATGCACCGGCAACGGTTTGAAAACCGTGATCGGCCACGGCGCGGGCCGCGGTCTTGAGGATGCGCACGCGGCGCGGCAGTTCGCCGCTGCCGAGTTGCTGTTTGGCGAGGATGTCTTCGATGCGTTTGCGCAGGGGGTTGAGGTCGGCGTCGAGCAGGCCGGGCTGGATGTCTTTGAGAAATTGTTGCGCGGCGAGCAGGCCGTGGAGTTCGGCGGCGTTGAACCACAGGCCGGGGAGTTCGTAGGGGTGTTCGCCGCTGGGGGCGTAGTGATAGCCGTTGCGGGCGCGGTCGTAGGCGATGGGCGCGCGGAGAAAGTCGCGCATGTCTTCGATGATGCGCGCCAGGGTGGCGCGCGAACATTGCAGCTTTTCCAGCAATAACTTGCCCGCCACCGGCCGGCGCGCGCCGCGCAACAGGCCGTGCAAGGCATAAATGCGATCGAACCGGTCCATTCAGCGATGTCTCCCGGCAGGCCGATACAAACCGCAGGTATCGAGATTGAAGGTGGCGCCCACCCCTCTGCTCATGAGCGCTTAAGGAATGTACACGGATGGCGGGTGACTGGGAACAGGGGCGGCAAGCCGTTAAGAGTGCTACGCCCGCCCCGTCACCACACCAAACCGGACGGGTTTAGGTCTGTGATATATTGGCTGGCCACAGGGAAAGCCGGCCGGTCACCCATCCCCGCGAGGGACGACAGGCATCTCCATTTACGTATTCGGTTTAAAGATTATGACGATGAAAAAGCGGTATCAGGCCATCACTTCCGTTCCAGCACTGCTAGCCGGCATTTTACTTACACTGTCCTTGAGCGGCTGTCTCAGTGACGGCAGCGAATTAATACCAGAGGAAAATAACGTCAGCCGCCCCAATGGCGTGTTCGTGGGCCCGGGCGTCAGGCCGACCTATGCCTGGAATGTCGGCCCCATCGCCTCACTCACGGTGGTACGCTTGACCAACCCCAGTGTTCCGGTGTGGGGTTTCAGCGTATTCACCGGCGACCTCATCCCTTCGCCGGTCAATCATGGCGACAATATACCCAACGGCTCGCAAGCGGTGGGCGGCACGGAGCCGACTCTCACTCCCGGCGTGCAATATCGGGTATTGATCGAGCGCCGTAGCGAAGGAAAAACCTTTACCGCTTTTTTCACCCCGCCCGATGGCACCAACAACGCAAGCCCCGCCCAACTTTCCAGCTCCGCCGTCAGCGCCCACGCTTTGTCGGTGACAGGCGCCGACGGGAGCTCGAATGGCGGCGGTCCATTGGTCAAGAACGTGCCCGGCCTGCAAAACGTGGTGGCCATCACCGCAGGCGGCGCCCACAGTCTTGCCGTCACTGCCGAGGGTACGCTGTGGAGTTGGGGCGCCAACGGCAGCGGCCAATTGGGCGACGCCGGCACGGCGGACAGCGCGGTGCCGGTGCAAGTGCGGGGTTTGAGCGGTGTCATTGCCGTGGCGGCGGGCGATCGTCACTCGCTGGCGCTCACCGCCGACGGGACGATGTGGGCCTGGGGCGAGAACAGCAACAGCCAATTGGGCGACGGCACTACCATCAACCGCAATACACCGGTGCGGGTGGCATTAATGGGTAAAGTGACGGCCATCGCCGCCGGCAAATTGCACTCCATGGCGCTGGCCGAAGACGGCACGGTGTGGAGCTGGGGCGACAATACGCAGGGCCAATTGGGTGACGGCACCACTGCCAGCGCAGCGGACCCGGTGCACGTCACCCGGCCTTAAGCACCGCGTGTGCGGGGCAGCGGACCCGCGGGAAGGCGGGTTGAAGACGCGGCGGACTCCAGCCCATATCACTCCCATCCCCCTGCCGTGGGGAAGGAGCGACTCGCTTCATTTTGTAGTCAGCGGGTTAATAACCCGCTTTTACAAAGCCTCTTAACGCACCCGTGCCATCAGCACCAGCGCCAACATCAAAAACAGCAGCGTGGGCAAGGTCGCGCTCAAGGCGGTGGGAAATTGATAAACCAGTCCCACGAAGCTGAAAGTTTGGTCGATCAGATAAAAACCGATGCCCAGCAACATGCCGACGAAGATGCGCTGCCCCACGCCCACCGAGCGCAACGGGCCGAAGATGAACGGGATGGAGAGGAACACCATCACCAGGGTGGTGAACGGCAGCACCAGTTTGTTCCATAACGCCAGGTTATAACGGTCGGTGCTCAAACCGTTGTCCTTGAGATAGCGGATGTAATTGATCAGACCTTGCACCGAGAGGCTGGCGGGCTTGACCGCCACCACTTCGATCATCTCCGGCGTCAACAAGGAATGCCACGCCAGTTGCGCGACGTGTTCGGTGCTGACTCCGTTGACATCGATGCGGCTGCGCGACACCTCAGCCAACAACCATTGATCGCCGCGGTAATGGCCGCTGCGCGCCACGGTCATGGTCCGCAGCCGCCGCGCCTCGTCGAACTCATAAATGCTCACGCCGTTCACCTGATTTTGCGACGGCACTTCACGGATGTGGATGAAGTATTGTCCGTCGCGCGCCCACAGACCGTTGTCGCTGGTGACGGCGAAGCGCTCGACCAGGGCGGTGCTGCGCATGCTTTGCGCGTATCGTTCCGCCGGTGGCGCCACGTATTCACCGAGGATCAACGCCAATACCATCCACAAGATACCCACCTTCATTACCGCGAAGGCGATGCGCAACACCGAGACGCCGGCCGCCCGCATCACCATCAGCTCGTTGTTGCTGGCGAGAATGCCGAGGCCGATCACGCTGCCCAACAAGGCGATCACCGGAAAGAGCTGGTAAGCCAGGCGCGGCAAGGTGAGCAACACATACTGCGCCGCGTGCAGCAGCGTGTAGTCGCCTTTGCCGACCACGTCCAGCTCCGCCACGAACGAGCCGAAGGAAAATAACGCCAGCAAGGCCAGCAGCACGATCAGCGTACTACCGGCGATAGCCCTGCCGATGTAACGATCAAGCAGATTCATGCGCGCCCTTACCATTGCCGCGGCCGGCCGGCCGCCGCCATTTCACGCCCAACTGTCGCGCGACGAGCACTCCCACCAACAGCAATAACAGCCCATGCACCCACCACATGCCGATGTAGGGCGGCACGGTGTTTTGCTCCAGCCAGGAGCGCGATACCACCAACAAATTCATATAAACCACGTACACCAGGATCGCGACGAACAGTTTGGCGTAGCGCCCTTGGCGCGGGGTGGTGCGGCTGAGCGGCACCGCCAGCGCCGCCAGCAGAACGGTGGCCAAGGGCATGGCGATCCGCCATTGCAGTTCGGCCCGTTCATGCGGTTCGGTGCCGCCGATCAGCGCCGGGGTGGGATAGGCAATCACCTTGCGGGCGCTGCTCACCACCGCCCGCTCTTCCACCAGCAAGCCGTGTTCGTTGAACTGGATGATTTTGAATTGGGCGTCGCCCGGCTGGCCTTCGTAACGGTAGCCGTTCTGCAGAATCAAATAGCGGTCGCCGGTGCTTTCCTCCACGAAGTAATAACCGCGTTCCGCCGCCAGCACATTGCGTATTCCATCTTTAGCTTGCGTCTCGACGAAAACGTTTTCCATGGTGCGGCCGTCTTCGCTTAGAGTTTCGACGTAGAACACCAGCTGGCCATCGCGCAATTCGCGGAAACGTCCCTCGGCCACACCGCGGGTATCGGCGTCGGTTTTCAAGGCATCGGTGATTTGATAACTCTGTTCCTCGGCCCACGGTCCGGCATAGAGCGAAATGCCCGCCACCAGCCCGGCGAAACCGAAAGCGGCCCACAACACCGTGCGCAGCAAGCGGCCGGTGCTGACTCCGGAGGCGGCCAAGGCCACTATCTCGTTGTCTTTATATAAGCGGCCAAAGGCGATCAGTACGGCGAAGAACAAAGCCAGCGGCAACAACGTCACCAGATTGCTGATGGATTTGAGCGCCAGCAGTTGCACCACCACGTCGCCGGGCAGGCTGCCGCCCTCGGCGTCGGCCAGCAGGCGGATGAAGCGGTTGCTCACGTAAATGACGTAGAGCACGCCGGTGACCGCCAGCAGGGCCAGCACAACTTCGCGCAATAGGTAGCGGCTGATGATCACCGGCGGCGCCCGCCCCGGCATGGGCGCGGGGCGCCGCGCTGGAAAATCGCGTCTATTACGGTACACTGTGAAACCATGTGTTCGTCCTTTCATCGTTGCGGTTAAACGGAAGATGCCCCGCCGCGCAAGGGCTTATACCATAGCAAAACCAACGCGGCTTGCGATGATTAAACCAGCGATGCGTCACGCGGCCGCGTATCAACTTAAACGCAGGCCCCGGCTGAATCGCTACACCCAATAGGAGCAGACATGGATTTTACGGTAAAGAGCAGCACCCCCGACCAGCAACGCAGCGCCTGCATCGTACTGGGGGTCATCGAGTCGCGCCAGCTCTCGCCCGCGGGTGAACAAGCCGACGCGGCGGCCGGTGGTTTCATCTCGCAATTACTGAAGCGCGGCGACCTGGACGGCAAACTCGGCCAGACCCTGTTGCTCCACAACGTGCCCAACCTCGCCGCCGAGCGGGTGCTGCTGATCGGCTGCGGGCCGGCCAAAGAACTGGCCGACAGCCATTATCGCAAGATCATCGCCAAAGCCGCCGCCACCCTCAACGAGATGGGCGCCGGCGAAGCGGTGAGTTATCTCACCGACCTGCCGGTGAAGGGCCGCGACAACGCCTGGAAAGTACGTCAGATTCTGGAGAGTACCCAATACGGCCTTTACCGCTTCGATCAACTGAAGAGCAAAAAAGACCAGGCCCGTCGGCCGCTGCGTAAACTGGTGATCAACGTCGCCGAGCGCGGCGAACTCGCCGCCGCCGAAGCAGCACTGCGGGTCGGCAAGGCCGTGGCCCACGGCATCAAACTCACCCGGGATCTCGGCAATCTCCCCGCCAATATCTGCACGCCGAGTTATCTCGCCGATCAGGCCCGCGCCCTGGCCAAACGCCACAAGTCGATCAAGGTCGAGGTGCTGGACCGAACCCAAATGGAAAAACTGGGCATGGGTTCCCTACTCGCGGTGGCGCGCGGCAGCGAGGAACCGCCCAAACTCATCGTCGCCCACTATCGCGGCGGCCCCAAGACCGACAAGCCGGTGGCGTTGGTCGGCAAAGGCGTGACCTTCGACACCGGCGGCATCTCCATCAAACCGGCGGCGGCCATGGATGAAATGAAATTCGACATGTGCGGCGCCGCCAGCGTGCTGGGCACCCTCGCCGCCATCGCCGAGCTGGAGTTGGCCATCAACGTGGTGGGCATCATACCCGCCACGGAAAACATGCCGAGCGGCCTCGCCATCAAACCGGGCGACGTGGTGACCAGCCTGTCGGGCCAGACCATCGAAATTCTCAACACCGACGCCGAAGGCCGGCTGATACTCTGCGACGCCCTCACCTACGCCGAGCGTTTCGACCCGGTGGCGGTGATCGACATCGCCACCCTCACCGGCGCCTGCGTGATCGCCCTTGGCAAACACGCTTCAGGCCTGATGGGCAATCACAACCCGCTGATCAACGAACTGCTCGACGCCGGCAATGACACCGGCGACCGCGCCTGGCAACTGCCGTTGTGGGATGACTATCAAGACCAGCTCAAGACCAATTTCGCCGACATGGCCAACGTCGGCGGGCGCGAGGGCGGCACCATCACCGCCGCCTGTTTCCTGTCGCGCTTCACCAAGAAATTCCATTGGGCGCATCTCGACATCGCCGGCACCGCCTGGGTGACCGGTGATAAAAAAGGCGCCACCGGCCGGCCGGTACCGCTGCTCACCCAATTCCTGATAGCGCGGGCGGCGCAACACGGCGCGAAGATCCCGGCCGTTAAAAAAGTTGCTCGCGGCCGATAGGGGACGACTGCCGATGAAAACCACCGTGGATGGATTCCTGGGTTGGGTTTTTAATCAAGGAAAATGGTCGCGTGCCGCCTTTTTCAAAATTCGGGGCCAACCACCCCAATGTTAAAAGCGACGATCCTGGAAACTCATTATTCGAGCGAAACTTAACCCGACGCGCCAGTGGACGTTCCTCGCGTCGCGCCGCCGAGATCTGCGTTATCATCCGGTCTTGAGTGGCTCCCTCTTCCTGATTGGAAAAAGAGATAGTCGGCAGAAGTGTTTTATTGAACGCCTGAAAATTTCCTCCAGGGATTTTTCAGGGACGAAAAACATCCCCGCGGCTGGCCCGGGGGATCTTAAAATTAAGAATCAGCACAAGCCGCCATGACCCGCGTCGATTTTTATGTACTCGAAGACAACGCCCCACAAGGCCGGGAGCGGCTGGCCTGCCGCCTGGCGGACAAGGCCTTCCGCCTCGGCCACCGGGTATACATTCACACCCGCTCTGCGGAACAGGCAGCGGCGCTGGACGACCTGCTGTGGACTTTTCGCCAAGGCAGTTTCGTGCCTCACGCTCTGCACGGCAAAGAAGGCGGAGCCGGTAGCCCGGTGCTGATCGGCCACGACGAGGTGCCGGACGATCGCCACGAACTGCTGATCAACCTGGCCGACCAGGTGCCGAGTTTCTTCAGCCGCTTCGAGCGGGTGATGGAGACCGTGGACCAGGCCGAGGCCAATCGGCTGTCCGGGCGGGAACGGTTTCGTTTTTACCGCGACCGGGGTTATGCTCTACAAACTCACACATTGAGCGCACAGGCCGAGGATGAGTGACGACCCGACTACTGTCTCCCAATCCGCCACGGGCATCCCGCCGGTGTTGCGGGATATTGTCGTGCCCGGACCAGACTACGAGATCCCGGTGCTCGACCCGTCTCAGGCGGTGTCCGGGCCTCTGCCCTTGCTCTCGGCCGAGGCGGTGGCGGAACTGGCCGATATCCTGCAACTTTCGCTGACCCGCGAATTGAATTACGCCATCGACGGCGCGGTGTACCAACGCCTACAGGCGGCGATGGAAGAAATGGCCAGCAGCATGAAACAAAATCTTCACCAACACTTGGAACAGCTGCTCCCCGAATTGGTACAGGCTGCGCTGCAACAGCAGCTCAAACAACAAGACCATTGATCAAGCCGCGCCGCCGACACAGCCTCACCATAACTTTTTTCGTTTTAACCCGGACCCTCCATGGACAAGACGTACAATCCTCACGCCATCGAACAACACTGGTATCAAACTTGGGAACAGGCCGGCTACTTCGCCCCGCAAGGTGTTGGCCCTCACCCCATCCCTCTCCCAGAGGGAGAGGGGGGCCCGGCGAAGTGTGGATCGACCGGCGCGCCCTACTGCATCATGATACCGCCGCCCAATGTGACGGGCAGCCTGCACATGGGCCACGCCTTCCAGGACACCATCATGGATGCGCTGATCCGCTATCAGCGCATGAACGGCCGCAATACCTTGTGGCAGGCGGGCACCGACCACGCCGGCATCGCGACGCAGATGGTGGTGGAGCGCCAACTTAGCCAGCAGGGCAAGAGCCGTCACGACCTCGGCCGCGAAGCCTTCACCGCTGCAGTGTGGAAGTGGAAAGGCGAATCGGGTGGCACCATCACCCGCCAACTGCGCCGCCTCGGCGCCTCGCTCGACTGGTCTCGCGAACGCTTCACCATGGACGAAGGATTGTCCGATGCGGTGCGCGAAGTTTTCGTGCGGTTACATGAAGAAGATTTGATCTATCGCGGCAAACGCTTAGTGAACTGGGATCCGGTGCTGCACACCGCGGTGTCCGATCTCGAAGTGATTTCGGAAGAAGAAAGCGGCAGCCTCTGGCATCTGCGCTATCCGCTGGCCGACGGCAGCGGCCACTTAGTGGTCGCGACCACCCGCCCCGAAACCATGCTGGGCGACGCGGCGGTGGCGGTGCATCCGGAGGATGAACGTTACCGGCACCTCATCGGCAAGCAAGTGAAACTGCCGTTGGCCGAAAGATCGATTCCCATCATCGGTGATGACTATGTAGACAAAGAATTCGGCAGCGGTTGTGTAAAGATCACCCCGGCGCATGATTTCAACGACTACGCGGTGGGGCAGCGTCACGGCCTGCCGCTCATCAACATCTTCACCATCGACGCCCGTATCAACGAAGCGGCGCCGGAAAAATATTTCGGTCTCGACCGCTTCGAGGCGCGTAAACGCGTGATCGCCGATCTCGACGCGGCGGGACTCATGGAAAAGATCGAACCGCACAAACTCAAAGTGCCGCGCGGCGACCGCAGCGGCGCGGTGATCGAACCGCTGCTCACCGATCAGTGGTACGTGAAAGTCGCTCCGCTGGCGCAACCGGCCATCGAAGCCGTCGAGAGCGGCGCGATCAAATTCGTTCCGGACAACTGGAAGAACACCTATTTCGAGTGGATGCGCAACATCGAAGACTGGTGCATCTCGCGGCAGATCTGGTGGGGACATCGCATCCCGGCCTGGTATGACGATCAGGGTAACGTGTACGTCGCGCGCAGCGGTGAGGAGGCCCACGCCCAGGCGCGCGCGCGTCACGGCAAAGATGTCGATTTGCGACAAGACGAGGACGTGCTCGACACCTGGTTCAGCTCGGCGCTGTGGCCGTTCTCCACCTTGGGCTGGCCACAACAGACAGCCGAACTCAAAACCTTTTATCCCACCAGCGTCTTGGTCACCGGCTTCGACATCATCTTTTTCTGGGTGGCGCGCATGATCATGATGGGGCTGAAGTTCACCGGCGAGGTGCCCTTCCGCGAGGTCTACATCCACGGCCTGGTGCGCGACGCCCACGGCCAGAAGATGTCGAAGTCGAAAGGCAATGTGCTCGACCCCATCGACCTCATCGACGGCATCGACCTCGAGGCGCTGGTAAAAAAACGCACCAGCGGTTTGATGCAGCCGGAGATGGCCAAGAAAATCGAACAGGCCACCCGCAAGGATTTTCCGGCAGGCATTCCCGCCTTCGGCACCGACGCGCTGCGTTTCACATTCGCCTCCTTGGCCACCACCGGCCGCGACATCAAATTCGATCTCGGCCGCATCGAGGGCTATCGCAATTTCTGCAACAAGTTGTGGAACGCCACCCGTTATGTATTGATGAACACCGAGGGACAGGATTGCGGTCTCAAGGGCGAAATGGAACTCAGTCTTGCCGACCGCTGGATACTCTCGCGGCTCCACATCGTCACCCGCCAGGCGCGCGACTACGCCGAAGCCTATCGTTTCGACCTGATGGCGCAGGCGATTTACGAATTCACATGGAACGAATTCTGCGACTGGTATCTGGAACTCAGCAAGCCGGTACTCAATGCCCAAGATAGCAGTGTAACGGCGTGCCGCGGCACCCGCCGCACCTTGGTGCAGGTGCTCGAAACCATCCTGCGCCTTGTCCATCCGCTGATGCCTTTCATCAGCGAAGAGATCTGGCAGCGGATCGCGCCCCTCGCCGGCAAGCATGGCGCGACCATCATGCTGCAAGCCTATCCCGACGCCGATGAAAAACTCATCGATCACGACATCACGGCGGAAATGGCCTGGCTGATGGAATTCATACTCGGGGTTCGCAAGATCCGCGGCGAGATGAATATCCCACCACGCAAACCACTACCGGTGCTATTGCAGAACTGGAGCGAGGAGGACCGCCGCCGGGTGGACGCGACTCGCAACTATAGCGGTTTTCTCTCGGCGCTGGAGTCGATCACTTTTCTCAGCGCCGAGCAGGCCGCGCCCGAGTCCGCCACGGCATTGGTGGGCGAGATGAAGGTGTTGATCCCGATGGCGGGCTTGATCGACAAAGAAGCCGAGCTGGCGCGTCTTAATAAAGAGATGGAAAAGTTGACCAAGGATTTAGAGCGCGGTGAACAGAAACTGCAAAATCCCAATTTCGCCGACAAGGCGCCACCGGACGTGGTGGCCAAGGAGCGGCAGCGCATGGACGAAGTACGTTCCTCACTCAACCAATTGCAAGAACAACAACGGCGCATCAGCGCCATGCGATGACCGCACGCTCACCGCACCAGACCGTGGGTATTTTATAAGCCAGGGCCAAAAGGCCTTCACTCTCACGCCGAGGCCGGCTCTGGACCCCGCCTGGGCACGAACTGAATGGGCATGAAAGCGTCGGCTGGGAAAGAATGCACTAAGCGACCTGCGCCCGGCGCGGACGCAAGGTCGCTACTCCATTCGCTCGGCGCCGTTCACCCGCTGACGATTCGTTACATCGCACCCACGGCGCGAGGCATGGTGGACGCGACTAATTCACTATGCAGCTGGAAAGCGGATCGCCGCTCCGCCATCTTATCGCCCATGATGGACTGGGCGAATTGTTCGAACAAGTGGTCGACATTTACCAGAAACGGATAACGCTCACCGCGATGCCAAGCCGGTTGCCCTACCTGCCGCAACTCCAACGGCAGGACATGCGCTATCACTTTGGACAAGGCCTTGGTGATGAACATATACCAATGCTTGATACCGGCCTCATGACTGTACGCCACCGCCGCGCCCAGCAAAGCCCGGAGTATCTCGGCGGTACGTAAACGCTTGCGCAATTCGGATGGCGCCACGCCGATCACCCCTTCGGCGCTGACCGTTGCCAGCGGGCTCGGTGTTTCACCAGATACCTGGCCGGGTGAACGACAGCGGTAATGGCCAACCATGCATAAGCGGGAGATTTCCATTACGTGATCGGCGGGTGCGCGAAAATCGTCTTCGATCGTGGTCCGCGTTTCGATGGGCAAGCCGTTGTCCCCCGGGAAAACCATCCGCATGGCGGCCACCCATTGTTTGCTTCCTCGCTCCCGCACCAAAAAGTGGACAGCCTGGTCATCCCATTCGTCTTTTTCTTCCCCACCGGGAAAAGCGGTGGCATCCTCGTAACCTGTTTCCAAACAAAAAACGCGATAGCGAAGCTGATAATGTAAACGGCGGCTCCATTCATCGTCCGCCAGAACCACTTCAAAGTTTTCCTTCAGCATGATCGTCTCCCTTCGTGATGGTGCGGTGAGCACACATCGAAATTTATGCATGCCGGGCATGAAGCCCGCCTAACCTCCATTTCTTGTGCAGTCACCACGGTGGCGGCTCTTTATGAGCTTGCCATCCGGGGTTATTCATGATTTGCCTTGGCTGGTCCCGCAGGCCACCTCAAGACAATAATCAACAGTATTTCGTAACCGGGTAACGCCCTCGAGTCCACGACTTCAAACAGGACCGGCCATTTGATGGCTCTATGGCCGACAATTAAATAAAATTTTAAAAAACAATAATTTAAATTTAATCCACCCCGCCGGAAAACCCAATTTTTTTGTTAGGCTGACAATAGCCCGCGACCGAAATTTATGTCAATGAATCGAAGCATTTTTTACGTCTCTGTTTGGAGACATTGGGTAAATAAATCAACGCGGCGGCTTAATCTATTTTCGATAATTTCCAGAGGAAACGGCGTACGACCCGTTCAGCGGCAGTCAAGGTGATCTATAATCGACCCCTGCCGGGAGAGCAGGCGATTCAGGTCAGCAGGCCCGCGCCGTAATACACTCAACATTAGCGCCCAGCCGCAAGGCACTGCCGATGATCTCGGCACTGATCTTGGGCAAAGGGATAAATTAAAGTGACGGGACAAACAACACCATGCCAGCTACCAGCAGCCTTCCCACCGCGAAATCGCTGTACTTTTATGGTCCCAAGTCTTTCCTGGCCCTGGCTCTGATCGGGTTCGGCGTAGTCGCCCTGCCTTTAACATTCGCCTTGATTTATGGCGCCATCCATGTCGACCGGCTTGCCACCCAAAGTCAAACCACCGTTTATAAAGCGGTACGCACGACCCAGCACACTCGCATGTTGCTGGAACAACTGACCGCAATGGAACGCACCGCCCGCCAATATCGGGTGCTAAGTGATGAAACGCTTTTCCAAGCGTACGTGGAGAAACATCAAAACTTCCAAGTCACGGTCAATTTGCTGCTGGAGGCCATTCACCACCCGGCAGTGACTTGGCAACTCAACGCGCTTGCCGAAAAAGAAAAGCAACAGTTTCTACTGCTCAGTAACGATACCGCCGATTCCCCGCGCGCTGAAGACGCGATCAACCAATTCATCGGGTTGACCGCGATCGCCCAAAACATAATGACCAAAAGCAATCAAGTCATCGATGAGGAAGTGGCCGCCATGCACCAAGCCACCGAACGAACCTTGCAAGCATTTCTCTGGCTGGCTTTTTCTTTAGGCCCCGCGGCGGTGATATTCGCGGGTGTGTTTGTCGTTCTGCTCAATCGCCCCATCAAACAAATCGATCAGGCCATCCGCCAGCTCGGTGGTGGGCAATTTTCGGCGCCGGTCACCGTCACCGGTCCGCGCGACATGGAATACCTCGGCCAGCGTCTGGAATGGCTGCGTCAACAACTCGCCGACCTCGAAAAACAAAAAACCAATTTCATCCGTCATGTCTCGCACGAACTGAAAACCCCACTCACCGCCTTGCGCGAAGGCGCGGAATTATTGGCCGATGAAGTGGTCGGCGGCTTGCGCGGCGAACAAAAAGAAGTCGTGTGCATCTTGCAGCAAAACAGCATTAAACTGCAAAAACTCATCGAAGACCTGCTCAATTTCAACATCGCCACCACGTTACCGGCCTATAATAACCAGCCATTGCGGCTCGATCAGATCGTGATCAACGTTACCAATGATCACAAACTCAGCATGGTCGCCAAAGACATCCGCCTGCATATGGACACGCCCCCCGTAACGGTGGAGGGTGAACCCGAGAAGTTGCGGCTGATCGTCGACAACCTGCTTTCAAACGCGGTTAAATACTCGCCCCACGGCGGCACCATCCGCCTCACATTGCAGGAACGTGGCAAGCACGTTATCCTCGACGTACACGATTCCGGACCCGGCATCGCGCCTGCGGAGTCGTCCAAAATTTTTGAGGCGTTTTATCAAGGACAGGCGCCGATTAACGGTTTCATAAAAGGCTCCGGCCTGGGTTTATCCATCGCACGGGAACACACGCTTGCTCATCATGGTCAAATTGAAGCTTTGCCCCATACCGAAGGCGCCCATTTACGGGTCACGCTACCCCATAAACAAATCAAACATACTCATGCAGCATAACTGGCGACTCCTTTTCATTTGCATGCTCACGCTGGGTATTACCGCCTGTAGCGGCCTACCCGCTCAGCCGCCGGCGACGATAACCCCGCCACCGGCACAAGTCGAATCACCGGTGCAACCCGATATTGAATTGGAGGCGCTGGCGGTCACCCGCTGGTGGTTGGATTACCATCGCAATATGAACTCGACATCACCAAGCACGCTCGGCGCCGAATACAAAAGCGCGTCAACCGCATGGTCATCCGACAATTCCCTGCACAACCGTCTCCGATTGATCACCTTGCTCAGCTTGAGTGAGGCCTCTTTCTACGACCCGGATCGCGCGCTTAGGCTGCTCAACGAAATCACCGACGAACAGAGCGACCAACCCAAATTAGTTCAAGACACCGCGGCTCTGGTGAAAGCGAATGTTCTCACCGCGCTGCAAGACCAGAAAAAAATTCAGACCCTGGCGGCTAAGATAAAGGAACTGCAAAACAACAACACGGCCATACAGCAGCAGTTGGATGCTTTGAAGGAAATCGAACGGAGTATTTATGAACGCCGTAAAGTCGAGGTGACGGACAAGCAATGAACCGCACCAAAGGAAAAGTATTACTGATCGACGATGACCCCGGCCTGTTGCGCCTCATCTCCATCCGGCTCAATACCGCTGGATATGACGTCATTCCCATGGACAGCGGCGAACGCGCCCTCGCCCAGTTTTCCATCCACCGGCCCCAGGTGGTGGTGACCGATCTGCGCATGAGCGGCATGGACGGCATGGCGGTGTTCGAGGCCATCCATCAACGTTACCCCATGATCCCGGTAATCATCCTCACCGCGCACGGCACCATCCCCGACGCGGTGAACGCCACCAAACGGGGCGTGTTCGGTTTTCTTACCAAACCTTTCGAAAGCAAGACGCTGCTCGATCAAATCAATAAGGCCATCGACATCAGCGGCAACAGCCAGATCGCCGACATCGAAACCACCGGCGACACCGGCTGGCGCCGCGAAATCATCACCCGCAATCCGATGATGGAGGACGTGCTGCACCAGGCGCGGCTGGTCGCGGAAAGCGATATCAGCGTCTTCATCCACGGCGAGAGCGGTACCGGCAAAGACCTGCTGGCCCGCGCCATTCACAAGGCCAGCCCGCGTCACGACCAGTCTTTCGTCGCCATCAATTGCAGCGCCATCCCCGAACCTCTGCTCGAATCGGAATTGTTCGGCCATAATAAAGGCTCGTTCACCGGCGCGACCCGTAATCACAAAGGGCTGTTTCAGGCTGCCGATAAAGGCAGTTTATTCCTAGACGAAATCGGCGACATGCCGCTTTCCCTGCAAGCGAAATTATTGCGGGTGCTGCAGGACCGCGAGGTGCGGCCGGTCGGCGCCACCGAGGTGATCAAGGTGGATGTGCGGGTCATTTCCGCGACCCACCGTAATCTCGAACAGGCGATGAGCCAGGGCCATTTCCGCGAAGATCTTTATTATCGGCTCAACGTCGTCGCCCTGGAAATTCCGACGCTGGCACAGCGCCGCGAAGACATCCCCCTGCTCGCCAGCTATTTTCTGACCCGCATCGCCGCGAAGAATAGCCGCGAGATAGAAGGCTTCTCGCCGGAAGCTTTGGAATTGATGATAGGCGCGCCCTGGCCGGGCAATGTGCGGCAATTGCTCAACGTCGTCGAGCAAGTGGTGGCCCTTTCCACCACGCCGATCGTGCCCGCTTCCTTGGTGAATAAAGCGCTGCGCAACGAATCAGGAGACATCCTCTCCTTCGCTGACGCCCGCAATCGTTTCGAGCGCGATTATCTGGTGCAACTGCTGCAAATCACTCAGGGCAGCGTCACCCAAGCCGCACGGCTGGCCAAACGCAACCGCACGGAATTCTATAAATTGTTGCGCCGTCACCATCTGGAACCCGGCCTGTTCAAGGAAGCGGCGGTATAAACTCAGCGTCCCGCGGTCCTCAGTGCTCGCGGGTGGCCAAGAACTGGATCTCTGGCCAGCGCTCCATGGTCAACCCCAAGTTGACCCGGGTCGGCGCCAAATAGGTGAGGTCGCCGCCGCCATCCAAGGCCAGATTGTCGTGAGCCTTGCGACGGAATTCTTCAAGACGCTTGGCGTCGTCACACAGCACCCAGCGCGCCGTGGCTACCGCCGCCGCCTCGAAGAGACACTCCACGCCATATTCGTCCTTGAGCCGTTGCGCCACCACGTCGAACTGCAACACCCCCACCGCGCCCAAGATCAAATCGTTGCTATTGAGCGGCCTGAACAACTGGGTGGCCCCTTCCTCGCACAACTGTTCGAGGCCCTTCTGCAAGGCTTTCATCCGCAGCGGATCACGCAGGCGAGCACGGCGGAACAACTCCGGCGCGAAATGGGGTATGCCGGTGAACTTGAGCACTTCGCCTTCGCTGAAGGTATCGCCGATCTGGATGGTGCCGTGATTGTGCAGACCGATAATATCGCCAGGGTAGGCGTCTTCCACCTGCTCGCGCTCGCGCGCCATGAAAGTGATGGCGTTAGCGATCTTCACGTCGCGACCCAGCCGCACCTGATGCAACTTCATACCCTTGCTGTAAGCGCCAGAACACACCCGCATGAAAGCGATACGGTCGCGGTGCGCCGGGTCCATATTGGCTTGAATCTTAAATACGAAGCCCGTGAATTTTTCTTCATCAGGCAACACATCACGGCTGCTGGCATGGCGCGGCAAGGCCGCGGGGGCGTATTCCGCCATCGCATTCAACAAATCCTCGACGCCGAAATTATTCACCGCCGAACCGAAAAACACCGGAGTCAATCGGCCGGCGCGATAGGCCGCCAGATCGAAGTCATGGCTGGCGCCTTTGACCAGTTCCACTTGATCGCGAAACTCGCGGGCCATGCTGCCGAATAAGTCATCCAGCCGCGGATTGGCCAGCCCCTCGATCACCTCGCCCGCTTGAATGCGGCCGCCGTGAGTGGAACTGAACAAGTGCACGCTGTTGGTGTAGAGATTGAACACGCCTTTAAAACCCTTGCCCATGCCGATGGGCCAGGTGATGGGCGCGCATTGAATCTTGAGCACCGATTCGATCTCGTCCAGCAGATCGATGGGCTCGCGGCCCTCACGGTCCAGTTTGTTGATGAAGGAGATGATCGGTGTATCGCGCAGGCGGCAGACTTCCATCAACTTGATGGTGCGCTCCTCCACGCCCTTGGCACTGTCGATCACCATCAACGCTGAATCCACCGCGGTGAGAGTGCGGTAGGTGTCCTCGGAAAAGTCCTCGTGGCCGGGGGTGTCCAGCAGATTGACCACCACGCCCTTATAGGGGAACTGCATCACCGAGGTCGTCACCGAGATACCCCGCTGTTTTTCCAGTTCCATCCAGTCCGAGGTGGCGTGCCGGGACGCTTTACGCCCTTTCACTGCACCGGCCAATTGGATGGCACCGCCATAGAGCAGGAGTTTCTCGGTAAGGGTGGTCTTGCCGGCGTCGGGGTGCGAAATGATAGCGAACGTGCGCCGCCGGGCCGCCTCTGCTGCGATACTTGCCATGAGATTCTTAATACGACACTGACGGAAAAGGTTGGGCATTATACACAGTGGGCTCGTTTCCCTGAAACCGGCAAGACACCGCCGGCCTGGGCGGGCGGGCAGCAAATAAATAATTCCGCAATCTTATGAAACCTCCGCACTTTCCGAAGTGTCGAAAAAATGACTGTTGAGGGATTTAATGTAGGCAAACGCTCAAGTTGTGACCGGCCAGGCCGTGGTCACGCCAATTAGCCGGCGGCGGGCATGGACCTGATTAACTAATTGTCTATAATCGGATAAGTAATGTGACAAACTGGATTGCCGTTCAATTCTGCGGCGGTGTCGAGCGAAACTGAAACCAAGCAATAGTTTTGGCCTGATAGTTGCAAAATGTCGCTTGAGTGCCAATACATTGAGCAGCATAAAGTCAGGAACACATCGGCATTGGGCGGCGGCGCCCCTGCAAAGCATGGAGTGAGGTGATTATGAGTATCTTCGATAGTTACCAGGCGCGATATGAAGGGTCTCGGCAAGAAGAGCTGACCCTCAATGAATATCTCGAAATCTGCAAAACCGACCCTTCCGCTTACGCCACTGCGGCTGAGCGTCTGCTGATGGCCATCGGCGAACCGGAGCTGCTGGACACCAGTAAGGATTCCCGCCTGAGCCGCATCTTCGCCAACAAAGTCATGAAAATCTATCCTGCCTTCCGCGATTTCTACGGCATGGAAGAGACCATCGAACAAATCGTCGCCTTCTTCCGTCATGCGGCCCAAGGCCTGGAAGAGAAAAAACAGATTCTCTACCTGCTCGGACCACCGGGCGGTGGCAAGTCCTCGCTGGCGGAGAAACTCAAATCGCTGATGGAGCACATCCCTTTCTACGCGATCAAGGACTCGCCGGTAAACGAATCGCCGCTCGGGCTGTTCTCCCGCCAGGAAGACGGCCGTATTCTCGAAGAAGACTACGGCATACCGCAGCGCTATTTGGGCAAGATCATGTCGCCCTGGGCGGTCAAACGCCTGCACGAATACAACGGCGATATAACCAAGTTCAAGGTCGTGAAGCGTCTGCCGTCGATCTTGCGTCAAATAGCCATAGCCAAAACCGAACCTGGCGACGAAAACAACCAGGACATCTCCAGCCTGGTGGGCAAGGTCGACATCCGCAAACTCGAGCAATTTTCGCAAGACGATCCCGACGCCTACAGCTACTCCGGCGGTCTGTGCCTGGCCAATCAGGGCATGCTCGAATTCGTCGAAATGTTCAAAGCTCCCATCAAGGTGCTGCATCCCTTGCTGACCGCCACCCAGGAAGGCAACTACAAGGGCACAGAAGGGTTCGCAGCCATTCCCTTCGACGGCATCATCCTCGCCCACTCCAATGAATCGGAGTGGCAGGCCTTCCGCAACAACAAAAACAACGAGGCTTTCCTCGACCGCATTTACATCGTCAAGGTGCCGTATTGCCTGCGCGTCCACGAAGAGATGAAAATCTATGAAAAACTGCTGACCAACTCATCGCTGTCCAATTCACCGTGCGCGCCTGGCACCTTGGAAATGATGGGCCAGTTCGCGATCCTGTCCCGCATCAAGGATCCGGAAAATTCCAGCATCTATTCCAAGATGCGGGTCTATGACGGCGAGAATCTCAAGGACGTCGATCCGAAATCCAAGTCCTATCAGGAATACCGCGACTTCGCCGGCCCGGACGAAGGCATGTCAGGCCTGTCCACCCGCTTCGCGTTTAAGATACTCTCCAAGGTGTTCAACTACGATCATTCGGAAATCGCCGCCAATCCGGTACACTTGTTGTACATTCTCGAGCAGCAGATCGAGCAAGAGCAGTACCAGCCGGAAGTGAAGGACCGTTACCTCTCCTTCCTCAAAGGATATCTGGCGCCGCGTTACGCCGAATTCATCGGCAAGGAAATCCAGACCGCCTATCTCGAATCCTATTCGGAATTCGGCCAGAACATCTTCGACCGTTACGTAACCTATGCCGATTATTGGATTCAGGATTCGGAATACCGCGACCCGGATACCGGCGAATTCCTCGACCGGGCGGCGATCAATGGCGAACTGGAGAAAATCGAAAAGCCGGCTGGCATCAGCAACCCCAAGGATTTTCGCAATGAGATCGTCAATTTCGTATTGCGGGCGCGGGCCAACAATGCCGGTAAAAACCCGTCGTGGACCAGTTACGAAAAACTCCGCGAAGTCATCGAGAAAAAGATGTTCTCCACCACTGAAGATCTGCTGCCGGTGATTTCATTCAACGCCAAGTCGACGTCGGATGACAAGAAAAAGCATGAGGAGTTCGTCAATCGCATGGTGACCAAAGGCTACACGCCCAAGCAAGTTCGCCTGCTGTGCGAATGGCATTTGCGCACTCGGAAGTCGTCATAACCAACATAGGATGGACATATAGCGTGTCCCAATTCATCGACAGGCGGCCCAATGGCAAGAACAAAAGCGCGGTTAACCGGCAAAAATTTATCCGGCGTTATAAAAACCAGATAAAGAAGGCGGTGTCCGACGCGATTGCCGAACGCAGCATCACCGATCTCAACCGGGGTGAAAAAATCAATATCCCGGCCAAAGATATTTCGGAGCCGGTGATTCATCACGGGCCGGGCGGACAGCGCGAGACCGTTCATCCGGGCAATACCGACTTCGTTACCGGCGATCGCCTGCCCCGCCCGCTGGGCGGATCAGGCGGCCCAGGTAGCGGTAAAGCCAGCAACAATGGTGAGGGACTCGACGACTTCGTCTTTCAAATTTCCCGGGAGGAATTTCTCGATCTGTTCTTCGAGGATTTGGAGTTGCCCGATCTGGTCAAAAACCAATTGCAAAAAATGATGCGGGAAAAAACCGTGCGTGCCGGTTATACCCAAGACGGTGTTCCCACCAACATCAATATCATCCGCTCGCTCAAAGGCGCCCTCAGCCGCCGCATCGCGCTGCGTTCGCCGCTGCAAGGTCAAGTGCACGAAGCGGAAAAAGAATTGGAAGCCCTGTTATTGTTGAACGGCGAAGCCAGTCCCGGAGTCGCCGTGCTGCGTGACAAAATCGAACGCTTGAAAGCCAGGATTAAGGCCGTACCTTTCATCGACACTTTCGATCTGCGTTACAACAACCGGATCAAACAGCCTTATCCTTCCAGCCAGGCGGTGATGTTTTGCCTGATGGACGTTTCCGGCTCGATGGATCAAGGCAAAAAGGACATGGCCAAGCGGTTTTTCACACTGCTGTATTTCTTTCTCACCGGCACGTACGAGCACATCGATCTGGTCTTCATCCGTCACCACACCATCGCCAAGGAAGTGGATGAAAACGAATTCTTCTACTCGCGGGAAACCGGCGGCACGGTGGTATCCAGCGCACTCAAGCTCATGGAGGAAATCATCGACAAACGCTACCCGCCCTCGGAATGGAACATCTACGCCGCGCAAGCTTCCGACGGCGACAATTGGAGCGACGACTCGCCCCTCTGCAAAGAGGTGCTTACCAAATCCATCATGCCGCGGGTTCAATATTACGCATATATAGAAATCGCCGAAGACACCCCGCGCGGCTTGTGGCGCGAATTTCAAAACGTCAAAAGAGCCTGTCCTAATTTCGCGATGCAGCGTATCGAGAAAAGCGCCGATATCTTCCCGGTCTTCCGGAAACTCTTCAAAAAGAAAGCCGCGGCATGAACGACAAGCAACTACCTTATACTTCGGAATGGACCTACGACTTGTTGCAACGATATGACGAGGAAATCGCCAAGGTCGCCGCGGAATATCAACTCGACACTTACCCTAACCAAATCGAGGTCATCAGCGCCGAGCAGATGATGGACGCTTATTCCTCGGTGGGTATGCCGGTGGGTTATCACCACTGGTCCTTCGGCAAACAATTCCTGAGTGTCGAACAACGTTATAAACGCGGTCAAATGGGGCTCGCCTATGAGATCGTGATCAATTCCAACCCATGCATCGCCTATCTCATGGAAGAGAATTCCATGACCATGCAGGCTTTGGTCATCGCCCACGCTGCTTATGGCCACAACTCGTTTTTCAAGGGTAACTACCTGTTCCGCACATGGACCAATCCGGATTCGATCATCGACTATCTGGTGTTCGCCAAAAAATACGTGGCGGAATGCGAGCGGCGCCACGGCGAAGAAGAGGTGGAATTGATTCTCGATTCCTGCCATGCCCTGATGAATTACGGCGTGGACCGTTACAAACGCCCACCGCGCCTATCGGCGCATGAAGAAAGACTGCGGCAGCGCGAACGCGAGGAATTTCTCCAATCGCAAGTAAACGATTTGTGGCGGACCATTCCCAGGGCGGACGCCGCCGCCGATCCCACCAAAGCCTTGCGTTTCCCGAGCGAACCGCAGGAAAACGTGCTGTACTTCATCGAAAAAAACGCGCCTTTATTGGAACCGTGGCAGCGTGAGCTGGTGCGCATCGTCCGCAAGATCGCCCAATAT
>JAHFRV010000020.1:0-13891 GCA_023266095.1 Gammaproteobacteria bacterium | reverse complement strand
TATCCGCAACGGCAAACCCAAGTCATGAACGAGGGTTGGGCGACCTTCTGGCACTACACGATATTGAACACCCTCTATGAAAAAGGGCTGGTCAACGATGGTTTCATGATCGAATTTTTGAAAAGCCACACCAACGTGGTATATCAACCGCCCTTCAACAGTCCTTATTATTCCGGCATCAATCCCTACGCGCTGGGATTCGCCATGATGAGCGACATCCGACGCCTGTGTGAAAATCCCACCGAGGAAGACCGTCATTGGTTCCCCGAGCTGGCGGACACCGATTGGGTGCAGTCGCTCGATTTCGCCATGCGCAATTTCAAGGACGAGAGTTTCATCGCCCAATATCTTTCGCCGAAACTGATCCGCGACTTCAAACTCTTCAGCGTGCTGGACGACGACACCGACAACCACATGGAAATTTCGGCGATACACGATGACGCCGGTTACCGCCAGGTCCGCCGAGTGCTGGCCAGCCAATACAATCTCAGCATGCGCGAGCCCAATATCCAGATCTACAGCGTCAACCTGCGCGGCGACCGCTCGCTGTCCCTGCGCCACACCCAGCATAATCGTCAGCCGCTCGCCGAGGATGTCGACGAAGTCCTGCGCCATTTCACCCGGCTGTGGGGATTCACTGTGAAACTGGAAACCGTCACCGCCGACGGCAAAGTCGCAACCACTCACGAGTGTGAACGGGAACACTAAGAACCTGCTCAGGTTCCCTACGCGGTCATTCTGCAAGTGATAACTGGTTCACAAACTGCCGGATTGTCGGTCACGCCAGCCTAAAAGTTTTGCATTCAGCTTCCGATAACCCCTATGTAAATCGAAACGAGCATCCGCCGGTCGTGTCCCGGCCTACTAAAACCATTGGTGTGATATCGATAGTTGCATGCCGTTACGGACTCTCCATCAACCGCCCGCCTCGCTACAGGATGTGCTCCATCCCACCGGGCCAGGCTAGCTCATCATCGCGGCACCCATGTCCACAGGAATAAGTATGGAAGCGGCTCTCGATTTACCCGTCCCCCCCCTCTGCGCGCTACGCGCCGAAACCGCCATCCACCAAGGTGAGCGCACCGTGGTCGAATTAATCGACGGCCGCAAACTCATCGGTAAACTGATGAGCTTCGACGCGGACAAAGGCAAGATCGGCATCCTCATCGAGGAGCAGGAGAAAATTAAAAAACTGGGCATGCACGAGCTCCGGCTCATGCGCATACCGCAGCCGCGCAAGTGGCAGCGTGACGACGATTCCGTACTCACCACCACCAAAGGAGTACGCGTTTCCACCGAGCCGCTGGAGTTTGAAATCGAATTCACCGATCACAGCACCATCGACGGCGTCAGCTTCGGCTTCCGTAACGGGCGGCACGGCATTCATCTTTTCCCTGTCCAAGATAGCGATCAATATACCCACCTCTTCGTTCCCAACAATGCCATCGCCAAACACCGCATCGGTAAACTCCTGGGCCAACAGTTGATCAAGGACAAGGTGGTTAGCGACCAGGATGTGGCTATGGTGTTGCTGGAACAGCAGGAACACCGTTCCCGCTCATTGGGTGAACAGCTCAGTCTCACCGCCGTGGTCAACACCGAACAACTGGAACAGGCCCTCAAGCGCCAGCAGACCATGCCGCATTTGCAAATCGGTGAAATTCTGGTGCAAGACAAATTGATCAGTCAGCAACAACTCGATGCTGCGCTGAGCCAGCAGCAGCGCCAGCGCCACATGACTCTCGGCGAGCTATTGACCGCGCGCGGAGTGATCAAACAGGAAGACATTCAAAAAAGTCTGGCCAACAAGCTCGGCATCCCCTTCGTGGATCTCCACCAATTCCCGCTCGACCCGGCGGTACTCAAGCTGGTCGATGCAAGTATCGCCATCCGCCACAGCGTGATGCCGCTGCGACGTTATCAAGGAAAACTGGTGGTCGCCATGGAAGATCCCACCCACTGGGAAACCCTAGACACCCTGCATGCGATAACCGGCCATCCCATTGATCCGGTGATGGCCGCACGCGCCGATTTGAGCTGGGCCATCGACTATTGTTACCGCGACGGCCAAACCAACCCGTCGCCTACGCCTACGCCTACGCCGGCCGCCGGGCCGCCCGCCGCACGCACGCCGCCGGCTTCCAAGATCGATCCGGGGCCGCCGCCGGCCACAACAGTACCGCAGCGGAAGGCCGCGGTAAGCGCCGCTGCATCTGCCCAGGCGGCGCCGGATAAACTCAGCACTGAAACCACCGCACCCGTCCAACCGGTCAAGCACGACACGGCGGCGGCCGATTTTCTGCGCGAACTGATACTCGGCGCGGCCCGGGAAGACGCCAGCGCGATACATCTCGAATCCGTACCACAGCATGGAGCGCGAATCCGCCTGCGCCAAAACAGCGAACTCCGCGAACATGGCGCCATTCCGGCTGAATTGTGGCCCAGACTACTGGCTGAACTGAGCTTGCTCACCCACTTCGATGGCCGGCACGGCCACGGCGCACAGATCGGTCTCATCGAACAGTCAATTTTATATCCCAGCAGTTTAGAGGTGCGCGTTTATTACATTTCCACCTTCGACGGCGAACACGACGTGGTACTCAAAATCACTTCGCTGAGCCACCAGCGCACCCTGAACGAACTGGATTTCAGCGACGGCAATCTCAAACGTATCGACGAACTCACCCTGGGCGGCCACGGCTTATTTTTGATCTGCGGACCCACCGGTTCCGGCAAAACACACTTGTTGCATGCCCTGCTGCTGCATCTCAACAACGGCGGCAAAAAAATCTGGGTACTCGACAACGCCGAACGTACTATGCCGGCCAATATCCGCCATGTGCGGCTGGGCAATTGCCCGGACTCGCAACAGGATGACTCCATCGAAGCATTACTCGGCGCCGATCCCGACGTGGTAATGATCAACCCGCTGTCACAACCGCGGCTCGCCCAACAGGCGGTCAGCGGCGCGCTGGCCGGCCCGCAGATCCTGGCCGGTCTGCCGGCGCGCAACTCCGGCGAAGCGGTGGAGCGGCTGATCAATATGGGCGTGCCGCGTTATGAACTCGCCGACGCCCTCAGCGCCGTGCTGACACAGCGGCCGGTGCGGAGACTGTGCAAGCACTGTAAAAAATCCTATGCGCTCACCGGCGAGGAATTGCGAGGCCTCGCCGCCGAATATGTCGCCGACCACCCCTCACCGGACGAACCGGCGGCGCGAACGGAAGACTTGCGGGAAAAGATACTGGAAAAGTGGCGGAAACTCTGGGGCGGCCACACAGGGCAGCTCATGCTGCACCGCGCGGCGGGCTGCAAACACTGCCAAAACACCGGTTACGCGGGACAACTGTCTCTGCACGAATTATTGGAAGTCAGCCCACTGGTGAAGCGGGCCATTCTTGATGGCGCCAGCGCCCAAGCCATTTTGCGCGCCGCCATCTGCAGCGGTTTGAAAACCCTCAAACAAGACGGCATCGAAAAAGTACTACAAGGTCACACCGACCTCATTCAAGTGCGCGCCGCCTGCGCGCATTAATCTCATTACCACGTTTGATCTTTTGATCTCGATCAACATCACGCATCTTCCTATCGATCGAGTGCGGTAACAAGAATATCGACCTCGACTCCGCAGCCCTGGCCACCCATAGTCGTTGTAGTCCGAGCGGCGCTCCACCCTCAATATCGCATAACGTACAACAGGGGCTTATACGCGAACCGGCTTCGCAGCGGCATGCGGCGCTACCACGTCATCACACCCATAGACTCGCTCAAGGGAAAACGAACATAATGACCGGCGACCAGCCCGCTGCGCGGCGGGTGTGAAACCGGATTCCAGCAAGACCCACTCAATCAACTCATAAGGAGAACACCATGCGCACACTTTGGAGAAGTGCAATACTATTCGCACTCAGCATCGCCGCGGCCCAGGCCGCCATCGTCGACAAGGAATTGGATTACACCGTGCAAGGTGTGACCATGAAAGCTTATCTGGCCTACGACGACGCGATCAAAGGCCAACGCCCCGGCGTATTGGTAGTCCATGAATGGTGGGGCCATGACGATTACGCCCGCAAACGGGCGCGCATGCTCGCCGAGCTGGGTTACACCGCGCTCGCCCTAGATATGTACGGCGAAGGCAAACATGTTCATCATCCCAACGACGCTAACAAGCTTTCCAGTGAACTCGCCGCCAACCACGCGGTGGCGACAGCGCGTTTTCAAGCGGGATATGACGCATTGAAACAACAACCCACCGTCAATCCGCAACGCATCGCCGCCATCGGCTATTGTATGGGTGGCAGCGTGGTTCTGGAAATGGCGCGCGGCGGCATGCCGCTGGCCGGCGTGGTCAGCTTTCACGGCAACCTCGCCACCGCCAAGCCCGCCCAAACCGGTGTCATCAAAGGCAAAGTGTTAGTGTTGACCGGCGCCGATGA
Source organism: Gammaproteobacteria bacterium (assembly GCA_023266095.1). Taxonomy (GTDB): domain Bacteria; phylum Pseudomonadota; class Gammaproteobacteria; order DRLM01; family DRLM01; genus CAKKSB01. The sequence continues at coordinate 9,455 of JAHFRV010000020.1, read as the reverse complement.
TCCTTTCGTCCCCGCCGAACAGGTCGCCCAATTCAAGCAAGAGATGGACGCCGCCAAGGTCGATTATCAACTCATCGCCTATCCCGGCGCCAAACACAGCTTTACCAACCCCGAGGCCGATAAACGCGGCAAGGAATTCAATCTGCCCCTGGCCTACAATGCCGAAGCCGACAAAGCCTCCTGGCTGGAAATGCAGAAACTCTTCGGGCAACTATTCAAATAAGCAGCGTTCTGAATGAGCGTGGACACGCGATACGCCCACGCTCATTCAGCTCATGAATTTCGATCCCGTTTAACGCGTCACACTCCCGCATATCGACGCAACAGATCCGTCTCACTCAAGGAGAACAGCAGATGTATGCAAGAATCATCGGCTTGGTGTTGAGCGGGCTGCTCGCCGCGCCGGCGGGCCATGCCGGTTTCGAACTGACCGGCGAAGCGCGGGCCTGGTGCAAGGATAAAACCCTGGATTATTTGCGGGACCGCGGCTATACGCCTTACAACTGGACGGCGAGCACGTATGTTAAGAACAACGACTACGTCACCGAAGGCGTATGGCGGGTCGATGTGGATGACATCAAGGTTGAATGCGTATCGAAAAAAGACAATAAACGTGCGTCGGGAAAATTCAAGATACTCAATATCGAGATTATCGACGGCGGCAACGCCGCGAAGCGACCTGCAGCCACTGGTCAGAGTCAGCGCTAATCAAGCTTTGCCGAGCATGCAATCCGGCAAGCTGCCCGCTTCACGGATTGCCGGCAATATTCAAACGGCGGTATCCGGCTCCACAAGCGAGCTCGGTTGTCTGACCCAATAAACAAACCCCGCATCGGCGGGGTTTGTTTACGCGATCGTCTGCGTCGACGACGCGGCGATTAACTCGCTTTGTCGTCGCTCTCCGCATTGCGGCGACCGAACAGCGCGGGCACTTCGCGTTGCGCGGGACGCCGCTGCGGATGGGCGGACGCGGCGCGGTTGCCGGACGGCCCGTCGCTACGTTGCGGCGCAACATAATTACCGTTCGAATTGACCTCACCACGCTGACCCTGATCCGCTCGCGGACGCGGCGGCACGGCGTTACGCGCCGCCTGTTCGCGGCGCGGCGCCGGGTGTTGCACATTGCCATTCACTTCACCGCGCGGGGACTCGTGCCGTGCGGAATTTTGACCATGACGCTCCTGGCCCTGCGAACGTCCCGCGGGTCGGCCATCCGCCCGCGGCGGACGCGCGGTCTGCTCGCGGCGCGGCTGATCGCGAGGCGTGCGCTCACGTGGCGATTGATTGCTCCGTGCGGCATCGCGGCGCGGTTGCTCACCGGGGGCCCGCTCGCGGCGCGGCGCGTGATCGCCGCGCGGTGCGCGGGGAGCACCCCGTCCGCCACGGGCGCTGTTGCGGCCGTTGGGAATGGGTTCGGCACGGATACTGGGGTCGTGTTCGAAACCGGGGACGTTCACCACCGGCAACTCGCGTTTGATGAGGCGTTGTATGCCCGACAGCAATTCCAATTCATCGGCACACACCAGCGACACCGCTTCGCCGCTGGCGCCGGCGCGGCCGGTGCGGCCGATGCGGTGCACGTAGTCTTCCGATACGTTGGGCAATTCGAAATTCACCACATGCGGCAGTTGATCGATGTCGAGGCCGCGGGCGGCGATGTCGGTGGCCACCAGCACGCGGACCTGGTTGGTCTTGAAATCCGCCAGGGCGCGCGTGCGCGCGCCTTGACTCTTATTACCGTGGATCGCGGCGGCGTTGATGCCATCTTTCTCCAATTGCTCGGCCAAGCGGTTGGCGCCGTGTTTGGTGCGGGTGAACACCAGCACCTGCCGCCAATCATGGGTAGAAATCAGATGCGACAATAACTCGCGCTTGCGCTCGCGGTCGACGCGGTGCACCACCTGATTCACGCCCTCGGCATCGATGTTGCGGCGCGCCACTTCCACCAGCGCGGGGTTGTTGAGCAGCTTGTCGGCAAGCTGTTTGATCTCATCGGAATAGGTGGCGGAGAACAACAGGTTCTGCCGGCCCGCGGGCAACAGCGCGAGGACTTTGCGGATGTCGTGAATGAAACCCATATCGAGCATGCGGTCGGCTTCATCCAACACCAGGATCTCGATCTTGCTGAGGTCCACGGTCTTCTGACCGACGTGGTCGAGCAAACGGCCCGGCGTCGCCACCACGATGTCCACGCCGCGGCGCAGGGCGTCGATCTGGGGATGGATGCCCACGCCGCCGAAGATCACCGCCGATTTGAGCGGCAGGTATTTACCGTAGGTCGCCACGCTCTCGGCCACTTGCGCCGCCAGCTCGCGGGTGGGGGTGAGGATCAAGGCGCGCGGCACCCGTTTGGTTTGGCCCTGCGGCGTCGAGGCCGTGAGGCGTTGCAGCAAAGGCAAGGTGAATCCCGCGGTCTTGCCGGTGCCGGTCTGCGCGCCGGCGAGGATGTCGCGGCCCGCCATGATCACCGGAATGGCTTGAATCTGCACGGGGGTAGGTTGGGTATAGCCCTGTTCGCTGACCGCGCGCAGGAGTTCGGCACTCAGGCCGAGTTCGGAAAATGACATTGTTTTGAATACTCCAAGAACCGTCTGCCCAGAGCAACGCTCAGGAAGGTCCAGCCGGTGATTTTTTTGTTAAAGGCGGGGGGTAAAACCAGGAGGGATACACCACGCGGGGGGACGCGACCTTTGCGTCCTCTAATCGTCAGGACTGCATGGTAGCACACCCCGAGGGGCTGATACACTGCGCGACCATGTTAATTCTTAACGACCTCACTCTATATCGGAGCGCCCGGCTATTATTCAAGGGGGCGAGCCTGACTATTTTTCCCGGCCATAAGGTCGGACTCACCGGCGCCAACGGCACCGGCAAGTCCAGCCTGTTCGCGCTGATCCGCGGCGAACTCAAGCAGGACCACGGTGATTTCAGCCTGCCGCCCGGCTGGGTCATCGCCCACGTGGCGCAGGAAATGCCGGCGGTGGACACCCCCGCCGTCGATTACGTGATGGCGGGCGACGAGGAACTGGCGCGGCTGTACCGCGAATTACCACAGGCCGAGGCCGACGACGACGGCGCACGCATCGCCGCGTTGCACGCGCGGCTCGACGCCATCGGCGGCTACACCGCCCGCAACCGCGCCGCGCAACTCATCCACGGCCTGGGTTTCACCGCCGCGCAGGAAACGGTGCCGGTGCGCAGTTTCTCCGGCGGCTGGCGCATGCGGCTCAATCTCGCCCGCGCCCTGATGTGCCGCTCCGATCTGCTGCTGCTCGACGAACCCACCAATCACCTCGACCTCGACGCCGTGTTGTGGCTGGAAGACTGGCTGCGCGCCTATCCCGGCAGCTTGTTGCTGATCTCGCACGACCGTGATTTTCTCGACAACGTGACCGGCCACATCCTGCACATCGCCAATCAGGAATTGAAACTCTACAGCGGCAACTATTCCACCTTCGAGCGCCGCCGCGCCGAACAACTGGCCGGCCAGCAGGCGGTCTACGAGAAACAGCAGCGCGAAGTCGCGCACATGCGCAATTACATCGACCGCTTCCGCGCCCAAGCCACCAAGGCGCGCCAGGCGCAGAGCCGCTTGAAGGCGCTGGAGCGCATGACGCTGATCGCGCCGGCCCACGTCGATTCGCCGTTTAACTTCAGTTTCCGCGCGCCGCCGCAGCTGCCTCATCCGCTGTTGCAACTGAAACATGTCGCCGCCGGTTACGCTGGACGGGCGATCGTGAGCGGCGTCAAACTCAGCCTCGCCCCCGGCGACCGGCTCGGCCTGCTCGGCCCCAACGGCGCCGGCAAATCCACTTTCATCAAAGTGCTGGCCGGCGAACTCGCGCCGCTGGCGGGTGAGCGCGAAGAAAGCACCGGCCTGCGCATCGGTTACTTCGCGCAACATCAATTGGAGCAATTGCAGCTGGATGAAAGTCCGCTGCAACACCTGCTGCGCCTCGACCCCACCGCGGCGGAACAATCATTACGCGACTTTCTCGGCGGTTTCGGCTTCATGGGTGACGATGCGCTGGCCCCGGTCGCGCCTTTCTCCGGCGGTGAAAAGGCCCGACTGGTGCTGGCGCTGCTGGTGTATCAACGCCCCAATTTATTATTGCTCGACGAACCCACCAATCACCTCGATCTGGAAATGCGCCACGCGCTGGACCTGGCGCTGCAAGATTTCCCCGGCGCGTTGGTGCTGGTGTCCCACGACCGCCACCTGCTGCGCACCGTCTGCGATGCCTTCGTGCTGGTAGCCGACGGCCAAGCCGTCGCTTACGACGGCGACTTGGATGACTACCGGCGCTGGATACTGCAACGCGACAACAACCCGAACACGGAAGACAGCCGCGCGACTGGCGAACACAGCGCCGAGGCGCGCAAGGCCAAACGCCGCGACGACGCCGAACGCCGCAAACAACTGCGTCCACTCAAAGCCGAAGTGGACCGCTGGGAAGCCGCGATGGCGAAACTCGAATCGCAAAAGAAGGTGCTGGAACAGCAACTGGCCGACCCGCTGCTTTACGAGGCACGCAACAAAGACTCGCTGCGCGAGGCGTTGAACAAACAGACCAAGGTGATCCAGGACCTGGCCGCCGCGGAAGAACAATGGCTGCACGCCAGCGAAGCATTGGAACAAGCCGAACGCGAAACATGATCACCACCTAACTCACGCGGCACCGCCAGATGGATGACTTAAGCACCCTGCTGATTCTCGCCGTCTTCGGCCTGCTGGTCTGGTTCTGGGCCGACAGCCTACGCACGCGCGAACTGGCATTAAGCATCTGTGCCAAAGCCTGCGCCAAAATCGACGCCCAGCTCCTCGACGATACCGTCGCCCTCCGCCGCATCGGCATCGCCCGCAACACGCGCGGCAACGCCGTGTGGCGCCGCACCTACAACTTCGAATACAGCCTCGACCGCCAACAACGTCTGCGCGGCAGCCTCACCTTGCGCGGCCGCCTCGTCGAAAGCCTCGCCATCCAATCCCCGGAAGGCGGCACCCAATTCGAGCAAGAGGGCCCGCCGCAATAATGAAGTGGGGTGAACCGCAGGCATAAAGAATTTTAGGGCGCATAAAACTGAATTTCTTATGGAGCATTGATCCATATTGACCATGTCTGGATCATATACCACACTGAAATGAGGAAAGACGGCGGTCAAGACAGCTAATAGTGGCAATAGGATATTCATGACGATGTCGGGATTATCGGAAACATGGCCGGCGCTACCTCTCGAGGCGTGGAGAGATACCTACGCAACATTACACATGTGCACCCAGATCGTCGGGAAAATTCGCTTTGTGCAAAGTCCCTGGGTCAACCATTCCTGGCATGCCACGCTGTATGTAACGTCCAAAGGGCTGACTACTGGGCCGGTCCCGTATGAAAACCGGACATTTCAAATCAACTTCGACTTCATCGCTCATGAGTTAATCGTGCAATCGAGCGACGGCCGCAGCGGCCGAGTCTTGCTCCAACCACAGTCAGTGGCGACTTTCTATGCGAATCTCATGGCGGAGATGAAAAAGCTTGATCTGCACGTGGATATTTACCGCATGCCGAATGAGGTCCTCGATCCGATTCCTTTTGACGAGGATGAAACTCACCGTGCCTACGACCGAGACTACGTCAACCGTTTCTGGCGTATCCTGGTGCAGGCCGATCGAATCTTTAAGACATTTCGTGCGCCCTTTGTCGGCAAATGCAGCCCCGTTCATTTCTTCTGGGGCGCCGCAGACTTGGCCGTAACCCGATTTTCCGGACGACGAGCGCCGGAACATCCCGGCGGCATTCCCCACCTCCCAGATTGGGTGACCCGCGAGGCTTACTCGGAGGAAGTCAGCAGTTGCGGATTTTGGCCAGGTGGGGGACCGATCCCGTATGCTGCCTTTTATTCATACGCTTATCCGGAGCCGCCCAATTTCGCGGCGGCCTTCGTGCAGCCGGGTGAAGCTTTTTATAGCAACGACTTGCACGAATTCATTCTTCCCTACGACATAGTCAGAGAATCAGCATCGCCGGACGAGACACTGCTGCAATTCTTGCAGACCACCTATGCCGCTGCAGCTAATCTGGCTAAGTGGAACCGTGACTCTCTGGAACGCGCAAGCGGTCCAAGAAGCCAGCTCTAACTCGTTTCGATAACCGATGCGTCATAGAGCAGTGCGGTATCTATGGACTCCACCCGCATTGCAAGGAAAAGATTGACTGCCGCCAACGGGAATTAATTGCGTGTATCATCCCGCCTCTCGATGAACCGGCTTTGCGGCGCGGGCCGCAATGCAATGCGCATGTCGGGTTGCCTATAGGGTGTCGGCCTGTGATGGCCAACCGCGTTAGCGGATTTTCCCGGCGTCGGTCCGACCTGTTGGGCATCTGCCTGTCTTCACCTCGGCAATTCCGGCCTGTCTCTTTCACAACGCGTGTGCCGCCTCGATGGGCTGTCACACGCTCCATCGGGCCTGGGTGGTGACGGTCGTGCGCCAACAGTGCCCAGGCGATGAGTGCCACCCTGTTGGCCAGCGCCACCGCGCCGAGGTTGTAGCGTTTGGCCTGTTTGAGCTTGAGCGTCCAACCCCGTAGCCGATCCGGCTTGCCTTGTGTGGTCACAGGACACTGCGCGTGCCGTGGATCAGCAGGGCGCAGGCGGCGTTCACCTTGTTTCGAGATACCCAACAACACCTGTCGTCCGCCGCTGCTGTGCGCATAGGGCGTTAATCCCAGGTTGGCTGCAAAGCCGCGTCCCGATTTGAAATGACACGGTTCCTGCACGGGTGCGATCAACGCGGTGGCGAGCATCGGCTCGATACTCGGAATGGCCATCAGGCGTTGGCTGCGCTCATCGTGCCGTGCGGCCCGTACAATACGCGCGTCATACCGCGCCAATAACGCGTCGAGGTAGCCGAATCAGCTCGAGCAGCATCTCCAACACGCCCGCCGTTAGCTTGACCGGATTTTCCCCAGCACCTGCTGTAGTCCGTCATGAAACGCCGTCACGACTTCGGGCAATACCACACCGAATTCACCCAAGCCCCCTGACCTGACAGATCAGCGCGATCCGCTGTGTCATGAGCTGTTGGCGAATACGGTGCAACATCTGCAGTTCCTGTTGCATCTCGGTGTTGAGCGGCACATAGCGCATGTCGGCCTGGGTATGTGCCTCGCAAATGGCCTGCGCGTCACGGTGGTCGTTTTTGTTGCCGCTGACGTACTTCTCGGCATGCTGCCCCGCAATGAGCCTGACTTCGTGCCCCAGCTTGGCGATCTTCCGTGCCCAGTAATGGGCGGTGGCGCACGCTTCGATATCGACCTTGGCGGCGAGTAGATTGGCGAAGAACGCCAATACCTGATTCTGTGACATCTTGCGCTTCAGTACCTCGTTGCCTCGCTCATCTTTGCCTACGGCTTGAAAAACGTTCTTGGCAATATCCAATCCTATGACGGCTGCGTTATGCTGCATGTCGGACTCGCTCTGTCTCACACGCCGGTGACCTACTCACCCGCTTGGCACATCATGATGCCGTTGGTAGATGGGGGAGTCCATTTGATTGGGGTGGGTTAGCCGCGTCAGCGGCGTAACCCACCACGTCGTCGCGCAGTGACTCGTCGACAATCAATGCCCATCAGGTGCGCCTGACGGCGCCGAGCGCCGTATAAAAAACGCTATCGCTAAATTGAAGAGCACGCCATTGGCGCCGGTCCATGACCGATGGTAAACCGCGGCCGGCCGCCAATGGCGGATCTCTTCGAACGCTCTCTGCTAACGCCCGCTGCTGCCCCACCACGTACGCACACTGCGCTCAAAGATGCCGGGATTATTTCCGAAGAAGCTGCCGCGATTGCGGAACGTGCCCCCGTTGGTGTTCCCAGAGAAACCGCCATTCGTACTACCTGACGAGCTTCCGTTACCCCCATTAAACACACCATCGCCATCGCCATCGCCATCGCCATCACCATCACCATCACCATCACCATCACCATCACCATCGCCATCACCATCGCCATCACCATCGCCATCACCATCACCATCACCATCACCATCACCATCACCATCACCATCACCATCACCATCACCATCACCGTCACCGTCACCGTCACCATCACCGTCGCCGTCGTCTCCTCCCATATTGTTACCGGTGACCCCTACGCCGGTGGTTGCCGTTGCGGTGAGGCCGGAATTGTCCGTCACGGTGAGGGTGACAACGTAAGAACCGGTGACCGCATAGGTGTGGATCGGTCCTACGCCCGTGCCCGAAGTACCGTCACCGAAATTCCAGGCATAGGAGACGATCGTACCGTCAGGATCGGAAGAGGCCGAGCCATTAAAGATGATCAAATTGCCCACGGTGCCTAGGTACGGCCCACCCGCATTCGCTATGGGCGGCTGGTTGGTCGGTGGCACGGAGCCGATGGTCACGGCCGTCGTCGCGCTGCCCGTGAGCCCTCCGTTGTCGGCCACGGTAAGGGTTACGTTGTACGTGGCGGTCGCCAAATAGCTGTGGGTCGGCGTCACGCCACTGCCGGTGGTGCCATCGCCGAAGGTCCACGCATATGAGGTGATCGTGCCGTCATTGTCGGTGGATTGCGAACCGTTGAAACTAATCGCTGCGCCTACCGACCCGTTATAAGGGCCGCCGGCATTGGCGATCGGGGCAACATTGCCGCCTCCGCCCGGCGCAGTGTAGTCGATCACCAAGCGGGGCGGATTCGCGCTCTCGCGACTATCGAAGGCTTTGGTCGTCGTCTGTGGGGCGGCCTCATTGCCTATCACTATCCAGCCAAAGTTGCTCGAGGAATTGGCGAGCCACCCTTGTACGTCGTTCACCAGCTGCGGAGTGCTTGCCCAAGTATACGATCCGACGCCGCCGACGGACATTGTGGCACTCGCCGTCGGCTCGTAGTCTCCACCGGCCGTGGCCCACAGTGGTGTATTGAAAAACCGATGTAACCAGGTGGCGTCATTGGCCGCCGCGGCGGTGCCGTCCCCGTCGTTGACTGTGCCAGCGTTCGAAATTCCCTCTCCCCAATTGGCCAGCAGGCGATGCAGTTCCATGTTCATCGGCCCTGCCTGAGCGCGGGAGACGTTCATCGTCAGGCTGACACTGTTTATAGTCGAACCGGCTGGAATCTGACTGACATTAAAGGCGAGCACCGCTCGCCGTCTTAGGCTGTTGTTGGTTGTACCCGCAAACAGGTGAATACCGGCACCATTGCTCAAGGCCCCACTCGGGCTGTCATACAAGGTGTTGTCCTTGACCGGATTCAACGTCACCGTTTGGGCGACCCCGGCCAGCGGAAGAAGAATTGTCATGCCTATGATAAGTAGGCTCTGACGAGAATGGCGCTTACTTAAGCTTCTTTGGGTGACCATTTTTCATCACCTCAGCTCTTGCTTCGTCGCGAGGTTTCATCAGTAATGGATAGGCTTTTGGCCTTCGTTTTATGGCTCTTGGC